>JBEKZS010000056.1:0-24152 GCA_049509635.1 Roseiarcus sp.
CCGCAACCCTTTGAATTCCCTCGAAGGGCCGAGAAATGAATTTCCGAATATTTCCAAACCTAGAGGTCGCGGCTGCAAACGGCCGGGGCCGGGCGCGCGGCTCGAGCCTCGCGGAGCGCGTCTTGGCGCGCAGCGACCGCCGGAGCCGGCTCGACTTCGAGGCGCGCGCCCGGCCCTGGCGGCACGGACGCCTGCTGATTGGCTGCGTTCGGCCTGTCGAGATCGGGCACGTCCCAGCGCCGCCAATTTCTCTTTTACAGAAAAATATCTTGACTCCAGCCATCCCCGCGGTCCATACCGACGCTCGTGATCGACCCGCGGTCCAAGCCAGGCGAACCGAAGGAGATTCACCGCCGCCGCGAAACCCGCCCAAGCGCCCCACGGCGCTTCTTTTTGCTCGCAGGCGCTTGAAATCGCTTAAAAAGCAAGAAAAACGGGTTCCAAGAATTTCCAAGAATTTCACCGCTCCCGGACCGCGGCGACGCGGGCGGGTCACAGCGACGGGTTGGCCGCCGCCCCGGCGCGCATCACCCGCGCGCCCCGAAAATCGCGCTGCCGATCCGCACATAGGTCGCCCCGAGCTGGACCGCCAGCGGCCAGTCGGCGCTCATTCCCATCGACAGTTCGGCGATCCCGCAGCGCCTGGCGATCGCGCCGAGCAGGGCGAAATGCGGCGAGGCCTGCTCGTCGACCGGCGGGATGCACATGAGGCCGTCGATCGTCAGCCGGTGGCGGTCGCGGCAGGCGGCGACGAACGCTTCGGCCTCGCCGGGCGCCACGCCGGCCTTCTGCGGCTCGGCGCCGGTGTTGACCTGCACGAACAGGCGCGGCCGCCGGCCGGTCCTGGCGATCGCCGCGGCGAGCGCGGCGGCGAGCTTGTCGCGGTCGACGGTCTCGATGACGTCGAAAGTCTCGACCGCCTCGCGCGCCTTGTTGCTCTGCAGCGGGCCGATCAGGTGCAGTTCGAGCGTCCAGCCGGACGCGGCGGCGCGCGCCCGCAGGTCGGCCCATTTGGGCTGCGCCTCCTGCACCCGGTTCTCGCCGAACCGGCGCTGGCCGCCCTCGGCGATCGTCGGCCAGACCGCGTCGGCCGGATGGGTCTTGGAGACCGCGACCAGCCGCACCGAGGCCGGATCGCGTCCGCAATCGGTCGCGCGGCGGGCGATGTCGCGGCGCAGGGCGCGCAGCCGCGCCACGGCGCCGGCGTCCGCTGGGGAAGACTGCTCGGCCAAGTCGACGCTCCTCGCTCAAATCGCCGGACGCCCGCCGGCGCCCCTCGCCCGCCGGTCCCGAATGCTGTATACGACTGCGAGACATCGGGGCGAAGGCGGCGCGGTCGGCGGGCGCGGGGAGTCGAGCGCGAGAATGAAACGGTCCGGTTTCACGCCGGGGAACGTCGCCGGCGCCGTGCTCCTGCTCATGTTCTTCGTCTTTCTGTATATCGGCTTCCAGCTCGCCCCGAACCCCGGCCGGCTGATCAATTACGGCGTCGGGCCGCAATGGGAATGCGTCCACGTCGCCGGCTCGTCCGCGCTCAACTGCGTGCGGCGGCCGCCCGGCAAGGGCAGTTCCTGACCGCCGGCCGCGCCTTGACGCCCCAAACCCGTTCCCCTATAGACCGCCGACCAGAGACGCCACGACCCGATCGGCCGGCGGGACGCTTTTTTCTAGGCGGCCCGGATCGGCGTCGTTCGGCCGGGCCCTCCTCAAATCCCGATTCTGCAGGGGAAGCCGCCAGATGTCACGCCGTTGCGAATTGACCGGCAAGGCCGTTCAGAGTGGCAACAACGTCAGCCACTCCAACCGCAAGACGCGCCGGCGCTTCTTGCCCAACCTGTGCAACGTGACGCTGATCTCCGAGTCGCTCGCGCGCTCGGTGCGCCTGCGCGTCGCCGCGGCCGCGTTGCGATCGGTCGAGCATCGCGGCGGGCTCGACGCCTTCCTCGTCAAGGCCCATGACGACGAGCTCTCGCAGGGCGCCGTCCTCTTGAAGCGCGAGATCGAGAAGAAGCTCGCCGAAGCCGCCGCCGCGGCGTGAACGCTTCGGCTCGGCCGAACATTCGGCGGGCGCCATGTCGACACCGGCGCCGGTTTGGTGTACCAGCCGGCCCCTGACTGAAAACAGCGCGCCGAACCGCTCCGCCCGGCCGGACCGCCGGGCGTCGCGGCCCTGGAGACGACCATGAACATCATCGAGACGATCGACGCCGAGCAGGCCGCCAGGCTGGGCGCCAATTCGAAAATCCCGCCGTTCCAGCCCGGCGACACCGTCGTCGTCAACGTCAAGGTTCGGGAAGGCGAGCGAACCCGCGTCCAGGCCTATGAGGGCGTCTGCATCGCGCGCAGCGGCGGCGGCCTGCAGGAGAGCTTCACCGTCCGCAAGATATCCTACGGCGAGGGCGTCGAGCGCGTGTTCCCGGTCTATTCGCCGATGATCGATTCGATCAAGGTCGTGCGGCGCGGCAAGGTGCGGCGCGCCAAGCTCTATTACCTGCGCGACCGCCGCGGCAAGTCGGCGCGCATCGCCGAACGCATCGACGCCCCCGGCGCCAAGAAGGGCGCCTGACGGGGAGCGCCGCGCCGCAATCGTCGAGCCGGAGCGCCGGCCCGGACGAGCATGACGCGACCGCGCCCGGCGGCGTCGCCCATGTGCTCGCCCCCGTCGCGGTCGACACCGCCTACAGCTACCGGATTCCCGCCGGCCTCGATCTCCGGCCGGGGCAGTTCGTCGAGGTCCCGCTCGGCCGGCGGCGCACCACCGGCGTGGTCTGGGCGGTCGAACCGGGCGCCGGCGACAATCTCAAGCCGGTCGCCGGGCTGCGCGACTGGCCGCCGCTGCGCCGTCCGCTGCTCGATTTCGTCGATTGGGTCGCGCGCTGGACGCTGGCGCCGCGCGGCATGGTGCTGCGGATGGCGATCCGCGCGCCCGAGGTCGCCGGCGCGCCCGCGGCGCGGTTCGGCCTGCGCGGAACCGGCAAGGCGCCCGACCGGCTGACGCCGGCGCGCGCGCGGGTCCTGGCGGCGCTCGACCCGCAGCGCCCGATCGCCAAATCGGCGCTCGCCGAGGCCGCGCGATGCGGGAGCGGCGTCATCGACGGGCTGGTCGACGACGGCGCGCTGGAGGTCGTCGCCCTCGCGCCCGAGCCGGTCGCGCCCGCGCCGGACCCGGATTTCGCCCCGACCCCGCTCGAGGCCGACCAGGCGCAGGCGGCGCAGGCGCTCGCCGCGGCGGTCGAGCGCGGCGGGTTCGGCGCAAACCTGCTCGAGGGCGTCACCGGCGCCGGCAAGACCGAAGTCTATTTCGAGGCGATCGCGGCGACGCTGCGCGCCGGCCGGCAGGCTTTGATCCTCCTGCCGGAGATCGCGCTGACCGGACAGTTCCTCGATCGGTTCGCCGCGCGCTTCGGCGTCCGGCCCGCCGAATGGCATTCTGGCGTCCCCGCGCGGCGGCGCGAGCGCCTGTGGGGCGCGGTCGCCAGCGGCGAGGCGCGCGTCGTCGCCGGAGCGCGCTCGGCGCTGTTCCTGCCGTTCGCCGCGCTCGGCCTCGTCGTCGTCGACGAGGAGCACGAGGGCGCCTACAAGCAGGAGGACGGGGTTCCCTATCACGCGCGCGACATGGCGGTGGTGCGCGCCCGGCTCGAGGGCGCCGCCGTGATCCTCGCCACGGCGACGCCCTCGATCGAGACGCGGGTCAACGCCGAGCAGGGGCGCTACGGCTGGCTGAAGCTCGCCGCGCGCTACGGCGCGCGGGCGCTGCCCGCGCTCGCCGCGATCGACCTGCGGCGCGAAGGGCCGCCGCGCGGGCGCTGGCTTTCGCCGCGGCTGATCGCCGGCGTCGAGGCGGGCTTTGCGCGCGGCGAGCAGTCGCTGCTGTTCCTCAACCGGCGCGGCTATGCGCCGCTGACCCTGTGCCGGACCTGCGGCCATCGGTTCCAGTGCCCGAACTGCTCGGCCTGGCTGGTCGAGCACCGCTTCCGCCGCGCGCTCGTCTGCCACCATTGCGGCCATGTCGAACGGCGTCCCGAAATCTGCCCGGCCTGCCAGGACGCCGACAGCCTGACCGCCTGCGGGCCCGGCGTCGAGCGGCTCGCCGAGGAGGCGCAGGCGCTGTTTCCGCAGGCGCGGCTGCTCGTGCTGTCGTCCGACTTTCCCGGCGGGCTCGAGCGCCTGCGCGACCAGCTCGCGGCGGCGGCGCGCGGCGACTACGATCTGCTGATCGGCACCCAGCTGATCGCCAAGGGCCATAATTTCCCGCTGCTGACGCTGGTCGGGATCGTCGACGCCGACGTCGGGCTCGCCAATGGCGATCCGCGCGCCGCCGAGCGGACCTTCCAGCTGCTGCAACAGGCGACCGGCCGGGCCGGCCGAGGCGAGAAGCCCGGCCGAGGGCTGCTGCAGACCTGGCAGCCCGAACATCCCGTCATCGCCGCGCTGCTGTCGGGCGACGTCGAACGCTTCTATGCGCAGGAGACCGCCGAGCGCCGGCGCGGCGGCCTGCCGCCGTTCGGCCGGCTCGCTGCGCTCGTCGTCTCGGGCGCCGATCGCGGCGGCGCCGAATCCTACGCACGGACGCTGGCCCGCGCCGCCTTCGCGCTGCCGCCGAACCAGCGCTGGCGGCTCGCCCCGGTCGGCGGCGAATTGCAGGCCGGCGAGATGCAACTGCTCGGCCCGGCCGAGGCGCCGATCGCGCTGCTGCGCGGCCGCCATCGCTTCCGGCTCCTGGTCAAGGCCCCGCGCGCCGCAGACCTCCAGGGCTTCCTGCGCGCTCTGCTCGCCGCCGCGCCGCCGCGCGGCGGCGTGCGGGTCGCCGTCGACGTGGATCCGCAGAGCTTCCTTTGACGCGGGCGCGGCGGCCGACCGTCGCGGGAATGTCCATCCGGCGTCGCCCCCCAGTTTGGCGACCGGGCGGGTGAAAAAAGACTCGACTGCCCGGCCGGATCGGCTATGCTCTCATTGCGTGCATTCACTGCGAGATGTCGATCTGGAGTTGCATCGTGATCGGTGAGACCATCGAGCGAATCGCGGCGGCGCCCGCGGCCGGCGCGAGGTTTTCGGCGGGCGACGTCGCGGCCCTCGGACGCTACCTCGCCGACCTCGAAGTCGTGGCGCAGGGGCTCGCCTCGGCCGCGCGCCGCTACGTGCTCGACGGCGAGGGAGACGCGCCGGCGCGCCTCGCCGGCGCTGCGACGGCGCCGTCGTGGGATGATCTCTATCCGCTCCAGGAGGCGAAAGCCCGCGCCGCGCGCCGCCTCTTCCTCGCGCCGGAGGGCTGGGACGCCGCGGCGGTCCGGCGGCTCGGCGAGGTCGTCGCGGCCTATCTGACGGTGACGAGCCAGGCGGCCCAGATGCCGGGCACCGCGGCCTCGCCGGAATTCTTCCGCGCCCTGCTGCACGGGGCCGACCGTTGCCTGCGCGGGCCGCAGCCGGCGCCGGCGGGCGCGTGCTGGCTGCTCGACGGCGCGCGTTGCCTCGAACTTCTGGCGCTCGACGGCGCCGATCAGGCGGCGCTGACCGACGCGCTGTTCGCCACGCCGGAGCGCCACCCCTGGGGCGCCGCTCCCAGAGCCCTGCTGAACATGGCGGGCCTCGGCGAAGTCCTGGCCGCGGCGCCGGCGCGCGCGCTCGCCGGCGCCCGGTCGCTGGACGCCAGGGGACGGGTCCGCTTCATCGTCTTCCTGGGGCGCGGCGGCGTCGCCGACCGGCCGGAATTCTGCGACTTCCTGTTCGCTTCGGTCGCGCGCGGCCGCAAATCCGAAGCCAGGGCGGCGTTCGACGCGCTCGCCGCCTGTCCCGAGCGGCAGGTCTGCGACCGCGCAGCCGCGATGCTCGGCTCCGAACGGGCGGAGGAACGCCTCGCCGCCGTGACGGTGCTCGCCAGGCGCGCGACGTCGGGCGCGCGGGCGCTGATCGAGCGGCACGCCCCCGGCGAGACCGCGCGCAGCGTCCGCAAGGCGATCGTGGAGCGTCTCGGGCCGCTGCGGCTCGCCGGGCGGCCCGGCGCGGCGTCTGACGACGCGCACGGCTATCTCGGGATCGACGGCGCGCGGATCGCGATCCCGCGCGCCGAACCCCCGCCGCCGGACGAGCCGCCGCCCGCGGGCCTCGCCGCCGGACTCGAGGCGGCGGTCGCGGCGGCCAATTGCGAGGCGGAGCGCGAATTCGCGGAGCGGCGGGCGCGGCGCGCCGCACCGCCGCCGGACGAACCGGAGCGCCGGTTCGCCCCCGCGCGCTACGCGGCGCCCTATCCCGCGGAGGCGATCGGCGAGTTCGTCGACGTGATGGCCGGTCGGGTCGATCCGCGCCGCGCGACGGAGCGGACCAGGATTCTCGCCGCGCCGCCGGGCCACGACTATCCCTCCGCCGCCCGGCTTTACGAGGCGCGGCTGGAGGCGCTGCTGGACGACCCGGCGGTCACGCTCCATCACCTCGCCCGCCTGACCGCGCTGCTGCCCGGCCCGCCAGGCCTGTGGGCGTCGCACCTGACGGATGCGGTCGAGGGCGGATCGCCGGCCCGGCGACTGCTCGCCAAGCGGGCCGGGGCGGCGGCCGACCTGCGGCCGACGCTCGCGGTCTGCGCGGCCGTCGGCGGCGATCCCCGGACGTTCCTGACCGGCATCCTCGAGCAGGACTGGGGACGCCTGTTCGTCGACGCCTACGCGCCGGATCCCGGCCGCGTGTGGCCGGTCGTCGCGGAAAATCTCGACCTGCTCGACCAGGCGTTCGGCCTGGCGCCTGCGCCGCCCGCCGCGTCGCTCCACGCGACTCGGGCGCTCGAACTGCTGGCCACCCTGCCGGCGCCGCCGCGCCGGCATCTCAACACGCTGCTCGACTGCGCGCTCGACGGCCGGAAGGACCACAAGGCGCTCGCGCGCGCGATTCTCGCCTCGACGCGCAGCGTCGGCGCGCTGATCGCGCCGTTTCTGTCGAGCGGGGCGCGGAGCCGCCGGATCGGCGCCGCCGACTGGCTGCGCGCGCGGCGCGACCGCCAGGCGGTCCCGGCGCTGCGCGCAGCGCTCGAGCAGGAGAGGACCGATGCGGGACGGGCGGCGATGCTCGGCGCGCTGGACGCGCTCGGCGACGACATTTCCGACGAGTTCGACGAGGCGCGCCTGCTCGCCCAGGCGCGCGCCGGCCTCGCCAGGACGAAGAGCGCGGTCGGCGCCTGCGCACCGCTCGACCGTCTGCCCGCCCTCGCCTGGCGCGACGGGCGCCGGGTCCCGTCCAAGATCGCCCGTTGGTGGGTCGTGCTGGCCGACAAACTGAAGACGCCGGGCGGCGATGCCCGGTTGAACCTCGCGCTCGATCGGCTCGAAACGACCAGCGCCGAAAGGCTCGGGACCTTCGTACTTTCATCCTTCATCGCCTATGACACGCTCCGGCCCACGCAGGCCGAGGCGAACGCCTTCGCCGAGGCCAACGCCGACCGATTGTGGCGCAGCCGCCGGCGATGGTCGCCCGCGTTCCGCCGCGAAGACGCGTTCGCCATGCTGAGGCGCGAGCGGCTCGGCGGCTATCGGCGCAGCGCGATCGCCCATCGCGGAATCCTCGCGCTCGCGCGCGGCGCGCCGGCGGCGGAAGCGGTCGGGATGATCAAGGCTTATTTCCGCGACCATCGCCGGCGCGCCCGGCAATGCAAGGCGCTGCTCGACGCGCTCGCGAACAATCCCGCCCCCGCCGCGCTGCAATTCGCGCTCGCGATCGCGACGCGGTGGCGCGCCGCGGGAGTGCGCAGACACGCAGACGCGCTCGTCGATGCGATCGCCGCGGCGCGCGGCTGGACGCGCGAGGAGCTGGCCGACCGCGCCATTCCGACCGCCGGCCTCGACGCCCGTGGCGCGCTCGCGATCGCGACAGGGGACGGGATCTATACGGCGACCCTCGGCCCCGATCTCCGCGTCGCGCTGCGCAATCCCGGCGGCCGGATCGTGAACCGGCTGCCGGCCGGCGACGATGCCGCGGCGAGGCGCGCAAGGAGCGCGCTCGCCGGGCTGAAGAGGGACCTCCGGCAAACGATCCAGCAGCAGGCCGCGCGACTGCACGAGGCGATGTGCGCCGGCCGGATCTGGCCGACCGCCGGAATCGAGGCCGATCTGTTCGGGCATCCGATCGTCGGCCGCCTTTGCGAGGGCCTGATTTTCGTCGGCTTCGACGCGGACCGGATGACGGCGGCGAGCTTTCGGCCGCTCGGCGCCGGCGGCTACGCCGGCTCGCAGGACGAGCCGATCGCGCTCGTCGCCTTCGCCGGCGTCGGAATCGCCCATCGCGCGCTGCTCGACGACGCGCAGGCGCGGAGCTGGCGCGAGCGCTTGTCCGGCCATCGGATCGCGCCGCTGTTCGAGCAGTTGGCGCGCCCGCTCCTGCTTGCCGACGCTGCGCGGCCCGACGACGACGCGATCCGCGACCGCGAAGGCTGGATGCTCGAAACATTCGCCCTGCGCGCGGCGGCGCGCCGGCTCGGCTACCAGCGCGGCGCGCCCGCCGACGGCGCGCATTTCACGACCTACCAAAAGTCCTTTCCCACCGCGGAGCGCGTCGCGATCATCGAATTCACGGCGAGCCGGCTTCGTCGGAGCGACGCGCCATGCGCTCTGGTCAGGCTGAGCTTTGCGCGCAGCGGCGCCCGAGCGGCGCGGCGCCGCGCCGTTCCATTGTCCGCCGTGCCGCCGATTCTGGTGAGCGAGGCGTGGAACGACCTCCACGCGATCGCCGCCGAGGGTCCGGGCTTCGACCCGGATTGGCGGATCCGGACGCGAAGGTGACGCGATGAACGGGCGGCGGTCGCCGAGCGGTCGGGACGCAGCGGCAGTGGATTCGGCAAGACTCCGCTGGCCGCGGCCGTGCGATGCGATCGGCGCCGAGGCTCCGACATCCCGACCGCGCGGCGGCGCAACCCGCGAGACAGGCCCGCCGCCAACCCTTGCGGCGCAATGGCGAGAATTTAGGCAATCGCTCGCGACGGCGCCGCGCTCCATTGACATTCGCGGCGGGCTACGGGCCAAATCGCGCGACAACCGCTCCGTGCGCGCCCCGCCGCCGCGCCCAACTCCCGAAGGGAACGTCTTGGCGATTCTGGTCGGACTCCAACACGTCACGCGCTATTCCTACGATCGTCCCGTCGCGCTCGGGCCCCAAACCGTCCGTCTGCGGCCGGCGCCCCATTGCCGCACCAAGGTGCCGAGCTATTCGCTGAAGGTGACGCCGGCCGAGCATTTCGTGAACTGGCAGCAGGACCCGCACGGCAATTGGCTGGCGCGCTTCGTCTTCCCTGAGAAGGCCGGGGAATTCAGCGTCTCGGTCGACCTCACTGCGGAACTGGCGGTCATCAATCCCTTCGACTTTTTCGTCGAACCCTATGCGGAGGAATTCCCTTTCCAGTATGCCGACGAATTGCGCGCCGATCTCGCCGCCAATCTCGTCCCCGAGCCGGTCGGCCCGCTGCTCGAGCAATTCGTCGCCGAACTTTCCCACGAGCGCACGCGCACGATCCCGTTCCTGGTCGCGCTGAATTCGCGGCTGCAGGCGAAGATCGCCTATGTCATCCGCATGGAGCCGGGCGTCCAGGCGCCCGAGGAGACGCTCGCGCTGGGGTCCGGCTCGTGCCGCGACTCGGCCTGGTTGCTCGTCCAGATCCTGCGCCGGCTCGGTCTGGCGGCGCGCTTCGTCTCGGGCTATCTGATCCAGCTGCGCGCCGACGTCGATCCGATCGAGGGCCCGATGGGCACGGATCACGATTTCACCGACCTGCACGCCTGGACGGAAGTCTATGTGCCGGGCGCCGGCTGGATCGGCTTCGACGTCACGTCCGGCCTCCTGTGCGGCGAGGGTCACCTGCCGCTTTGCGCGACGCCGCACTACCAGTCGGCGGCGCCGATTTCGGGCGTGGTCGAGCCTGCGCAGGTGACGTTCGATTTCCACATGAAGGTCGAGCGGCTGCGCGAGGCGCCGCGCGTGACGCTGCCGTTCTCCGACGCGGCCTGGGCGAAGCTCGACGCGCTCGGCGAGCAGGTCGACCGGGACATCGCCGCCCAGGACATGCGCCTGACCATGGGCGGCGAGCCGACCTTCGTCTCGATCGACGATTACGACGCGCCGGAATGGAACACCGCGGCGGTCGGCCCGACCAAACGCGGGCGCGCGGAGGCGCTGATCCGCCGCTTCCAGCGCCGGTTCGCGCCCGGCGGCTTCCTGCATTTCGGCCAGGGCAAATGGTATCCCGGCGAGAGCCTGCCGCGCTGGGCCTTCTCGCTCTACTGGCGCAAGGACGGCGAGCCGATCTGGAACGATCCGGCCCTGATCGCCGGCAGCGACGATCCGCGCGCGATCGCCGACGAGGACGCACGGGCGCTCGGCGCCGAGCTCGCCTCACGCCTCGGCATCGAGGCCGACTTTGTCGTGCCCGCCTATGAGGACGCGGCCTATTGGCTGCTGAAGGAAAATGCGCTGCCGGTCAATGTCGATCCCTCCGATCCGAAGATCGACGATCCCGAGGAGCGCGCGCGCATGGTGCGCACCTTCGAGCACGGCCTGTCGCGGCCGACCGGCTTCGTGCTGCCGATCCAGCGCTGGAACGCGGCGGCCTCGACGAAATCGCGCTGGGTCAGCGAACGCTGGCCGCTGCGGCGCGGCAAGCTGTTTCTCGTTCCCGGGGATTCGCCGGTCGGCTACCGCCTGCCGATGAAGTCGCTCGCCTTCGTGCCGCCGGCCGCCTTCCCCTACATCCATCAGCAGGACCCGATGGAGCCGCGCGGGCCGCTGCCCGAGCCCGCGCATTTCCAGCGGATGGTCGACGTCGCCCAGGTCGAGCCGGGCGCGCCGCAGGGCTTTTCCGAGCAGGTCGCGCAGGACGGCGTCGTGCGCACCGCGCTGTCGATCGAGCCGCGCGACGGGGTGCTGTGCGTGTTCATGCCGCCGGTGCCCAAGCTCGACGACTATTTCGAACTGCTCGCCGCGGTCGAGGCGACCGCGCAGGCCAGAGGCATGCCGGTGCGCATCGAAGGCTATGCGCCGCCCTATGATCCACGCATCGATCTGATCAAGGTGACCCCGGATCCCGGCGTGATCGAGGTCAACATCCATCCCGCCGCGTCGTGGCGGCAGGCGGTCGAGACCACGACCGCCGTCTACGAGGAGGCGCGCCAGACGCGGCTCGGCGTCGACAAGTTCATGGTCGACGGCCGGCACACCGGCACGGGCGGCGGCAATCACGTCGTGCTCGGGGGCGCCAGGCCCGAGGATTCGCCGTTCCTGCGCCGGCCCGACCTGCTCGGCAGCCTGATCCTCTACTGGCAGCGCCATCCCTCGCTGTCCTACCTTTTCTCCGGGCTGTTCATCGGGCCGACGAGCCAGGCGCCGCGGATCGACGAGGCGCGCGACGACCAGCTCTACGAACTGGAGATCGCGCTCGCCAACCTGCCGCGGCCCGGAGAGCCGGCGCCGCCGGTCTGGCTTGTCGACCGGCTGTTCCGCAACCTGCTGACCGACGTCACCGGCAACACCCATCGCGCGGAGCTCTGCATCGACAAGCTGTATTCGCCCGACAGCCCGACCGGTCGGCTCGGCCTCGTCGAGTTCCGGTCGTTCGAAATGCCGCCCGACGCGCGCATGAGTCTGGCCCAGCAGTTGCTGCTGCGCGCGCTCGTCGCCTGGTTCTGGCGCGAGCCGCAGCGCGGCGCGCCGATCCGCTGGGGCACCTCGCTGCACGACCGGTTCATGCTGCCGCAGTTCGTCTGGGAGGATTTCCTCGGCGTGCTCGCCGATCTCGGCGACGCCGGCTATCGCTTCGACCCCGATTGGTTCGAGGCGCAACGCGAATTCCGCTTTCCGCTCTACGGCCGCGTCGAGCATGGCGGCGTCGAGCTGGAAGTCCGTCAGGCGCTCGAGCCCTGGCATGTGATGGGCGAGGAGACCGGCGGCGGCGGCACGGTGCGCTATGTCGATTCCTCGGTCGAGCGCCTGCAGGTGAGGACCCGCGGGCTCGCGCCGGGCCGCCACGTCATCGCCTGCAACGGCCGCAGGATGCCGATGACCGCGACCGGCGCCGCCGGCGAGGCGGTCGCCGGCGTGCGGTTCAAGGCCTGGAAGCCGGTGTCGGGCCTGCATCCGACCGCGCCCGTGGACGCGCCGCTGACTTTCGACATTCTCGACGGCTGGAGCGGCCGGTCGCTGGGCGGCTGCGTCTACCATGTCGCGCATCCCGGCGGCCGCAACTACGATACGTCTCCTGTGAACTCCTACGAAGCGGAGGCCCGGCGGCTGGCGCGTTTTCAGGATCACGGCCATACTGGCGGCCACGTGCCCATCCCCCCCGACGAGTCGAGCCGCGAATTTCCCATGACATTGGACCTGCGGAGACCCCTTGGTCGCTAAGTCCCGGTCCGCGGCGAGGAATCGCGACCCCGTCGGCGAACGCGTCGCGGCGTGGACGCAAGGCTATGTCCCGCTCGATGGGACGCCGGACGAATTCATCGGGGGCGATGGCGCGGTGCGCCCCCATTGGCGCCATCTGCTGAATGCGCTCGCCGGTCTCGACCAGGAGGCGATCGAACAGCGGTTGGAATCGGCCAACCAGCGTATCCGTGCGATGGGCATGTCGTACCGGGTGCAGGGCGAGAGCGCCGAGCGCGCATGGCCATTGAGCCGTGTGCCGTTGCTGATCCCGGAGAGCGAATGGCGCGAGATCGCTCGCGGCGTCGAGCAGCGCGCCGAACTGTTCGAGCGCGTGCTCGCCGACATCTACGGCCCCGGCGCCCTGGTCGCCGACGGCGCGCTGCCCGCCGCCGCCATGACCGGATCGTCGGATTTTCTGGCCTCGTTGCGCGGCGTCGCGCCGCCCGGCGGGCGCTGGCTGCGCCTCTACGCCGCCGATATCGGACGCGGCCCCGACGGGCGCTGGTGGGTGCTCGGCGACCGCACTCAGGCGCCCTCCGGCTCGGGCTACGCGCTCGAGAACCGGCTCGTCGTCTCGCAGGCCTTTCCCAGTCTCTACGCCGAAATGAAGGTGCAGCGGCTGGCGCCGTTCTTTCGAGAATTCCGCGCCGGGCTGCGCGCGAGCGCCCAGCGTTCGGGCCCGCGCATCTGCATCCTCACGCCGGGCCCGTGGAGCCAGACCTATTTCGAACAGGCCTATCTCGCGCGCTATCTCGGCTTTCTGCTCGTCGAGGGCGGCGACCTGGTCATGCGCGAGGGCCATATCTTCGTGCGCACGATCGCCGGGCTGAAGCGCGCCGACGTGCTGTGGCGCCACGTCGACGCCGACTGGTGCGATCCCGTCGAGCTCAATCCGGCCTCCCATATCGGCGTGCCCGGCCTGGTCGATGCGATCCGCGCCGGCGGGGTGGCGGTCGAGAACATGCCCGGCTCCGGGCTCCTGGAAGCGCGCGCGCTGCTCGCCTTCCTGCCCGGCCTCGCCCGGCGCCTGCTCGGCGAGGATCTCCTGATGCCGAGCATCGCGACCTGGTGGTGCGGCCAGGCCGGCGAGCGCGAGCGGGTTCTGGATTCGCTCGGCGAGATCGCGATCGCCGGCGCCTTCGGCGACCAGATCGGCGGCTTCGAGGGCCAGCGCAGCATCGTCGGCGCCGAGCTCTCGCGGGCCGATCGCGCGCGCCTGGCGCAGGGCATAGCGGCGCGCGGCGTCGATTACGTCGGGCAGGACATCGTGCGTCTGTCCACCACGCCGCGCTGGGAGAACGGGCGGTTCGCGCCGCGGCCGTTCGTGCTGCGGGTCTACGCCGCCGCCACGCCCGAGGGCTGGCGCGTGATGCCAGGCGGCTTCTGCCGCGTCTCCGACCAGCCCGACGCGCGCGCGGTCTCGATGGGCGAGGGCGTCGAATCGGCCGACGTCTGGGTGCTCAGCGACCGCCCGGTCGAGGCGACCAGCCTGCTGCCCTCGCCCGAGAAGGTGCGCATCATCCGGCTGCTCGGCAATCTGCCGAGCCGCGCCGCCGACAATCTGTTCTGGTTCGGCCGCTATCTCGAACGCGAGGAGGCGACGCTGCGGCTGGCGCGCTGCATGAGCGGCCGGGCGATGGACCCGGACACGCCGGCCGAGGGCGCGCGCCAGTCGCTCGAGAAGCTCAAGGGGATTCTGCTGGCCTGGGGCGCCGTCTCGCCGGCGGCCGCCCGGGAATCGGCGGCTGTTGCAAGCGCGATCGCGCTGCGCGACCCCGAGGCGAGCGGCTCGGCGCTGTCGATCGCGCGGGCCGCGCGCAACGCCGCCTCGGTGATTCGCGAGCGCCTGAACCCCGAGACCTGGCGGCTGATCGGGCGGCTCGAGACCTGCATTCTGGGCGCGCCCGACCGCGCGCTGCTGGAGCCCGAGATCGTCGATTGCGCCGACGAAGCGCTGACCACGATCGCCGCGCTGTCGGGCCTGTTCGACGAGAATTTCAACCGCGGCGCCGGCTGGATCTTCTACGACATGGGCCGGCGCATCGAGCGCGGCATCAACACCTGCCGGCTCGCCCGGCAGTTCGCCGGCCGCGACCCGAGCGCGCATAATCTCGACGTCCTGCTCGACCTCATCGATTCCCAGATCACCTACCGCTCGCGCTATCTCACCGGCGTCGCGCCGGGTCCGGTGCGCGACATGGCGCTGCTCGATCCCTTCAACCCGCGCTCGGTCGCCTTCCAGGTCGCCGCCAGCGACGATCACATGGCGGCGCTGCCGATCCTGCGCCAGGACGGCATGCTCGAGGAGCCGCGCCGCCTGTCGACCCAGTTGCGGGCGGATCTGGCGACCCAGGACGCCGACAAGATCGACGATCTCGCAATCCTCGGCTTCGAGCAGCGCCTGATGGCGCTCGCCGAGGCGATCGCGGCGCGATACTTCCTGCAGGGCGCCAATCACGCGCGCGCGGAAAAGGTCACGGGCCTCGCGTGATCTACGACGTGCGCCATCTCACCCGCTACCGCTATGGGGCGCCGGTCGCCGCCAACACGTGCACGCTGCGCCTGTTGCTGCCCTCGACCGACGGACAATTGGTCGAACGCAGCGAGATCGACGTCGCCCCGCCCCCGGACCAATGGAACGAGCGCGCCGACATATTCGGCAACCGCGTCGTGCGGATGCGCATCGAAGCGCCGCATCGCGAACTGGTCATCCGCTCCGCCGCGCGGGTCGAGGTCCGGCGACCGACGCCGCCGGCGCCCGGCCTGACGCCGGCCTGGGAGACGGTCGCGCGCGACGCCACCGCCTCCACGTCGCTCGGCGCCGAATCGCCCGCCTTCGCGCTCTACGGCAGCCGGCTGGTCAAGGTGTTCGAGGCCGCGACGCTCTACGCGCGCGAGAGCTTTCCGCCGCGCCGGCCGATCTACGAGGCCGCGATCGAACTCAACGCGCGCATCAAAGCCGACTTCAAGTATGATTCCAAGGCGACGGCGGTCACCACCGCGCCTGCCGACGCCTTCGCCAAGCGCGGCGGCGTCTGCCAGGACTTCGCCCATATCATGATCGCGGGCCTGCGCGGGCTCGGCCTGCCGGCGCTCTACGTCAGCGGCTACATCCGCACCGTCCCCCCGCCCGGCCGGCCGCGCCTCGCCGGCGCCGACGCCTCGCACGCCTGGGTCAATGTCTGGTGCGGCCAGGAGTTCGGCTGGCTCGGCCTCGATCCCACCAATGCGATTCCGGTCGGCGACGACCATATCGTCACCGCGGTCGGGCGCGACTATTCGGACGCCGCGCCGGTCGAGGGCGTGATTCTCTCGTCCGGGCGGCAGAAGCTCGATGTCGCGGTCGACGTGATCCCGGTCGGCGGCTGAAGCGGTTTCGACGCGCCGCCTCGCCCCGCTCGCTAATGATTGCGGGTGAGGCGGTCCGAGGCGCCAGGCGCGACGAAATTCGGGATCGGCGCGGCCTCGGATTCGGCCAAGGCGAGGCTCGCCAGATCCCGAACCGCCGCAGCCGCGCCGCGACCCTTGGCGCCCGCCTCGCGCAGGAGCGCGCGCACTTCCTCGTCCGGCGCCGACAGCAGTTCGGCGGCGAGCGCGTCCAGCAATGCGGCGAGGTCGCGCTCCGGCGTCCGATCCTTCCGCGGATTCCCGGTCATGGCGCGCCCCAGGTCAGGCCGATCCGCAGCAGCGCGCGGCGCATGCGACGGCGCGCGCTGTCGTATTCTGTCGGCGAGAGATCGTGCATGGCGCGGATTTCCTGGGCCGACAGGCCATTGGCCAGGCCGTTTACGATCCGGAGCGCGATCCGGTCGTCCGCGAACAGACGCAGCAGCGCGCGCACCGCCTCGGCCGCGGCGAGGACGCGCTCCTGATCCGGCCCGGGGCAGGCCGGTTCCCGAGTTTCGACCTCGTTCCGCAAGACGATCAGTTCGGCTTCGCGCCGCTGGCGGCGCCATATCTCGCCGCACAGGCTGCGCATCACGCCCGCCATGAACACGAGGAACGGCAGCCCCGGAGGCCAACGGCGCGATCCGTCCAGCGCCCGCACGATCGCCTCATGCAGGAGATCGGACCAACTCGCGCCATCGGGCAGGCCCCTGGCGCGCAGGCGGGCCAGAGCCTGAAGGCGCAGCAGATCGGTCTCCGTGAGATCGGCGAGCGCGCGCGCGACCGATGTCGCCGATTCCACGGCCTCGTAGGCGGCGCCTCGTTCGAGTTCGGGGGTTTCCATCCCCCGATTATGCGCGGCGCAAAGGCTGGCGCGGACAGCGGGGCCGAAAAATTTTCGATGTCCGCGCGGCGCTTCGGCCGCCGCCTTTCCGCACGCCCTGATTTGGAGACGAAACCATGGACGTAGAGCCTCAACCGATCGAAGCGGCCCGCGCGGCCTTCGCCGAGGAATTGCGATACGTCGCCCATGTGCGATCCGATCGCGTCGTCGAAGCCTTCGCGATAGTCCCGCGCGAGCGCTTTCTCGGCGAACGCCCTTGGCAGGTCTTCGATTTCGAAGACGGCTATTGGGAGGCGCCGGGCGAGGATCCGAGATCGGCCTACCACGACGTTCTGTTCGCCATCGATGCGGCGCGCGAACTGAACAACGGCAAGCCCCAGTTCTGGGCGCGGCTCCTCGACAGGCTCGAGATCCGCGCCGGCGACAGGGTCTGCCAGATCGGCGCGGGCGCGGGCTATTACTCGGCCGTCATCGCCGAACTTACGGGGCGTGACGGCGCGGTCATCGCCGTGGAAATCGACGCCGGGCTCGCTGAGCGGGCGAGGACCAATCTCGCGCACTGGCCGCAGGTTCGGCTCGTTGCGGGGGACGGCGCGACCTTCGATCCCGGACCGGTCGACGCAATCGTCGTGAACGCTGGCGCCACCCGGCCGATGCCGGCCTGGCTCGGCGCCCTGAAGCCGGGCGGACGCATGCTCCTTCCGTTGACCGCGGGCGACTGGCGCGGCGTCGTCTTCATGGTCGAGCGCTCATCCGATCGGGACTTCCACCGCGCAGCGGCCGTAGCCGGGGTTGCGATCTATCCTTGCGCGGGCGCGAGGACTCCCGAATCGGAGCGGGCGCTGGCGCGGGCGCTCGGCCAGGGCGGCCAGAACTTCGTGCGTTCGCTGCGTCTCGACGCGCATGCCCGGGAATCGACCTGCTGGCTGCACGGCGAAGGCTATTGTCTGTCGACGCGAGAGTGAGCCCCGCATCCGCGCCGCGGCCCCGGTTCAGGACGTCATCGTCTCGCGCGGATGATAGGCCTTCTCTTCGCGCCAGCGCCGCATCAGCCCCGCCAGTTCGGGATCGCCGTCGGTCGGCAGCACGATCCGCAGCGTCGCGAGCAGGTCGCCCTGCTTGGACTCGCCCGCCGCGGGCAGGCCCTTGCCGCGCAGGCGCAGGGTCCGCCCGCTGCTGGCGCCTTGCGGGACCGCGATTTCGACCTCGCCGTCGAGCGTCGGGGCGCGCACCTTGCCGCCGAGCACCGCTTCATACAGCGTGATCGGCAGGTCGAGCCGGAGGTCGCGGCCCTCGACCTTGAACAGCGGATGCGGCGCGTAGCGGATCGTCACCAGCGCGTCGCCGGCCGGCCCGCCGCGGGCGCCGGGCTGGCCCTGGCCGCGAAGCCGGATCTGCTTGCCGTCCTCGACGCCGACCGGCACGGCGACGTCGAGCGTCTTGCCGGTCGGCAGGATCACCCGGGCCGAGCCGCCGGCCGCCGCCGTCGCCAGCGGGACCGTCGCGGTCGCCGCGACGTCCTCGCCGCGCTGGGCCGCGCGGGCGCGCGCGCCGCCCTGGGCGCCGAACAGTTCGGCGAGAATGTCGGGGTCGATGCCCGCCCCCGCGCCGCCGCCGCCGCTCCTGAAGTCGCCGCCGCCGAAGTCGAAGTCGAAGTGCTGGAACCCGGCGCCGCCGCCGGCGCGCGCGCGCTGGCCACGCCCCGGCCCGCCGAACCCCTCGAAACCGGGCTGGCGCGGCTTGCCGTCGGCGTCGACTTCGCCGCGATCGAAGGCGGCGCGCTTCTTCTCGTCGCCGATGACTTCATAGGCGGAGCTGATCTCGGCGAAGCGTTCCTTGGCCTTCGGCTCCTTGCTCTGATCGGGATGGTACTTCTTGGCCAGACGTCGGAACGTCGCCTTGATTTCCGCGGCGCTCGCCGTCTTGGCGAGCCCGAGAACTTCGTAAGGATCGCGCGTCATGAGCCCAGCCTCGCGCGCGCGCCCCAGCGGCCCGCGCGCCATTGTCTCACCGCCTATTTGGGCGATGCGCGCCTCGCGCGCAAGTGGCGGCGCCGCGCGGCCTTCCGCCGCCCCGCCCAATGTTGGATCGGCGCCGGCGATGCGCTAAAGCAGGCCGGCGCGGCGCGCGAGGCGCGCGACCCCGGGCGATGGAGAAGGCGCATTGGACCAGCCGGGCGAGGCGGAGTTCACGCAGGCGAGCGAGCCCTTCGCGCTGTTGGGCGCCTGGCTGGCCGAGGCCGACACGACGGAGCCCAACGACCCCAACGCCATGGCGCTCGCCACGGTCGATGCGGATGGGCTGCCGGACGCGCGGATGGTGCTGCTGAAGGGAATCGACGCGCGCGGAATCGTCTTCTACAGCAACGAGGAGAGCGCCAAGGGCCGGCAGCTCGCCGCAGCGCCGCGGGCGGCCGCGCTGTTTCACTGGAAGTCGCTGCGCCGGCAGATCCGGCTGCGCGGCCCCGTGACCCTGGTCAGCGACGAGGAGGCCGACGCCTATTTCAGCAGCCGGCCGCGCGCCAGCCGCATCGGAGCGTGGGCGAGCGCGCAATCGCGCCCGCTGGAGAGCCGGCTGGCGCTGGAGGCGTCGATCGCGCGCTACGTCGTCAAATTCGGCGTCGGCGAAGTGCCGCGCCCGCCCTACTGGCGCGGCTTCCGGCTGGCGCCGCTGGCGGTCGAGTTCTGGCGCGACGGCGCGTTCCGCCTGCACGACCGCATCGCATTCGCGCGTGCGGCGCTGGATGCGCCGTGGCGGCGCGAGCGCCTCTACCCGTAGCGCGCCGCCGGGGTAGGAGGAGAGAGGCGCCTCGCGGCGCCTCTGGCTGGGATTGGGCCGGCGCCGATCCTCTCGGAGCGGCGGCCGGCGGATTCGACGACCGCCTCAGCGGCCGCGCGAATAGTAGGTCGTCGACTCCGGGGTCTGGACCGCCCAGGGCGCGACCGTCGCGGGCGCCGCGCGGTCGTTGGTGAAGGCGGCCCGGCCTTCGTGGGCGACGCGGCCGAGGTCGGGCGCGCCCGGCTCGGTCGTCACCGGCGCCAGAATGGCGTAGGGCGAGGCTTCCGGGGCGAGATTGCCGCTGCCGATCGCAAAAGCGCTGCCCGAAGCGAGGGCGAGCGCGGCGACGGCCGTGGCGGTCAAAAGAAGGTTGCGCATGGTAGTCTCCTGTTCGTCAGCGATTCAATGCGGGTCGACGACGACTGCTTCGTATATTCGTCGCTCCCTGATCGCTGACCACGTAGATGGAGCCTCGCCCGTCGATTTCAATGGCGCGCCGGACACGAGTTCGAGAGTCTGCGTGATCGGCCGTGATCGATCCACCCGCCATCCCTCCGGTCGCCCGGGTCCGAGCGCGGTGAAATCCTTGGAAATTTTTTTTCTGGGGCTTTGAGCGATTTCAAGGTTTTGCGAGAAAAATGAAGCCGGCGTGGAGGCGGCCGCGCTCTTGCGGCGCTCAAATGGCCCCGCAGCGGCGGCGATTGAACAAAGACGAATGGCGCCACGAACGAACAAGAGGCGCCAAACGCGAGGATCGCCTCGGTGGGCGCGTCTCGACGTTGAAGGAGCGGGCGGCCTGGGAGTTACGCAAGGATCCACCCTTTCGAAGGACGAACGGCGCCGCGAACGAACCTGAGTCGCCAACGGCGGGGATGACGTTGAAAGAGCTGGCGCCTCTGGAGGTACGCAATGATCGGCCCCGTTCGAATTCCGCTCGCGATTCCCGCCCACCGCCGCCCCCGCGCTTCGTCGACAACAAGAACTGTATCCAGAAAGCTGGAATATGTCCAGCATAATTTCTGACAAACAGAATCAACAGGGGCATCGCTGCCGTGGGCGGCCGGCGGCGTCTGCCGGTCCGACCGGGCCGACCGGTCCGCCGCTGCTGGCGAACGGACGCGGCGGTTCGACTTGTTGTCTCCTTCACGTCGGCGATTCGGAACCGGTCGCGTGACGTCCCTCATCGCTTCCCTATCGCCGCCGCGGAGCTGGGAGCCTGTCCGACCCCTTCCAATGCTGCGCCGTGCACAAGCGCGCGACTGCGCGTGATCGGCCGGGATCGCCATGCTATTGGGGAGACGAGCATGACGAGCCGAGATGCGACGCCAGGGGTCCAGACGATCGATGCACGCAGGACGACGCCGCGCCGGAACATCCTCATCGACGGCCGCCGCCATGGGTGATCGTCGCGCCCGCCCGCGCGCCCGTCGTTCCCGAGCGCCGTGAGGTGCGGCCGTGAACGAGCGCCTCTATCCAAGCCGCCCGATCCTCGCCGTTTCGCTGGCGGTGTTCCGCGACGGCCGTGCGCTGGTCGCGCGGCGCGGGCGCGCGCCGCTGCGCGGACTCTATTCGCTGCCCGGCGGCGTGGTGGAGATCGGCGAGACGATGCAGGAGGCGGCGCTGCGCGAACTCGACGAGGAGGTCGGCCTCGCCGCCGAGATCGTCGCTTTCAACCGCCATCTCGAATCGATCGCGCGCGACGCGCGCGGGGTCAGCGCCCATTACGTCATCGCCTCCTTCGTCGCCCGCTGGACCGGCGGCGAAGCGCGGCCGACCGAGGAGGCCGAGGCGCCGCTGTGGGTCGATCCGCGCGCGTTCGGGCCGCTGCCGGCGACCCCGGGCCTCGAGGAGACCTTGCGGAGCGCCGCGCGACTGCTGGAGGCGGCGCGATGAGCGGCTTTCGCGCGCCGGCGCTGGCGATCGTCGTCGCCGCGCTCGCCGCGGCCGCCGCGGCGGCCCCGCAGCCGCCGCCCAAGCCGGCGGAGCCGGTCGAGCAGGCGCCGCCCGCCGCCGAGCCGCCGCCGCCCTACGAGCCGCAATTGCTGCGCCTGGCCGAACTGATGGGCGCGCTCGCCTTTCTGCGCGATCTCTGCGGCGCCGGCGACGCCGGGGCGTTTCGCGAGCGGATGGGAAGCCTGCTCGACGCGGAAGCCAAAACGCAGGCGCGCAAGGAGGCGATGGCGGGCGCCTATAACAGGGGCTTCGGCGACTACGGGCTGTTCTACCGCACCTGCACGCCGGCCGCGCGCGAGATCATCGTGCGCTTTCTCGACGAGGCGGCGCGGATTTCCGCCGACATCGCCAATCGCTACGGCGGCTAGGGCGATGCCCCGGCGGGGCGAGCAGGCGCCCCGCGCTCAGGGCGCCGGCGCGCCGCGGCTGCGGCCGAACCAGCGGCCGACCGTGGCGGCATAGGCGTCGAACGCCTCGGGATGCGCCGCGCGCAGCGCAGCGTCCTCCCTGCGGATGATCCAGAGATCGTGGATCAGGTAGAACGCGACCGGCAGCAGGATCGCCGCGGCGAGGTCGATCGGATCGAACGCCGAAGCCGCCTGGAGGAACAGCAGGAACGCCGACCATACGAGGGTCTGGACGAAGGTGAGGAGATAGGTCGGATTGCGCGAATAGGCGTAGAGCCCGGTCGTCACCAGGTCGGACGAGATGACATAGGTGCGGGCGTCGCCGCCGCGCTGGTCGAGAAAGCCGATGATGTAGACCTTGCCGGCGTAGCAGGCGGCGAGCAGGATGCCGAACGCGATCGCGCCCGCGCAGACGCCGACGCCATGCTCGACCAGCCCCCACAGCCGGATGAACAGGACGACATACACGAGCGAGAACAGCAGATCGAGCTTGAATGTGGGCGCGAATTGGAACGGCGCGGCCTCGGGCGCGGCGGCCGGCTCGCCGGCCGGCGATCCCGGGGGAAATTCAGTGTTGAGCGTCATCGTCCTCGCCGCCGTTGGTTCGCGCGCGCGGCGCGCCTCGCCTGGGCGCCGCATTCCATTGCCGACGATGGGCGCCAGAGGTAAACATCCCATTGATTTCGCCCGCGGCGGAATGGGGCGCACCGAGGCGCCGAATGGCCGCATGAGTAGTTTCCGACCGTAGCGGGCCGAACCGCGCCGCCGCTAGGATGACGCCCGTTTCGGCGTCGGCTTCCCCTCGGGCGAGGCGGCGGCCGACCGGCGCGCCAATCTCGAAGAGGGTTGATCCATGCTCGAGGCAATCTCCGCGCTCAAGGGCTACGGAATCGAGGCGAGCGACGGCGCGATCGGAACCGTCCGCGACTTCCTGTTCGACGATCGGAGCTGGCGGGTGCGCTGGCTGGTCGTCGACACCGGGGGATGGCTGAGCGGACGCAAGGTGCTCGTCCATCCCTCCGCCGTCGAGGGCGCCGATTACGAGCGCCAGCGGCTCGGCGTCAAGCTGACCAGGGCGCAGGTCGAGGCCAGTCCCGACATTCGCGAGGATCAACCGGTCTCGCTGCAGATGGAGACCGACCTGCACAATTACTACGGCTGGGATCCGCTATGGGTCGGCGGCTATCTCGGCGAGAATTCGGGCGCGATCGCCGCGCCGCTCTCGGCGCCGCCCTATTTCGGCATTTCCGCCGCGCGGCTGCGCGCCGATGTCGAGCCGGCCGGCGAGCAGGGCGATCCGCACCTGCAGAGCATCGCGGAAGTCACCGGCTATCGTCTGCACGCCACGGACGGCGAGATCGGCCATGTCGAGAATTTCCTGTTCGAAAGCAAGAGCTGGCAGATCGGCTACCTCATCGTCGACACGCGCAACTGGTGGCCGGGCAAGCGCGTCCTGATGTCGCCCCACGCCGTCGCCAAGATCGACTGGCTCGACCATCACGTGCATCTCAAAGTGACGCGCGATCAGGTCCGCACGAGTCCGCCCTGGGATCCGGTCAAGCTGATGGACGAAGCCGAGATGAAGCGCCTGCACAACCATTACGGCTGGCCGGGATCGGGGGCGTAGGGTTGAAGGTCGACTACGTCGGGAGCGCCGCGAGCCGCGGCGCGTTGCGGGCCTTGTGCTCCTCGCGGGTGATGTCCTCGCCGCGCGACCTCGGCCAAGGCTTCGTCAGCGCAGGGTTTCGCCCCGCCATGTCGTCGCTCGCCTCGACCGCGCGCGCCACCAGCGCCTCGTCGACGGGCTGGCGGGCCGATTCCTCGACGGATGCAAAGCCACCGCTCCCCCCACGCGGGTTTCGATCCGAGCTTCCCGATCGGGGTTCAGGGCGACCGTCACGGCCTTTTATGCCGCCAATGCCCTTGCCTTGGACGCGGTGAAACGGGCCGGCGGTTGGCGCCCGTAATCCGCCGGGGAAAGGCTCCCTTGAGACATGGACCAAAGAGCCGCTCGTCCGGATGAAATTCGAACACGCCATGCCATTATCGTCCGATCAGAGCGCGCGTTTCGCCCGCTGAGAGGACACAGCGACGGCTACTTCGAGCGCCCGAACGGGGAGCGTAGCTTCTTCGCCTTCATGATCTATCTGAACGAGGATTTCGAAGGCGGCGGCACTTCGTTCCGCGACGACGGATTTCGCCGCTCGGAATTCGGCCAGTTCACGGTGAGACCGAAGAAGGGCATGGGTCTCATGTTCCATCATCCGACCGTACATCGCGGCGGGCCGAAAATACGTGGTCCGCACCGACGTGATGTATGAACGGGCGTTGCGGTCGGCGGGGTGAGTTTTTGGCTCTCTCAAAGCCCTATTTTTGCCTCCTCGCTGTTTCGAGTG
>JBEKZS010000057.1:0-23895 GCA_049509635.1 Roseiarcus sp.
GCAAAACCTCCCTGTTTTCAGGACGGAGCCGGCGTGAATGCGTCCTTCTTTGTTCCTGCCGCCGGCAGCCTACGGTAACTCACTTTGCAGATGTGCGGTAGCTATTTCATTACGGTGACACGCCCGTCATTCCCTTTTTATGGTCCTGTCGCCTTCGGCTTTCGCCCTCGTTTGGCTGGCGTCGCCGCGCGACCGGGCCGGTGGCTCACGGCGTCGAGAAAGTCGGGCGAGCCGAGAGGCCTTGCCGATCAACTCGCTTCGCCGCAACGCGTCGAACGCCGGATCGTCCGGGTCGGCACCGCGCGGATCCGCGAGATCGCCGAGACGGTCTCACAACGGCTGGACGCTGACCAGGCCGTCGTCGACGCCGGGGTCACGGGGGTTACGGCGCCAGTGCACTCAACTCGCGTCTCTCCCAGCGGCGCCCTGTCTTGTCCGGGACGATGACGCGGTATTGCCGGCGGGCCACGCCGCCGAGCGGCCGTCAAGCGACCCGCCACTCCTCCCCTGCGTCCCGGCGCCTTCACCGGACGAGTTCGCCGCCGGGGGCGACTGCGTCTCGCCGGCGCGGCGGTTGGCGCCCCGACGTGCGGTCGCTCACGGCGGCGGCCGAGGCGGCGTCTTCCGCGACCGCCGACGCGACCTGGCGCTCCGTCCGCGCCGCCGAGAGTCTGTAAAAGAGAAATTCGAGATAGTTCTTCCCAAATTCCAAAAGGCCGGCTATAGTCCCACCATGAGCGCCTTCACCGGAGCCCCGCCATGTCCGACCCAGCCGTCCCCGCGCCGCCGCTCGCCGCCTCCGTCGCCACGATCGCGCGGGGAGTGCGCCGGCGCCGGATCGCGGAGCGCGCGCCGCCCGGCTGGAGCTGCGACCAACACGTCCGCATGGCCGCCGCCGGCAAGGCGCCGGCCGCAGCGCGCGGGGAGCCGGACGGCGGCGCGCCGCAGACCCCGCGCCGGCTTCAATTTGCCCGCAACCCTCTGATTTCCCTCGATCGGGCCAAAAATGAATTTCCAGATATTTCCGCATCGAAAGGATTCGCCGGGCGATGCGGCTCGGGGCGCCCCGCGCGGCTTCCTTTTGCCCGCAACCCTCTGATTTTCCTCGAACGGGCCGAAAATGAATTGCCAAATATTTCCGCACCGAAAGGGTTTGTCGGCCGATGCGGCCGGCGCCGAGTCCGGCTTGGGTCGTCATTCCCGGGCCCGCCGCGTCACGTCGGGCGCCAAAACGGTCTCGGCGGCGAACGGACCGGCCCTGGCGGCGCGGCTCGCCCGTCGGCTGCGTTCGCGCGGCGCCGGCTCAGTTGAACACGGCCTGGTACTCCTGGCGGTCCGGCCACGGCGTATGGATCGGCGAGACATGGATGTCATAGCTCGGCCCGTTCTCGATCTCGCAGCGGTAGAGGCCCTCCGGCAGCACCTCGCGCTCCCTGGGTCCGCGGAAGATCAGCGTGAACGGCCGGCGCTTGACCCAGTCCGGCAGACGCTTGCGATCGCTGATGATGCGATCGAGCGGAAACGCGTGACGGGTGCCGCCGAACCGGACTATCTTTCCCACATGGGGCTTGAAATGGGCGATCAGCAGAAATTCCGGCGCGCTCTGCGCCGCCTCGATCGACTCCCGCAACGCCGCCTCCCCGCCTGGATCGCCGCGCCCAATCTGGCGCAATCGGGCGGCGATTTCCAGAGGCCGGCGCCGTGAGCGGCGACGCGGTCGGGGACATGGTCGCGGCGCCGGGCGGGCGCGTCCGGCTGCGCCCGCAGACGGCGGCCGACGCGCCGTTCCTGTTCGCCCTCTTCCATGGCCGGATGAGCGCGATGCTCGCCCCCGCCGGCCTGGCGCCGGAGGCGCTCGACAGCCTCATCGCCTCGCAGTACCGGCTGCGCGGCCTCGACTACCGCGCCAAATTCCCGCGCGCGCGCTGGTCGGTCGTCGAGGCCGAGGACGGGCCGATCGGCGAACTGATCGAGCACGACGAGCCCGACGCGGTCTATATCGTCGACATGACCCTGCTTCCCGCCCGGCAGGCGCAGGGCATAGGCGGGGCGCTGGTGCGCGCGCTGATGACCGCGCATGCGGCGCGCGGCGGCGTGCGCGCGATCGCGCTGGCGTCCAACGAGCATTCGCTGAGGATGTTCCGCAAGCTCGGCTTCGCCGCGGCGCGCGAGGACGGCGACGCCTATTATTCGCTGCGCTGGCGCCCGCCCGCCGCGAGCGCCTGAGCGGGGAGGGGCGCCGTGGAGCCGCGGCCCGCCAGACCGCCCGACCGGCTGCTGCTGCCGCTGGCCTTCGATCCCGCGCTGCTGCGGCGCGACCTCGACGGACTGTCGCAGGTCGCATGGGTCGATCATTTCGTCAGCCAGAACTACCGGGGCGACTGGAGCGTCATCCCGCTGCGGGCGAAGGCGGGGGCGACCCACCCGGTCATGATGATCGCCTCCGATCCCGCCGCGCGCGCCTTCGAGGACACGCCGCTGCTCGCCGGCTGCCCCTACTTTCGCCAGGTCCTCGCCGCCTTCGCCTGTCCGCTGCTGACCGTCCGGCTCATGCGGCTCGGCCCGGGTTCGACCATCCTCGAGCACCGCGATCACGACCTCGGCTTCGAGGACGGCGTGGTCCGCATCCACATTCCCGTGGTCACCAACCGGGACGTCGACTTCCGGCTCAACGGCCGCCGCATCGACATGGCGCCGGGCAGCGCCTGGTATCTGCGCCTCTCCGATCCGCACAGCGTCGCCAATCGCGGCGCGACGAGCCGGGTGCATCTGGTCATCGACGCAATCGCCGACGCCTGGGTCGCCGCCCTCCTGGCGCGGGCCGTGGGCGTTCCCCGCGACGAACCGGGCGAACCGCCCCAGGCCGCCGGCCGCGGGGCGCTCGACCGGTTCCGGGCGCTGGTCCTCGCCGAGCCCGCGCTCGCCGAGCGGCTGCGCGCGCCCGACGACGCCGAACGATTCGTCGCGCTGGTCGTCGAGACGGCGGCCGGCCGCGGCCTGATCGTCGGCGCCGAGGAGGCGACCGCCGCGATGCGCGAGACCGCGCGCGCCGTTCGCCCGATCGATCGCGCGGGCGAGCCGGTCCTGCCGCCGGGCGGGTGGCTGCCGGCGGCCGCATCCTGGCGCGGCGAAGCGCTGTGGGTTCACTGGACCGACTTCGGCCCGGCGCCGCTGAGCGAGCCGTTCTTCGAGCAGTCGGTCGCCCGCGCGCTCCGCAAGCCGTTCAACCGTCTGTTCGCGCACGGCACGCCGATCGAGGCGCTGGCGCGCGCGGCGGACGCCGGCCGGCTGGTCCCCCCGGACGGCTTCGTGTTCCACATGTCGCGCTGCGGCTCGACGCTGGTGTCGCAGATGCTCGCCGCGCTCCCCGGCGCCATTGCGATCTCCGAGGCCGGCCCGATCGAGACGGTCGTCGCCGCGCGGCGCGTCCGGCCCGACCTGCGCGAGGACGAGCACGCGCGCTGGCTCGCCTGGATGATCGGCGCGCTCGGCCGGGCGCGGCGCGGCGACGAGCGCCGCTGCTTCGTCAAGCTCGACGCCTGGCACGCGCTCGATCTGCCGCTGTTCCGGCGCGCCTTTCCCGCAACGCCCTGGATCTTCCTCTACCGCGATCCCGTCGAGGCGCTGGTCTCGCAGCTGCGCCGGCGCGGCATGCAGATGACGCCGCCGCTGGTGGCGGCCGAACGGTTCGGCCTCGAGGCGGCCGAATCCTGGCTCGACCCGGCGCGCTATTGCGCGCGCGTGCTGGCGGCGATCTGTGCGGCGGCGGCCGACGGCCTCGCCCTCGGCGGCGGCCTGCTGGTCGATTATGCCCAGCTGCCGGACGCCGTCGCGACGGCGATCCTGCCGCATTTCGGGGTGGTCCCCGACGATGGCGATCGCGCGGCGATGGCGGCGGCGGCCGCGCGCGACGCCAAGAACCCCGGCCTGCCGTTCGCGGCCAACGCCGCGGCCAAGCAGCGCGAGGCGAGCGCCGAGGCGCGCGCGCTCGCCGAGCAATGGCTCGGCGGCGTCCATCGCCGGCTGGAGGCGCTCCGGCTGGGCGCGCCGGCGCCGTGAGCCGGGCGGGTCCGGCGACCCTTGTTCGGCGGCGGACGCGCCGGGGCTCAGCGCCGCGCCGCGCCGCCGATCAGCCAGACGAACAGCGCAAAGCAGACCGCGGCCGCCGCGGTCCAGCCCTGCAGGATCGTCGAGGTCGCGAACGACGGGATCAGCACGAAGGCGGTCGCCATCACCCCGGTGATGTTGCCGAGCGTGCTGATCGCATAGACGACGCCGGTCGACAGGCCGCCGCGCAGTCCCGAGCCGACGAGCGCCTCGGTGAAGATCGGCAGCAGCGCCGAAAGGCACAGGACGGGAAAGAAGAACAGCGCGAAGCTCGAGACGCCGAGCGCGACGAAGACATTGTCGAGGCCGGCGTCGATCGCCCGCAGGATCGGGTGGCCGAGCGTCGCCGTGACGAGATAGCCGGCGAGGCCGACCAGCACCAGCGCGACGAGCCGGACCATCAGGCGTCGCCGCGGCATTTGCGACAGCAGGCCGCCGACCAGCGCGCCGGCGCTGAACGCGGCCAGAAAGGTCGAAATGACGAACGACCAGACGAACAGCGTCGAGCCGAAGAACGGCGCGAGCAGCCGCGTCGCGACCAGCTGGAAGCCCATGCTGAGGAAGCCCTGGAGGAACGCGCAGACGCCGACCAGGGCGCCGAACCCCGGGCGCGCGCCGGCTATTTCGCCCATTGGGCGCCCAGGAATTCGGTCGGCGAGAAATCGTCGGTGAGCGTGCGCGCGCAGGCGAGCGGGCCCGGCGCGGCGGCCGCCAGCCGCAGGCGCGAGAGGTCGACATTGCCGGCCTCCAGCAGCGGCCAAGCCGGCGGCGCGCCGGCGCGGACCGCCTCGAGCAGGCCGCGCGCGCCCGCCGAGGCGAGGACGACGACATTGGCGGTTCCCGGCGCGGCGAACACGACGCAGCCGGCGAACCCCGCCGCGATCGTCGCGACGAGGCAGTCGAACAGCCTATTGCCGCTGATGACGTTGATGACGAGCAGCCCGCCCTCGGTCAGATGGTCGGCGACGAGGGCGAAGAACTCGGCCGTCGCCAGATGCGGGGGATATTGGCTGTTCCTGACGAAGGCGTCGATCACGATCCAGTCCCAGCGCGCGCCGCTGCGGCGCAGGAAGCGCCGGCCGTCCTCGATGACGACCCGGTTGCGCGCGCCTTCCTCGAACTGCGTGAACTCCACCGCCAGATCGCGGATCATCGGATCGATCTCGACGCTGGTCAGCGTCGCCTCGGGCCAGGCGAGGGCGAACAGCCGGTTGAACGCCCCGGCGCCGAGCCCGATGCTGAGGACCTGCTTTGGATCGGGGGCGACGAGCGCCGGCGCGAACAGGTATTTCGTGTAGGGGACGACCTGATAGCTCGGCCGGCTCAGGTCGATCGCGGAAATCGCCGCGCCGTTCTCGAGCCGGCGGAACGAGACGACCGGGCCCTCGCGCGCGACGATGACGTAATTGTAGACGGACTCGCGGACGGTCTCGTCGGCGCTGGCCCGGGCGCGACGCGCGCCCAGCGCAGCGGCGGCGACGGCCGCGGCGCCGAGCCCCAGCATCGATCTGCGCGTCCGCCTCACCGCCGCCCGTCTCCCGTCGACGCCAAGTGAGACGCCGGCCGTTCGGGCGTCAAGGGGAACGTTCCCCGAATCGCGCTTTGGCTCTAACCTCCAGGGGTCCCGACCCGCACGGCCTTCCGCATGATCGACCGTCGCCGCCTGCTCGCCGCCGCGCTCGCGCTTCCCGGGCTGGCGCCCGGCCGCGCCTGGCCGGCCCCGCCGGGCGTCGATTCCGCGCCGGCGCTGCAGCGCGCGATCGACGCGGCGCAGCGCGGCGGCGGCGTCCTGGCGCTGCCGGCGGGCGTGCGCGGCGTCTCGCGCCTGCGCATTTCGGGCGACCTCCGGCTGGTCGGCGCCGGCGGCGCGAACCGGCTCGTCGCGCTCGGCCCCGGGCCGCTGCTCGAAATCGCGGGCGCGGACCGGGTGACGATCGAGAACGTCGCCTTCGACGGCGCGTCCCGCGACGCCGGCGAGGCGGGCCTGGTCGAGGCGCGCGACATCGCCGAACTCGGCTTCGTCGATTGCACGCTCGCGCGCGCCGGCCAGGGCCTCCGGCTCGAGCGCTGCGGCGGGCGCATCGAGCGGTCCGCGTTCCGCGCGCTCGCCCGATCGGCGCTGCTCAGTCTCGATGCGACCGGCCTGTCGATCCTCGACAACCGGGTCGAGGACTGCGGCGCCAACGGCCTGCAGGTCTGGCGCTCGGCGCAGGGTCCGGACGGGACGATCCTGCGCGGCAACCGCATCGCGCGGATCCGCGCCGATCCCGGCGGCGACGGGCCCTACGGCAACGCCATCAGCGTGTTTCGCGCCGGCGGGGTCGCCTGTTCGGGCAATGTCGTGCGCGACGCCGCCTTCTCGGCGATCCGCTTCGATGCGAGTCCGGATGCGCTGATCCTCGGCAACACCTGCGCCGAGATCGGCGAGACCGCGCTCTACGTCGAATTCGGCTTTCAGGGCGCGGTCGTCGCGTCGAATCTGGTCGACGGCGCCTCGACCGGCGTCTCGGTGACCAATTTCGACCGCGGCGGCCGGCTCGCCGCGGTGACCGGCAATGTCCTGCGAAACTGCGCGCGGCCGCCGCCGCAGGGCGGCGCGCTCTATGGAATCGGCGTCCATGTCGAGGCGGACACGGCGGTGACCGGCAACGTCGTCGACGCCGCCGCCTTCGCCGGCCTGAGCCTCGGCTATGGCGTGGGCCTGCGCGACGTCATCGCCGCCGAAAACATACTGACCGATTGCGGCTATGGCGTCGCGGTTTCGGTCGCGCCCGGCGCCGGCGGCGCGACGATCCGCGACAACCGGATCGCGCGAGCGCGCCACGGCGCGATGGTCGGCATGGCCTGGGAGGCGGTCGCCTCGGCTGATCTCGCGCGCGACGCGGCGGCCTATCCCCAATTGACGGTCGCGGGCAACGAGGTCAGGTGAGCGCGGACCTCGCGCGCGTCAATGGGCCAGGAACACCGGGATCGTCATCGATTCCAGCAGCGTGCGGGTGACGCCGCCGAGGATCGTCTCCCTGAACCGCGAATGGCCGTAGCCGCCGGCGACCAGGAGATCCGCCCCACTGTCGGCGACATGCGACAGCAGCATCTCGCCGGCGTCGATCTCGGACGGAATCGTCCTGAACGTCGCCTCGATTCCATGGCGCGCGAGGTGCCGCCGGATGCTGGCGCCATGCGGCGGCGGCTCGCCGGGCTGCGGCGGCGTGACGGTGGCGATCTCGACCGCGCCGGCCTGCTTCAGGATCGGCATGGCGTCGCCGAGCGCGCGCGCCGCCGAGGCGCTCGCGTCCCAGGCGACGACGACCCGGTCGAACGACGCCGGGCCCTTGTGGATATAGGGCGTCGCCAGCACCGGGCGGCCCGATTCGGCGAGCAGCGACGCGATCGAGGCGCCGCCCGGGCGCGAGCGTCGCGGATCGCGCTGCTCCAGCAGGATGAGGTCGAAACAGCGGGCAAAGCGCGCCGCGTCCCAGATCTCGGCGGCTTCCAGTTCGTCGAGCGCCGGCGTGTGGGCGACGACGCCCGCCTGCCGCGCCGCGGCGCCGAACGCGCCGAGGCTGCGCAGCGCCGTTTCGCTCGCCTGCGGGCGGCCGGCGAGGATGAAGTCATAGCGCGTCTGCGCGGAGGCGACGGCGTCGATGACGAAGTCGTCCTTGGCGCAGACCGCGGTGACGTCGGCGCCGAAGCGCCCGGCGAAGGAGAGCGCGAATCCGACCGCCTCGGGATTGCCTTCCAATACGACCAGAATGTCCTTGAACATGGCGGGACTCGGCGCGTCGACCCGGGTTGGGCCGCGCGCCATTGCTATCGCCGATCGTCGGATCCGGCCTTGACCTGGAGCAAGTTCGGGCTCGCGTCCGGCGGCCTCGCCGCGGCTCATCCCTTCCAGGGCGTCTCGGGCACCGGCGTCAGCGGCCCCTTGCCGTCGAGCCAGGACCGCAGATTGTCGATCATGAGTTCGGCCATCGCCCGGCGGGTGTGGCGCGAGGCCGAGCCGACATGGGGCAGCAGCACCGCATTGTCGAGCGCGAGCAGTTCGGCGCGCGGATTCGGCTCGTTCTCGAACACGTCGAGGCCGGCGCCGAGCAGCCGGCGCTCGCGCAGCGCCTCGACGAGCGCGGCCTCGTCGACCAGCGAGCCGCGCGCGACATTGACGAGGATCCCGTCGGGGCCGAGCGCGTCGAGCACGGCGCGGTCGACGATGTGGCGCGTCGCCGGGCCGCCGGGCGCGGCGACCATCAGGATGTCGCAGGCGCGCGCCATCCCGAGCAGCGTCGGATAATAGAGATAGGGCGCGCCGGGCTGCTCGCTGCGGCCGTGATAGACGATGTCGAGCCCGAAGGCGGCGGCGCGGCGCGCGATCGCCTTGCCGATGCGGCCGAAGCCGAGGATGCCCATCGTGCGGCCGCGCAGCGTCGCGGTCAGCGGGAACGGCGCTTCGCGCCAGCGCCCGGCGCGCAGATGGCGCTCGGCCTGCGGGAGCTCGCGCACCGTCGCCAGGGTCAGCGCCATGGCGACGTCGGCGACCTCGTCGTCGAGCACGCCCGGCGTGTTCGTGACGATGACTCCGCGCCGGGCGGCGGCGGCGGCGTCGATATGGTCGTAGCCGACCCCGAAGCTGACGACGAGCTCGAGCCTGGGCAGGCGGTCGAGCAGCGTCTGGTCGACGACCGCGTGGTGCGAGGTGGCGGCTATGGCGCGGATTTTCGGCGCGAGCGCGGCGAGCGCCGCCTCCCGGTCGGGCGCCTCCCACAGCCGGTGCAGGGTGACGCGCGAGTCGATTTCGCCGCCGAGTTGCGCCATCCCGCCGGCCGGGACCAGGACGTCATATGCCGCCACGGGCTTTGCCCTCCCATGCGATCGATCGGCGCCACCATGCCTGCGATCGCGGGCGCCGCCAAGCCGCCTTCCGCGCGGGCGCCCATCTTTCGCCGCCGCGCGAGACGTGCGACATCCGGCCATGCCCAGCGCCGATCCTCTCGCGCCGCTCCGCCGCCCGCGGGTGCGGCGCCTCATCCTGAGGGATTTCCGGTCCTATGCAGCGCTCGACATCGGCCTCGACGGCGCCCTCGTCGCGCTGACCGGCGAGAACGGCGCCGGCAAGACCAATCTCATCGAGGCGCTCTCGCTGTTCGCGCCAGGGCGCGGGCTGCGTCGCGCGCAGATGACCGATTGCGCGCGCGCGGGCGGCGCCGGCGGCTTTGCAATTTCGATCCTGCTCGCCGACGAGGGCGCGCCGCGCCGGCTCGGCGCCGGGCTGGAGCCGGGGGCCGATGGCCCGGCGCGCGTCCATCGCATCGACGGCGCGCCGGTCGCCTCGGCGCGCGCCTTCGCCGACCATCTGCGCATCGTCTGGCTGACGCCGGCGATGGACAGCCTGTTCCTCGATCCGGCGGGCGAGCGGCGCCGGTTCCTCGACCGGCTCGTGCTTGCGATCGATCCGTCGCATGGCGCGCGGGTCGGCCAGCTGGAGCGGGCGCTGCGCGGCCGCAACCGTCTGCTCGAGGAGGGCGCCCGCAACGCCTCCTGGCTCGACGCGATCGAGCGCGAGACCGCCGAGCTCGCGGTCGCGGTCGCCGCGGCGCGCGGCGAATGCGTGGCGCGGCTCAGGAGCGAGATCGCGCGCGAACGCGACGACGCCTCGCCGTTTCCCTGGGCCGAGCTCGCGCTGGAGGGGGAGGTCGAGCGGCTCGTGGCGGCGATGCCGGCGCTCGCCGCCGAGGAGCGCTATCGCGCTTTGCTGCGCGACAACCGCGCGCGCGACGCCGCCGCCGGGCGCACGCTGATCGGGCCCCATGTCGGCGACCTCCTCGTCCGGCACGGCCCCAAGCGCGCTCCGGCGGCGCAGGCCTCGACCGGCGAGCAGAAGGCGCTGCTGGTCGGGCTCGTGCTCGCCCATGCGCGGCTGGTCGCCGACATGAGCGGCATGGCGCCGCTCGCCCTGCTCGACGAGGTCGCCGCCCATTTCGACCCGCGCCGGCGCGCGGCCCTGTTCGACGCGCTGGAGCGGATCGGCGGCCAGGTGTTCGTCACCGGCGCCGACCCCGCCGCCTTCGCCGGGCTGGCGGGGCGCGCGCAGTTCTTCGAAGTGACGCCCGGCCGGGTCGGCGCGCGCGGGTAATGGGCAGGGGCGGCGCCAACGCGCGAAGGGCGGGCATTTCGATCCAGGCGGGCGGGGCGACGGTCGATGCGCGGCCGCTGGTCGAGACGGACGGCCGGTCGATGCGGGGAAGCAGGTCTGCGGCGCCGACGCCAGCTTTCGGTCGAAACGAGACTGGCGGTCTCGCGCTCTGAGGGCGAGAAAGGCGGCCATCCATAGAGCCTCCGGCCGGCGCGGGGCCATCCGATGAATGAGGCGCCGCTTCAATTGAAAAAACGACAGTAACGGTTCTTTCACCAAATTATTACAATAGCGTCAGGCAAGTTAGGGCTTTGCGCGAGCTCACTTGTATATGTACGTCAGCGATACGAGTTTCCTCTACGACTGCTTCAACATTTTTAGTCAAATGCAGAACGCTTGAACCCCGGCTCGCCGGCTTTCTGTTTTGACCGGGCGTTCGGCGGGAGGTCGTTGGTTCTTCTGTCAGCGGCCGCACAAGCCGTGAGTCGCGCCCCATGCAGCCTGAGCCTGAAAGACTGGTCATCCAGATCGGCGGTTTCGACGCCTTCACGCGAGGATTGGACCGACTGTGTACAGCAAACCGTGCCGGCCAAAGATTTGAGCGACAGGCAGGCTGCCGCTCTGTTGCGTGTTTCCGCGTTGCGGGCGAAACTCGGAAGCTCGAATCATTTCGATATCGACTTTTCTCTCGCCGACCAACCTCAACAATCACTCCAGAAGGCCTTTGCCGCTTGCGCGGCCTGGATCGTCGCGACGCGCGACCCGCTCGTGATGGCCAGTCCCATTCGCGAATTCATCGACCCCCGGCCCGCTCCCGTCGCTCGGCCGGGAGCGTCTCGCTGGGGCGTGTCCAGGCCGGTCGTTCCGACCGCCGGCCTGGCGGCGGTGGTTGTCGTCGCCGCGCTGTTAGTGCCTAAGAAGGTAATCCAAGAGCCGCAGCGCCCAGTCGACGAGCGCCCCGGGCAATCCGCGCTGTTCCTCGGCAACAGCCGGATCTTCGCCAACGACCTCCCGAAGATGGTGCGCGACGTCGCCGATTCCGCCCGTTCGCCGGTCCGCTACGATGTCCATATGCGCGCCTGGGGCGGCGCCACGCTGAGACAGCACTGGGGCGACCAAGGCGACCAAGATGCGCTGAAGAAGCCGTGGGGGACCGTAATCCTCCAGGCGGAAAGCGGAGCGTTCGGAGACTACGAGAGCACACGGGATTTCACGCTGTATGGCCAGAAGCTGATCCGGGCGGCGCAAGACAATGGCTCGCAGGTCGCGCTCATGGCGAACTGGACGCTTGGGCCGAGCCATTTCAACGGCGAAGACCGGTCGCTGGCCGGCGACCCGAAACTCTATGGCCAGCGCATCGAGCAATGCACGCGCGCGCTTGCCGGACCCACTGGCGCCGGCGTCATCGATCTCGAACGGGCTTTCGACGAAGCCGCCGAGGAAATGCCCGACGTCGGCCTGACCTCCGACGGCAATCACCCCAGCCACGCGGGGACGTTCCTGGCGGCGCTGGTGATCTACGGTTACCTCTCGCACGCCGACCTCAAAGACGTCTCCTGGCGCCCATACGACATGAGCCGGGAAACGGCGGCGCAACTGAAAGAGATCGCCGGGCGACATTTGCACTGACGCCGGAACAGTGGCGCATCGCCCGAAAGATCGTTGCCGACGTAAGTCGAGTCAAATCTTGCGACGGGCGGACCGCGATCAAACGGAACGACCCGTCGTGTTTGAACGACGTTTACGACCGCTTCGCAGATCGACATTCGCGGCCGCGTGACGCTCGGCTCCGGTGACGCCATTGGCGCGCTTCGCGAGCTCGCGCGCCGCCAACCTCTCGGGCCTGCTCCGTTCCGCTCGTTATGCCGGGGCTGCCAGCCTCGCCGCCCGCGTCAGGCGCGACCGGATTCGGATGACAGCATCGCGATGTCGACGCCAATCTTGGCGAGCGCGCGGTCGTATTTCGACTCGAGGTCGCCGTCGAACACCAGGCTCGCGTCGGCGGGGCAGTTGAGCCAGCCGTTGGCGCGAATCTCGTTTTCGAGCTGGCCCGACGACCAGCCGGCGTAGCCGAGCGCGAGCACCGCCTTCCGCGGGCCGCTGCCGCTGGCGATCGCGCGCAGGATGTCGAGCGTGGCGGTGAGACAGATGCCGTCGCCGATCGCCACCGTCGAATCGTTGCTGAGGTAGTCGTTCGAATGCAGCACGAAGCCGCGACCCTTCTCGACCGGGCCGCCGCGCAGCACCCGCACTTCGGCCGCGCTCGGCGGCAGCTCGATCGTCTCGTCGCGCTTGACCACGTCGAGCTGGACCAGCAGTTCGGGGAAATTGATCGTGCCGGCCTCGCGGTTGACGATGATGCCCATGGCCCCGTCCTCGCGATGGGCGCACAGATAGACGACCGCCCGCGCGAACGGGCCGTCGCGCAGCGCCGGCATCGCGATCAGCATCTGCCCTTCGAGGCTGGCCGGATTGGCGTCCGCCTGCGGGTCGGGGGTGTTCGAGCCTGTTCCCATGCCGCCTAAGCTAACCGTCATTTCGACCTTGTCAAAGCGCACGCCCCGACCAGTCTCGACCGCGCGCCGTCGTCGGGAGGCCCCTTCACGCGAATGTTGTTGGATCGAAGTCGGCGATGGAACTAAGGCAGGACGATGACGCTCCGCCCCGCCTTTTTTCCTCTGCTGCTCGGGCTTTGCCTCGGCGTGCGGCCCGCGGCGGCCGCCGACGCCTTCGCTTCGGACTGGGCGGCCGGCCTGAAGTCCTCCGCGCGCCTGATCGCCGGCGCCCCGACGGCCGGCGTCCGCGAGGCAGGGGTCGAGATCAGGCTGGCGCCCGGCGCCATCACCTACTGGCGCAATCCGGGCGACGCGGGCCTGCCGCCTACCCTTTCGTTCGAAGGTTCCGACAATCTCGCCCAGGCCCGGATCTCCTTTCCGGCGCCGCGCCGGCTCAGGGAGGGCGGCGCCGAGGCGTTCGGCTACGACGGCGCCCTCGTCCTGCCGATCGACGTCGAGCCGATCGACGCCGGCAAACCGGTCGCGCTCGCGCTGAAGCTGAATTACGCGGTTTGCGAGACGATCTGCGTCCCGGCCGAGGCGAGCCTGCGGCTCGCGCTGCCGAGCCCGGACGCGTCCCCGTCGCCGTTCGCGCCGGCAATCGCCGCGGCGAAGGCGCTGACCCCGCGGCCCGTGGAATGGCCGGCGCTCGGCGCCGATCTGGCCGCGACCGGCCCCGCCGCATGGCGGCTGTGCCTCGCCCCGCAAGCAGGCCCCAGGCGCGATCTGTTCATCGAGCCCCCGGAGGCGTGGTGGATCGACGTCAAGCCCGAGTCCGGCCCGGCGGCCGGCGCGGAATGCTTCCGGCTCAGCCTCATGCAGAAGCCGCCCGACGCGGCGCTGCCGGTGACCGCCCGACTGACCGTCACCGGCGGGCAGGGGCCGGTCGAAACCGTGATTGCGCTGACCGCGGGCGCCGGACCTTGAGACGCGGTCCGACCGGTTTGCGCCCGGGCCGGTTCGGGTTAGAAGACGCCGGGTCTGATTTCGACAAGCTGGGGAGATGCGCATGACGATCAAGATCGGCGACCACCTGCCGGACGCCACATTCCGGCTCATCACCAGCGACGGGCCCAGGCCGGTGACCACGAGCGAGTTCTTCAAGGGCAGGAAAGTCGTGCTGTTCGGCCTGCCCGGCGCTTTCACGCCGACCTGCCACAAGAACCATCTGCCGGGCTTTCTGGCCAACGAGGCCGCGATCAAGGCCAGGGGCGTCGAGGTCATCGCGATGACCTCGGTCAACGATCCCCATGTCCTGGCCGCCTGGGCCAAGGCCACCGGCGCCGAGGGCAGGATCAGCTTCCTGTCGGACGGCAACGCCGACTTCGCCAAGGCGACGGGTCTCGAATTCGACGCCTCCGCGGGCGGCATGGGCCTGCGCTCGAAGCGCTATTCGATGCTGGTCGAGGACGGCGTCGTCAAGAGCCTCAACATCGAGGATTCTCCGGGGAAGGCCGACGTCTCGGGCGCTGATCGCCTGCTCGCCCAGCTCTAGGAATCAGCGCTCGACGGCGCGGCGCGGACCGGGCAGGAACGGGCTCATGCCGCGCCGCGCGAGCGCGTCCGCGCGCTCGTTCATCGCGTCGCCGGCATGGCCCCTGACCCAGGCCCAGGCGATTTCGTGGCGCGCCGCGGCCGCGTCGAGACGGCGCCAGAGATCCTCGTTCTTGACCGGCTTCTTGTCGGCGGTGCGCCACCCGTTGCGCTTCCAGTTGCCGATCCAGCTAGTGACGCCGCCGCGCAGATATTGCGAATCCGTATGGAGGTCGACCGCGCACGGGCGGCTCAGCGCTTCGAGGGCGCAGATCGCGGCGATGAGCTCCATGCGATTGTTGGTCGTCGACGCCTCGCCCCCGCACAGGTCCCGTTCGCGGCCGTCGCAGCACAATACTGCGCCCCATCCGCCGGGGCCCGGATTGCCCGAGCAGGCGCCGTCGGTCCAGATCGACACCCGGCCGCTCATCGCAGCAGGCCATAGTCGCGCGCGCTCGCCACGCCGCGGTGGAACCGCATCTTGCCGAGATATTCGAGCGGATTCTTCGGCACGACCTTGGCGCCGGGAGGCACGTTGAGCCAATCGACGAGCCGCGTCAGCATGAACCGCAGCGCCGCCCCGCGCGCCAGGATCGGCAGGGCCTCGGTCTCGGCGCTGCTGAGCCGGCGCACCCGCTCGTAGCCGTTGATCAGCGCCATGCCCTTGGTGATGTTGAACGATCCGTCGGGCTCGAAGCACCAGGCGTTGAGCGCGACGGCGAGGTCGTAGGCGAGGGAATCGTTGCAGGCGAAATAGAAATCGATCAGCCCGGACAGGTCCTCGCCGAGAAAGAACACATTGTCGGGAAAGAGGTCGGCGTGAATTACGCCGTCCGGCAGGCCGCCTGGCCATGCCGCGCCGAGCGCCGCCAGGTCGTTGGCCGTCTCGGCCGCGAGCCCCGGCGCCACCTCGTCGGCGCGGGCGCGGGCGGCCTCGAACAGGGCGGGCCAGCCGCCGATCGACAGCGCATTCGGCCGCCTCAGTGCGAAATCCGCGCCCGCCCTGTGCATGCGCCCGAGCGCTTCGCCGACGCTCGCGCAATGGCGCGCGCTCGGGCGGCGGATCGACAGCCCGTCGAGAAACGTCACGATCGCCGCCGGCCGATCGGCGAGCCGGCCGAGCGCCTCGCCGCTGCGGTTGCGCACCGGCTGCGGACAATTGACCCCCTTCTTCGCCAGATGCTCCATCAGGCCGATGAAGAACGGCAGGTCCGTCTCCTTCACCCGCTTCTCATAGAGCGTCAGGAAAAACGCGCCGGCGCGCGTGTGCATCAGGAAATTGGAGTTCTCGACCCCCTCCGCTATCCCCTTCAGCGACGAGGCGGGACCGAGATCGTAATCGGCGAGGAACGCGCCCAGCGCTTCGTCGGTGACTTCCGTGTAGACGGCCATCGCGTGTCCGGCTGAAGGGCGGGTCCCTTTGACGCCCCGAAGCATTCGCGGCCCGGGCGTCGACCGCCCGTTCATTCCGCCGCCTGGGACCCTGACGGGCCCTCTGTTAGCGAGGGCGCCGGAATCCGTCAAATTCCGCAGCCTTGCTCGCGATCGTCGCGCGGCGCGCGACCCGAAGTCGTCCTGGCCGGGTTGATCGCCTCGCGGGTTCACGACCGCCTCGCCCGGGCAGGACCTACCGGCGTGATCCCGATCGGGCCGATCGGCCGGGTAACCGGTGCGCGGGTCTCGCTGCGGGCCGCTTCCCCCGCTCAGCCGGCCGTCGGCGCGGCCGCCGATTCCCCGCGCAGCGAGCGGGGCAGCGGGAAGAACACGGTCTCGTCGGCGGTCGTGAGCGTCTCGACCGCCACTTCGTAGCGGTCGGCGAAGGCGTCGATCACCTGCTCGACCAGAATCTCCGGCGCCGAGGCGCCCGCGGTGATCGCCAGCGATTCGATGGCGCCGAAGATTCGCCAGTCGATCTCCGCGGCCCCCGACAGCAGCCGCGCGATCTTGCATCCCGCCCGCTGCGCCACTTCGGCGAGCCGCTGCGAATTGGACGAATTGCTGGAGCCCACGACGATGACGGCGTCGACATAGGGCGCGGCGCGCTTGATCGCCTCCTGCCGGTTGGTCGTCGCGTAGCAGATGTCCTCGAGCGCCGGCACGAAGATTTTCGGGAACCGCTTGACCAGCGCCGCCACCATCTGCTGGGTGTCGTCGACCGACAGCGTTGTCTGCGTGACATAGGCGAGATTGCTCTCATCCTCGAACGCGAGCGCCTCCACGTCGGCGACGGTGCTGACCAGCACTATGGCGCCCGGCGGCAGCTGGCCCATCGTGCCGATCACTTCGGGGTGGCCGGCATGTCCGATCAGGATGACCTTGCGGCCGCGCTTGAAATGAACCAGCGCCTCGCGATGAACCTTGGTGACCAGCGGGCAGGTCGCATCGATGGTGAACAACTGGCGCGCGAGCGCCTCTTTCGGGACGCTCCTGGGCACGCCATGGGCGGAGAAAATGACCGGCGCGGCGCCCGCCGGGGCCTCGCTCAGCTCCTCGATGAACACCGCGCCCTTCGCCTTGAGCGATTCCACCACATATTTGTTATGGACGATTTCGTGCCGCACGTAGACGGGCGGTCCATAAATCTGGAGCGCGCGCTCGACCACGTCGATGGCGCGCACGACGCCCGCGCAGAAGCCGCGCGGGGCGCACAGGATGACCCGGAGTATCGGCTTTTGCGCTGCGGCTGTGTCGCTCATCATGCCGAAGGTTTTCGGGAAGCCGACCCGTGAAGTCAATAGGGCGATCCGCCGCGTCGGACGGACGCCGATCGTCGAGGCGCCGCGGCCCCCCGAACTTCTTGGAACTGGCGCGGGCCGCGCATCGGTTCTAAGAGCGGACCTCGACAACGCCCCGCTCCCGGAAAGGCTGCCTTGACCGCCGTCGCCGCCGCCATTCCCGACCCGTCGCGCCCCGTCTTCACGGAGGGCTCGACGATGCGCCACGTCGCCGTGATGACTGCGACGGGGTCGATCGGACTGATGGCGATCTTCTTTGTCGACCTCCTGTCGCTGCTCTACGTCTCGCGCCTGGGCGACCAGGCGCTGAAGGCCGCGGTCGGCTACGCCAGCCAGATCCTGTTCCTCGCCATGGCGATCAACATCGGGCTGACGATCGCGGTCACTGCAATGGTTTCGCGCGCGCTGGGGTCGGGCGACCGGCCGAAGGCCCGGCGTCTGGCCGCCTCGGGCCTGGCGATCGCGGCGATCTTCTCGGCCATCGTGGCGGCGGCGCTGCTCGGGTTTCGGGGCCAGATTCTCGCTGACGCCCTGCACGCCCACGGCCGGGCCGGGGAAGCGGCCGACCGGTTTCTCGCCATCACCCTGCCCGCCAACGTCCCCATGGCGCTCGGCATGTGCCTTGCTGGGATCCTGCGCGCCGTCGGCGACGCACGGCGCGCGATGTATGTAACCTTGGCGGGCGGATTCGTCACCGCATTCACCGATCCCCTGTTGATTTTCGGATTCGGCCTCGGCGTCTACGGCGCCGCCTGGGCGACGGTGATTTCGCGCCTCGTGTTCCTCGGCGTCGGCGCCTGGGGCGCGGTGCGCGTTCACGACCTCGTCTCCCGCCCCGACTGGCGCTCGATCTGGCGCGACCTGCGCCCGATCATGGGCGTCGGCGCGCCGGCGATCCTGGCCAATCTGGCCACTCCGGTCGCCGCGGTCTACATCACGCGCGTGATCTCGGATTTCGGCGAGGCGGCGGTCGCCGCGACCGCGACCACCGACCGGGTCATTCCGGTTGCGTTCGGGGTGATTTTCGCCCTCACCGGGGCGGTCGGGCCGATCCTCGGCCAGAACCTCGGCGCCCGGCTGATGCCGCGTGTCCGCCGCGCCCTGACCGACGCCTTCGTGCTTTCGATCGGTTACGTGCTTCTGGCCTGGCTGTTCCTGTTCGCCGCCAGCCCTTGGATCAACTGGGCCTTCGATGCGCATGGCGAGAACGCCCGCCTCGTCACCTTCTTCTGCACCTGGGGCGTGTCGGCCTGGGTCTTCATCACCTGTCTGTTCGTCGCCAATACCGCGTTCAACAATCTCGGCTTTTCCTGGCTCGCGACCGCCTTCAACTGGGGCCGCGCCACGCTGGGGACGATTCCCTTCGTCACCATCGGCGCCCGGCTCGGGGGCCCCGCACATGGCGTGGAGGGCGCGATGCTCGGGGCCGGCGCTGGCGCTGCGGTGTTCGGGCTCGGGGCGGTGATCGCCGCCTTTTGGGTGACCGCCCGGCTCGCCCGGCGCCTCGGGGCGTCCTGAGCGCATCGCGTGAGCGTCCTGCGGTTTTCCGAAAAGCGCTGGCCTTTCATCAGGCGCGGGCCAAATCTCCGCTGAGGCTCCCCGAATCGGGCTCGAGCGTCATGCCGGCGCGGGGGGCCGCCCGGCGACCGGCCGCAGCCAGGCCGCGTTGCGTTGTCGCCCGCGGCCGACTATCTAACCGGCAGTCACGCGGGGTCCCCCGCCCCCCTCCCGGAACCCTCGATGGCCCGCGACATCAATGACGCCCACGCCGTGGAGTCGCGCGACGCGCTGGTCTCCTGGCTCGAGGCGGGATGCAAGCCGGCCGCGCAGTTTCGGGTCGGGACCGAACACGAGAAGATCCCCTTCTACCGCGCCGATCTGACGCCGGTCCCCTACGACGGCGCGCGCGGCGTCCGGGCGCTGATCGAGGGTCTGCGCGGACGGCTCGGCTGGGAGACGATCCTCGACGGCGACAATCCAATCGGGCTGTTCGACGCTGCGGGCGGCGGCGCCATTTCCCTGGAGCCCGGCGGTCAGTTCGAATTGTCCGGCGCCCCGCTCGAGACGGTCCATGAGACGAGGGCGGAAGTCGATGAGCATCTGCGGGTGACGGGGGAGGTGGCCGCGCCGCTCGGCATCGGATTCCTCGCCCTCGGCATGAGCCCGAAATGGAGCCTCGCGGAGACCCCGGCGATGCCCAAGAGCCGCTACCGGATCATGGCGCGCTACATGCCGAAGGTCGGAACGCGCGGTCTCGACATGATGTTCCGCACCGCGACCGTGCAGGCCAATCTGGACTTTTCCGACGAAGCCGACATGGTCAAAAAACTCCAGGTCGGCCTCGCGCTGCAGCCCCTGATCACCGCGCTGTTCGCCAATTCTCCGTTCACCGACGGCCGGCTCAACGGCTTTCTTTCCGCCCGGTCGGAAATCTGGCGCCATACCGACGATGCGCGCGCCGGCATGCTGCCGTTCGCCTTCGAGCCGGGCATGGGGTTCGAGCGCTATGTCGATTACGCGCTCGACGTCCCGATGTATTTCGTCAAGCGCGGCAGCGTCTATCACGACGTCGCCGGCTCCAGCTTTCGCGACCTGCTGGCGGGGCGGCTCGAGGCGCTGCCCGGCGAGCGCGCGACGATAGCCGACTGGGCCAACCATCTCTCGACGATCTTCCCTGAGGTGCGGCTGAAGCGCTATCTCGAGATGCGCGGGGCCGACGTCGGGCCGGCGGCGCGGATCTGCGCGCTGCCGGCGCTGCTGGTCGGGCTGTACTATGACGGCCGGGCGCTCGACGCAGCCTGGGAGATCGTCCGCCGCTGGACCGCGGGCGAGCGCCAGAAGCTGCGCGACGAGGCGCCGCGCCTCGCGCTCGGCGCGACCGTTGCGGGGCGCAGCCTCGCCGAGATCGGCCGCGAAATCCTGGTCGTCGCGCGCGGCGGGCTCGCCAGGCGCGGGCGGCGCGACGCCGGCGGACGCGACGAGGGCGTCCATCTCGATCCGCTCGACGCGTTCGTCGGCTCGGGCCGCGTCGCAGCCCAGGACTGGATCGCCCGGTTCGAGCGGGAATGGGGCGGATCGGTCGATCCGGCCTTCGCCGAGGCCTGCTACTGACCGTCGAGCGCCCAGCGCGGATTCGTGTCCCTGCGCGCGCCGACGTAGATGCGCGCCGGACCCGCCTCGGTGTCGAAGCGCAGGTCGCCGCTCACCGCCGTCTGGGCGTCGAAGCCGCTCGCCGGAGCGCCGCCGAGTCGCGGGCCGAACGATTCCGTCGCGGTCGCGGCGCCCGCGAATCCGACGCCCGCGCTGATGTGGCCGCTGATTCTGATGCAGGCGTTCGAGCCGGCGACGACGAAAAATCCTTCGCCGAGCCCGGCGCAATGACCGTCGACGCGCGCCTGAGCCGATTCTCCGGACGATGCGTCGCCGGCATGGGCGGCGCACGAAGCGAAAAACGCCAGAATCACGGCGAAGCTCGAACGAATCATTCCACGATCCCCAGCATTTCCGACGCGGCGCGCGAATGCCGTCGCGCCACGTGTCGCGCGACTTCATGGCAAGATCGCGGCGGCCGCGCGGCCCGCGGTTCTTGTTTGCGCGCGCGGCGCGCTCGGGCCAGGCGGCCCGGACCTATCGCCAATCGCCGAGTTGGGCCTGGATCAGGGCGAGCGCCGCGACGGCGGCCGTGTCGGCGCGCAGGATGCGCGGGCCCAGGGAGAGGCGCAACACGTTGGGCGCGCGCAGGATTGCGGCGCGCTCCGCCTCCTCGAAGCCGCCTTCGGGCCCGATCAGCAAGCCGGCCCCCTGGGGCGCTTGGCGGCCGGCGAGCGCGGCGATCGGATTGGCGCAGGGCGCGTCCTCGTCGCAGAAGATCAGCAGCCTTTGCGCCGGCCATTGCTCGAGCACCTTGTCGAGCGGCGCCTCGGCGAGGATCTCCGGCAGCCAGACGACGCCGCATTGCTCGGCCGCCTCCCTCGCATTGGCGCGGAGCCGCTCCAGATTGACGCGCGTGGCCTGGGTGCGGCGCGTCAGCACGGGGCGCAGCCGGCGCGCGCCCATCTCGACCGCCTTCTGCGCGACATAGTCGAGGCGCGCATGTTTGAGCGGGGCGAAGAGATAGTCGAGGTCGGGGGCGAATTCCTGCGCTCTCTCGCGCGCGGCGATCACGAGCCGGGCGCCCTTGCGGGTCGGCGCGGCGAGCCGCGCCGCATATTCGCCGTCGCGGCCGTTGAAGACGAGGACGCCCGCGCCTTCGCGCAGCCGCAGCACGGCGACGAGATAATTGCTCTGGTCGGGCGCGAGCGCGATCGTTTGGCCCTCGGCGAGGTCGGCCTCGACGAACAGGCGGGGGCTGGAGAAATCGTAGCGCGCCATGCAGCCTCCGCGCGGGGATGGATGGCGCGGCTTCTACACCATTTCGAGGCGGCGCTCGCGGCCGAGCCCTCCCTCGTATCAGGCCGTCGCGCCGCCGCCCGGATTTCGCTTGCCACGCCGGCGATGTTCCGCATATGTTCCTTGGCGTCGCGTCCATCGGCGGCGCGCTGACGCTCGGGGCGGGGCGGCATGGTCGCACGGGTTTCGACAGTGGCGTTCGAGGGGGTCGAGGCGCGCCCCATCGATGTGCAGGTGCAGGTCGCCAGCGGCAATGTCGCATTCATGATCGTCGGCCTCGGCGACAAGGCGGTCGCCGAGTCGCGCGAGCGCGTCCGCGCCGCGCTGATCGCCTCCGGCCTCGCCTTGCCGGCTCGGCGCATCACGGTCAATCTCGCCCCTGCCGACATGCCGAAGGAGGGGAGCCACTACGACCTCCCGATCGCGCTCGGCGTGATGGCGGCGATCGGCGCGATCCCGCCCGACGCCCTGCAGGCCTATACCGTGATCGGCGAACTGGCGCTCGACGGGGCGGTCAGTGCGGTCGCCGGCGTCCTGCCGGCGGCGATCGCCGCCAATGCGCGCGGCCACGGCCTCATCTGTCCGGCGGCCTGCGGCCCGGAGGCCGCCTGGGCGTCCGCCGATCTCGACATTCTGGCGCCGCGGTCGCTGATCCAGCTCGCCAATCATTTCAAGGGCGCGCAGGTGCTGAGCCGGCCGGAGCCGGCGATGCGCGCCGCGGGCGCGCCGCTGCCCGACATCCGCGACATCAGAGGCCAGGAGAGCGCCAAGCGCGCGCTCGAAGTGGCCGCCGCGGGCGGCCACAATCTGCTGATGAGCGGTTCGCCCGGCGCCGGCAAGTCGATGCTCGCGCAGCGCCTGCCCTCGATCCTGCCGCGGCTGACCCCGCGCGAACTGCTCGAGGTCTCGATGATCCATTCGGTCGCCGGCCATCTGGCCGGCGGCGCGCTGACCGATCGGCGGCCGTTCCGTGCGCCGCATCATTCCGCGTCGATGGCGGCGCTGGTCGGCGGCGGCGTCCACGCCAAGCCCGGCGAGGTTTCGCTCGCCCATCAGGGCGTGCTGTTCCTCGACGAACTCCCGGAATTCCAGCCCCAGGCGCTCGACAGCCTGCGCCAGCCGATCGAGACCGGCGAGGTGGCGATCGCCCGCGCCAATCATCGGATCGTCTATCCCGCGCGGTTCCAGCTCGTCGCGGCGATGAACCCCTGCCGCTGCGGCCATGCCAGCGAGCCGGGCTACGCCTGCAACCGCGGTCCCAACGTCAGGTGCGTCGCTCAATATCAGGGCCGGCTGTCGGGTCCGCTGCTCGATCGCTTCGACCTGACGATCGACGTGCCGCCCGTCACCGCGGCGGACATGCTGCTGCCGCCTCCCGCGGAGGGTTCGGCCGAGGTCGCGGCGCGCGTGGCGGCGGCGCGCGAAATCCAGATCGAACGCTATCGGGCGATGGGTCTTCCCGGCGTCGGCTGCAACGCCGCGGCGCCCGCGAGCGTGATGGAGGAGATCGCCCGCCCCGACGCCCCGGCGCTGGGCCTCCTGCGCGAGGCCGCCGAACGCATGCGGCTTTCCGCGCGCGGCTATCACCGCGTGCTCAAGCTCGCCCGCACGCTCGCCGACCTCGATGGCGCAAGCCCGGTGCGCCGCGCCCATCTCGCCGAGGCTTTGTCGTATCGCGGGACGCAGGATCGGGCGTCGGCGGCGTGACCGGCCGGCGGGCGGCGGGGAGCGCCGGCGGCGGCGAACTCTCTGCAAATGCATCCTTTGTCTCAAGAGTTTCTCAACCGCGTTGTGCCATTCTCGGAGACGCGGCGAGGGGCGCCGGGGGAAAGACGCCGATCATGGACGCCAACGCCATCGTCACGTTCGTTTCCGCCAGCCGTCTGCTGATCGAGGCGTCGCCGTTCTTCGTCGCGGTCTTCGCCCTGGCGCTCGGCTTCGATCACCTGCGCAAGCGCGCGACGCGGCGGGCCAGCGCGGCCGAAGCGACGATCGAGGCCCTGCGCGACGAGATCTGGCGGCTCAAGGAAAACGCCGCCGCGCGCGAGCGCGCCGAGGCGGCGAGCGAGGCGAAGTCGCGCTTCCTGGCGACGATGAGCCACGAGATCCGCACGCCGCTCAGCGGCATTCTCGGCATGGCCGATCTCCTGCGCGAGGCCCGGCTCGACGCGGAGAACGCCAGCTATGTCGAGGCGATCCGCAGTTCGGGGGCGGCGCTGGTCAGCCTGATCGACCAGATCCTCGACTTCTCCCGGATCGAGGCAGGACGGCTCGAGCTCGTCAGCGAGCCCTTCGAACTGCACCGGCTGGTCGAAGGCGTCGTCGAGCTGCTGGCGCCGCGCGCGCAGAGCAAGGGGCTCGAGATCGCCGTCTCGATCGCCGCCGACGTGCCCTCGCTGGTGGTCGGCGACGGCCTGCGGCTGCGCCAGGTGCTGACCAATCTGGCCGG
>JBEKZS010000058.1:0-23845 GCA_049509635.1 Roseiarcus sp.
CGCGCCTTCTCAGGACTTGCACTCCCCTGCCGCCATGCTCGCGCCCCATCCGGCGCCCTCACGACCGCTGGATCGCGTCGCTCCGCTCGCGATGACGATCTGCGCGCTGAACGTGAACCGCCCGCCGTCGGGACGCGATCGCCGGGCTCGCGGTCAAGTCGACCGCGGCGCGGGTCGACGGCTTGTTCGCCAGGCGCTTTTGCTGAGCGAAGGCGGCCCGTGGGCCGCCTCGCGCAGCAAAAGCGCCTGGACGCCGAACGCCGCGCCGACGAGACGCAGTCACCCCCCGGCGACGAAGTCGTCCGGCGCGGCGTCCTCCACGGCATCGCCGCCGCCCTGCCGGTGTTCGCGCGACAGGGCAGCGGCCATGTCGTCAACGTCGTTTCCACCGCCGGCCTCAAGATCGTGCCGACCATGGGCGTCTAGGGCGGGAGAAGGGGTTGCGATTTCGTCCGCCGGCAGATCGAAACTCGCCGCGCGCGCCTCCCGCGCGAATCTTAACAGACTGTCAGCCATGACGGCGCCATAGTGGGCCTCTCGCAGCAATTCTAAAAGTGCGGGTAGCCCCTCTCCCGCCTGCGGGAGAGGGGTTGGGGTGAGGGCCACCTTCTCCCGCAGGAGCGGGAGAAGGGTATTGCCGCACTTTTAGAATTGCTGGCCCTCTCGCCAACTGGATTCCCCCGTGCCGCAGCCTGGCCTCTTCGTCCCGTTCTGGCCGTTCTGCGCGCTGCTGCTGGCGATGGCGGTCAAGCATTTCGTCGCCGACTTCCTGCTCCAGACCAACTGGATCGCGCGCGGCAAGGAGCGCCCAACCGGCTGGGCGGCGCCGCTGGCGGTGCATGCGCTGATCCACGGCGGCTGCACGCTGCTGATCGCGCTGGCGGTCGCGCCGCGGCTGTGGTGGCTCGGCCCCGCCGATCTTGCGATTCACTGGACGATCGACCGGGCCAAGACGCTGGTCTCCCTGCGCGGCGGCTGGAGCGCCGACCAGGCGGCGTTCTGGTGGGTGATCGGCTTCGACCAGTTGCTCCACCAGGCGACCAATATCGCGCTGGCGGCGGCGTTTTTCGTGCTGTGAACCGGCCGGCCGCGCTCAGGCGGCCATCGCGGCCGAGCGCTCGCCGGCGCGGATGCGGCGCGCGTGCAGGGCGAGGATCGGCTGGTCGGGGTGGCGTTCGTGGAGCGCGAGGATCGCCGCCGATCCCGCGGCGTCGCCCTCGGCGAGGCGGGCGAACGCCTCGCGATAGGCCGCGGCCCAGGCCCCGGTCGCCGACGGCTCGGCCTGCGGCGCGAACACGTCGACCGGCCGGCTCTTGCCCTTCAGCATCAGCGCGCCGACCGGGAGGAACTCGATCGCCGCGACCTGCTCCATCGTCGCCCGCGCCACGCAGATCCGCGTCCCCAGCGTCTTGTTGGCCGCCTCCAGCCGCGCCGCGGTGTTGATGGCGTCGCCATGGGCGGTATAGTCGAAGCGGCGCCGGCCGCCGAAATTGCCGACCACCGCCAGGCCGGTGTTGACCCCGATCCGGGTCGCCCCGAAGGCGATGCCCAGCGCCTTCTGCGCCTGCGCGTAATCCTGGGCGAACGCGTCGATCGCCAGCGCGCAGCGCACCGCCCGCCGCGCGTGGTCGGGCTGGTCGAGCGGCGCGTTGAACATCGCATGGACGGCGTCGCCGACGATCTTGTCGACCGTGCCGCCGTGATCCATCACGATCCGGCACAGGCCGTCGAGATAGGCGTTGAGCCAGGCGACGATGTCGCGCGGATCGGCCGCTTCGGTCAGGCTGGTGAAGCCCTCGAGATCGGTGAACAGGAAGGTCATCTCGCGCTGCTCGCCGCCGAGCTTCAGCCGGTCGGGATCGCGCGCGAGCGCGTCGACCAGCGTCGGCGAGAGATAGTGGGTGAACGCCGCGCGCAGCCGCGAGGCGTCGCGGTCGGCGATGAAATAGCGGGCGAAACTGGTCGCGACGGCGGCGCAGACCGCCGTCGCGGCGGGCAGGCCGGGGTCGAGCAGGAGCCCGCCGGTCGTGAAAGCGGCGAAGCTGGCGCCGAACAGCCCGGCCACGCTGAGCGCGGCGGCGAGCGCGGCGGCGCGCGGGGCGCCGAACGCCGCCAGCAGCACCAGCGCCGCCGCCAGCAGCGCCGAGGCGACGAATTCCGCCCCGTCCGCAAAGGCCGGCCGGGCGAGGAAATGGCCGGCGAGAATCTGCTCGATCGCGCGCGCGTGGAGGTTGACCCCCGGCTCGAGCGGCCGCAATGGCGTCGCGCGCAGATCCGACAGGCCGAGCGCGCTGGTTCCGATCAGCACGATCTGGTGGTCGATGCGCGCGCGCAGCGCCTCGCGCTCGCCGGGCGCCAGCAGGCGCCAGGCGGGGATGGTCGCGGCGGCCGGCCGCGGCCCGTGATGAAGCAGCAGGGCGCCGTCGCGATCGACCGGCGCGTCACGGTCGCCGATCCGCAGGGTGTAGCCGGTGACCGCGCCGCCGGCGCCGGCGGCGCGCTCGGCGCGCACGCCGATCGTGTCCTCGTCCTGCGCGATCCGCAGCAGTTCGGCGGCGAGCGAGGGCGCGAGCCGGCCGTCGAGCGCGGACAGCATCGGCATGGCGCGGATGACCTCGTCGCCGCCGCCGGCGATGGCGAGGCTGCCATTGCCCGCCGCCGCCGCCTCGATTCCCGCCAGATTGGGCACGGCGCCGGAAAAATTGCGCACCGTCGCCGCCGGATCGGCGCCGATCGTGGCGAAGCTGGCGGCGATCCGCGGCGCGGCGCCGTTGGCCTGGGCGAGCAGGCCGAAGCCGGTCGCCACCCGTCCGCGCCCGATCGCCGCGGCCAGCACGGCGTCATAGTCGGGCGGCGCCGCCGCCCCGCCCGGCGGCCGCCAGCCGAAGCCGCGCTCCCATTGCCGGGCCAGCAGCGCCGGCGAGGTGCGGTCGGGCTCGGCGAAGATGACGTCGAAGCCGATCGCGCCGGCGCCGAGATCCTGCAGCGCCCGCACGAGATCGGCGAGCGCGTCGCGCGACCACGGCCACTGGCCGATCCGCGTCAGGCTGGAATCGTCGATGTCGACGACCACGACCGGCCGCGGCGCCTCCCAGGGCGCCAGCCGCTGCAGCGTGTCGAAGGCGAACAGCCGCGCGCGTTCGAACGCCTCGGGGCGGAGCCCGCGGGCGGCGAGCAGGCCGAGGATCGCGGCGAGCCCGACCAGCGCGGGCAGAAGGCGTCGCCAGGTGAAGGTCATTGCGCCGGCCCCGGTTCTGTCGCCGCGTCCGGGCGCCCCGCGCAGCATCCGGCAAAAGGATGGGCGGCGGGTAAACGCGCCGGCGATCCCCGGCGGGCGGGCGACCCCGCGCGGCAAGGCGCCGAAACCGCGCGCGATCGGCGCAAGTGATCGAAAGGGTAAGGAGCAGCTTAACTTTTTTGGTTCGTTAATCGGTCCGCTCCGGCCGCATCCGGAGATTCCAGGACCGCCCATGGACGCCGACCTCCACCGAATCACGCTTCCCGCCGGGGCGCTGCTGTTCGCCGAAGGCGACCCCGGCTCGTCGGCCTTCCTCATCGACGGCGGCGAGGTCGAGATATTCCTGGTGCGCGAGGGCCGCGAGGTGATGCTGGCGCGGCGCGGGCCCGGCGAGATCGTCGGCGAGATGGCGATCCTCGACAACCTGCCGCGCTCGGCCTCCGCGCGCGTGGCCGCCGATTGCCGGCTCGTGCTGATCACCGCCGACCAGATCGCGCACCGCATCGCCCATACCGATCCGATCCTGCGGATGTGCCTGGGCGTCGTGCTGGCCAAATACCGGGAGACGGTCGCGCTGTTCGACGGCGCCGACCGGCAGCGGATTTCCACGCCCGATCCCGCCCGGCCGATCGAGGGCTTCGAGGCCGCGCTCGGCACGCTCTCGCTGGAGAACGAGCTGCGGCGCGCGCTCGAGCGCGGCGAGTTCGAACTGTTCTTCCAGCCGATCGTGCGGCTGCCCGCGCGCCGCCTCGCCGGATTCGAGGCGCTGCTGCGCTGGCGCCATCCGGCGCGCGGCCTCGTCCCGCCGGGCGATTTCATCCCGGTCGCCGAGGCCAGCGGCATCATCGCGGCGGTCACCGACTGGTGCCTGGGCGAGGTCGCGCGCGTGTTCCCCGAGATCATGACCGCCGCGCTCGGCAATCTGGGCGCGGTCGATCCGCTGTTCCTGTCGGTGAACGTCTGCGGCCACGACCTCGCGCGCGAATCCTTCGCCGAATCGGTCGCCGCCGCGCTCGAAGCCGCCGGCGTCGATCCCTGCTGCATCAAGCTCGAGGTGACCGAGAGCGTGCTGATGAGCGACCCGAAGAAGGCGGTCGCCGCGCTCAACGCCTGCCGCGCCTACGGCATCGGCGTCGCGCTCGACGATTTCGGCACCGGCTATTCCTCGCTGAGCTATCTGGGCGCGCTGCCGATCACGACGCTGAAGATCGACCGCAGCTTCGTGACCTCGATGACCGCGGCGCCGACCAGCCGCCGGATCATCAACCTCATCCTCCGGCTCGCCGAGGAGCTCGAAATCCCCGTCGTCGCCGAGGGCGTCGAGGATGACGACCAGGCGCGCATGCTCGCCGATCTCGGCTGCGCCTTCGGCCAGGGCTATCTGTTCGGCAAGCCGGAGACGCTCGCCTGCACGATCGCGCTGACCGCCGGATGGACCGCCGCCGGTCCCGCCGCGACGACCTCGGCCAGCGGGCCGGGGCGCGCGAGCCGCTGTTGATTCCCCCCGCCCCCGAAAAGGAGACTGCCATGAAAGCAAAACTCAAGCCCGTTCTGGCGATCGCGATCGCCATCGGCCTCGCGCCGTTCGCCGGCGCCCGCGCCGAGCCGGTCGCCGTCGGCGCCGTCGACAAGGTCCAGGACCAGGCGACCGCGCTCCAGGCGGGCGCCAGCCGCGACCTGCAACCGGCCGGCCCGGTCTATTTCCGCGACCGCATGCGCACCGGCGCCGGCGCCCGGCTCGAGGCGAAGCTCGACGACGGCACGGTGCTGACGCTCGGCGAGAACGGCAGGCTGACCGTCGACGATTTCGTCTACCGGCCGGGCGCGGGCGGCAACAAGCTCGCGCTCGACGTCGCCAAGGGCGCGTTCCTGTTCGTCGGCGGCAAGATCGAGGGCCCGACCGGCGGCGAGGTCACGATCAAGACCCCGGTCGGCACGCTCGGCGTGCGCGGCACCACCGTCTGGGGCGGCCCGATCGACGGCGGCTTCGGCGTCGTGGTGCTGAAGGGCGAGGTCTGGGTCAAGACCAAGCGCGGGACCGTCGACCTCAAGGCGGGCAATGGCGCGATGATCTTCGCAGGCAAGGCGCCGTCGCAGCCTGCGGCGTGGTCGCAGGACCGGATGAAGCGCGCCGTGGCGACGGTGTCGTTCGTAAAGTAGCGACGGCGCCCGTCCCGGGCGGAGCGGACGGGCGCGCGCTCACCGGCCCGTCGTCGCCATGAGCTGCGCGGGATAGCGTTCGCCTTCGATCGCGATCTTCGACGCCGCGCGCGCGATCCCGGCCAGATCCGCCGCGGTCAGCGCGACATCGGCCGCCCCGAGGTTTTCCTCCAGCCGGTGCAGCCTGGTGGTGCCGGGGATCGGCGCGATCCACGGCCTCTGGGCGAGCAGCCAGGCGAGCGCGATCTGCGCGGGCGTCGCGCCCTTCTCGGCGGCGATCCGCTTCAGGAGCTCGACGAGGGCCTGGTTGTTCGCCATCGCCGCGGGCGTGAACCGAGGCAGCTGCCGGCGGAAATCATTGGGCTCGAGCCGGGTGTCCTTGCCCATCGCGCCGGTCAGGAAGCCCTTGCCGAGCGGGCTGTAGGGCACGAAGCCGATGCCGAGCTCCGCGCAGGCCTCCAGCACGCCGTTGGTCTCGGGCCCGCGCGTCCACAGCGAATATTCGCTCTGGATCGCCGTCACCGGATGGGCCGCATGGGCGCGGCGGATCGTCTGCGCGCCCGGCTCGGACAGGCCGAAATGGCGGACCTTGCCGTGCCGGATGAGCTCGCCGACGGCGCCCGCGACCTCCTCGATCGGCACCGCGGGATCGACGCGGTGCTGGTAGAACAGGTCGATGACTTCGACGCCGAGCCGCTTCAGCGACGCCTCGGCGACCGCGCGGATATGCTCGGGCCGGCTGTCCATGCCGCTCTGCCGACCGGTTTGCGGATCGATCGCGAACCCGAACTTGGTCGCGATCACCACGAGGTCGCGCACCGGCGCCAGCGCCGCGCCGACCATCTCCTCGTTGGTGAACGGGCCATAGACCTCGGCGGTGTCGAAGAAGGTGACGCCGCGCTCGACCGCGGCGCGGATCAAGGCGATCCCCTCGGCCCGGTCGAGCCCATGGCCGTAGCTGAAATTCAGCCCCATGCAGCCGAACCCGATCGCCGAGACCTCCAGGCCGCTGGTTCCCAGTGTGCGTTTGAGCATTGCCGTTCCTCCGGCCGCGCTGCGGGAGGCAGCTGCGATCGCCCAGAGATGGAGGCCGCGGCGCCGATCGATTAGCCGGCGCGCGCCGCATGAGCCTATATCCGGCGTTCATGAATGCGCCGCAGGCCGCCGCGCCGCCGCCCTACCCAAGCCCGCCCGGCTTGGCTATAGCCATATCCGCCAGCCCCCCGTCAGGAGCCCCGCCATGGCCGACCACGCCATTCCCCATTTTCACAACGATCCCGGGGTCGCCACGATCCGGGTCGGGGTGAAGGAATTCATGTGCACGGGGGCGCGGCCGCCGTTCGACCATCCCCACATCTTCATCGACATGGGCGGCGACGTCGAGGCGATCTGCGGCTATTGCTCGACGCGCTTCCTCTACGAGGCCGGGCTCGGCCCGCATTCGCTGCCCGCGGAATGCGAACTCGACCCGGCCGCCTGATCGGCGCGCGTGCGCGGGCGCGCGCTGATCGTCGGGGCCGGAATCGGCGGCCTGACCGCCGCGCTCGCCCTCGCGCGCGCGGGACTCGACGCGGCCCTGTTCGAGCGGACCGACGTGCTGGAGGAATTCGGCGCCGGCCTGCAGCTGACCCCCAACGCCACCCGCATCCTCGACCGGCTCGACGCGCTCGCGGCGGTCCGCGCGCATGCGCTCGCGCCGCGCGCGATCCGCATCCTGCGCGGCCGCGACGACGCCCTGCTCGCGCGGCTGCCGCTCGAATCGGCGCAGGCGCGCTGGGGCGCGCCCTATCTGGTCGTGCATCGCGCCGACCTGCAGCGCGCGCTGGTCGAGCGGGTGGCGCGCGAAGCCGGCGTGACGCTGACGCTGGGAGCGGAGGTCGGCGGCCTCGCCGCCGACGAGGCGGGCGTGGCGATCGGCGTCCGGCGCGGCGCGATCGGCCTGCGCGAACGCGGCGACCTCCTGATCGGCGCCGACGGGCTGCGCTCGATCGTGCGCGAGCGGCTCGGCCTCGGCGAGCGCGACGCGGCGGCGTTTTCCGGCCGGGTCGCGTTCCGCGCCCAGCTCGACGGCGCGCGCGCGCCCGACCGCCTGCGCGAGCCCGAGGTCACGCTGCGGCTCGGCGCCCGGGCGCATCTCGTCCATTACCCGCTGCGCGCGGGCGCGCTCGTCAATGTCGTCGCGGTGATCGAGAGCGGCTGGCGCCGCGAGCCGGGCGATGATCCCTGGGACGGCGCCGGCGATCGCGCGAGCCTCGATCGCGCCTTCGCCGGCTGGTCGGCCGAGACGCGCGCTTTGGTCGCCGCGGCGCCCGACTGGCGCGCCTGGCCGCTCTACGACCGGCCGCCCGCCGCCGGCCTCGCCTCCGGACGGGTCGCGCTGATCGGCGACGCCGCCCATCCCATGCTGCCGTTTCTCGCCCAGGGCGCCAGCCAGGCGATCGAGGACGCCGGGGCGCTCGGCGCCTGCCTCGCCGATTCGCCGGCGCCCGTCGATGCGCTCGCCGCCTATTCGCGCCGGCGCGCCGCGCGCGCAGCGCGCGTCCAGGACGCGGCGAGGGCGCAGGCGCGGCTCTACCACATGGCCGGCCTCGCCGCGTTCGCGCGCGATCTCGGCATGCGCGCGCTCGGCGCCGAACGGCTGCTGAGGCGCTACGACTGGCTCTACGCCGCGTGAGGCCGGGCGCGTCGCGGCCGCCCCGACGCAACGGATCGCCCCGGCGCGGGTTTTCCTGCGGCGCGCCGGCGCTCGCCGCCGCCCGGGACGAAGTCCCCTCTCGCATCGGAACCGCCCAATGACCCTCACCATCGCCCATGTCCAGCCGATCGTCTCGCTGATCGCCGGGATTCTGATTTTGATCGTTCCGCGGCTGCTGAACTATATCGTGGCGGCGTTCCTGATCGTCTCGGGCGTGCTGGGCCTCGGCCTGCTGCGCTGACCTCGGATTCGGGACCCGCCGGGCCGCTCCGGCTCGCGCGGTTGCGCGCCTCGAGCGAGGATCACGTCGCCGCGCGACCGGCCGATGCGGCCCGCGGGCGCCCGGCGCCCGCGGCTTCGACCCCGAGCGCGCCGAGCGCGGCGCGCATCTGCTCGAGCGAATAGGGCTTGCTGAGGAAGCCGAGGGCGCGCTGGCCCTTGAACCGGTCGCGCAGCGCAGCCTCGCTGTGGCCGCTGGCGATCAGGATCGGCAGGTCGGGGTAGATCGCCCGCAGCTCGCCGACCAGCGCGTCGCCGGAAGCGTCGGGCAGGCCGACGTCGAGGATCACGGCGGCGAAGGCGCCCCCGTGGGCGGCGAGCCTGGTTCTGGCGTCGGCCGCCGAGCCGGCGACTTCCGAGGCGAAGCCGAGCTCCTCGAGATAGTCGGCGCCGAGCATCTGGATCAGCATCTCGTCGTCGACCAGCAGGATGCGCGCCGGCGCCGCGGGCGGGTCGAGAATCTCGCGCAGCCGGGTCGCGATTCCGGCAAACGTGAACGGCTTGGCGACGAGACGCACGCCGGGATCGAGGCGGCCGCCATGGACGATGGCGTCGCGCGCATAGCCGGTCGTGAACAGCGCCTCGAGATCGGGGCGCAGCCGCTGCGCCGCCTCCGCCAGTTCGCGTCCGTTCATGCCGCCGGGCAGCCCGACATCGGTGAACAGCAGCCGGACTTCGGGCGCTCGGCCGAGCGTGTCGAGCGCCTCGCGGCCGTTGGCCGCCTCGAGCACGCGGTAGCCGAGCTCGCGCAGGATCCCGCAGCTGTGCGCGCGGACGTCGTCGTCGTCCTCGACCACCAGGATCGTCTCGTCCGGCCGCGCGCGCGGGACCCTGGCGACCGGCTCCTCGGTCGCCGGCGCCTCGTCCGCGCGCAGTCGGGGCAGATAGATGTTCACCGTCGTCCCCTCCCCCGGTTCGCTGCGGATTTTCAGGTGGCCGCCCGATTGCTTGACGAAGCCGTAGACCTGACTGAGGCCGAGGCCGGTGCCGTGGCCGACATCCTTGGTCGTGAAGAACGGCTCGAACGCCCTGGCGAGCGTCTCGCGGCTCATGCCCGATCCGGTGTCGGTGACCGTCAGCATCACGTAGTCGCCGGGCGCGAGCTCGGCCTGGTCGGCGAGGCCGGCTTCGTCGAGCCGCGCGTTCGACGTCTCGATCGTCAGCTTGCCGCCATCCGGCATCGCGTCGCGGCCATTGACGGCGAGGTTGAGGATCGCGATTTCGAGCTGATTGGCGTCGACGCTGGCGCGCCACAGGCCGCCGGCGAGCGCGGTTTCGACCGCGATCTGCTCGCCGATGGTCCGCCGCAGCAGGTCGGACATGCCGGAGACGAGGCGGCTGACGTCGACCGGTCTGGGATCGAGCGGCTGCTGGCGGGCGAAGGCGAGCAGCCGCTGGGTCAGCGAGACCGCGCGCTGCGCGCCGCGCATCGCGCCGTCCGAGAGCCGCTCCAGCGTCGCCACATCGGGAACCGGCGACCTCAGCCTTCGCTGCAGGTTTTCCAGATTGCCGGTGATGATCGTCAGCAGATTGTTGAAATCATGGGCGACGCCGCCGGTCAACTGGCCGATGCTCTCCATCTTCTGCGCCTGCCGCAGCGCCTCCTCGGCCTGCCGGCGACCCGTGATCTCCATCGCCTCGGGCGCGATGCCGACCACCGTCCCCCGGGCGTCGCGGACCGGGCGCAGCTGGAAATCGAACCATCGCCAGCCTCCGACCGGCAGGTTGACGCGAATTTCCTGACGCACGGTGCGGCCGCCCGCGACCTCCGGGATCGCCGCGCGCACCGTCTCGGCCATGCCGGGCGTGCCGCTGAACCATGGCGTCTCCCAGAACGGCCGGTCGACGATGTCGGCGCGTTTGGCGCCGACGCCTTCGAGCAGGGCCGCATTGGCGTCGCGCAGCACGCCGTCGAGGGTCATGAAGCCCTGGCAGACGTAGCTGTTCTCGAACACGGCGCGCAGCCGCGCCTCCTTGGCCCGCAATTCCGCGGTGCGCTCGACGATCAGCGTCTCGAGCGTCTCGTTGAGCCGGATCAGCGCCTCCTGCGCCTGCTTGCGCTCGGTCACGTCCTGGAAATAGATCGACAGGCCGCCGTCGCGGGCCGGATAGGCGCGCACGTCGAACCATCGGCGCAGCGGCGCCGAGAAATTCTCGAACGCGACGCTGACCCGCTCCGCCATCGCGCGCTCGAAATTCGCCTGCACCGGGCCGCCGACGCTGGCGGGAAAGCTCTCCCAATAGCCTCTGCCGAGGAGCTGCTCGCCGGCGCGGCCGACCAACCGCTCGGCGGCGGCGTTGACGAAGGTGAAGCGCCATTCCGGGTCGACCGCGAGAAAACCGTCGTTGATGCTCGCCAGAATGCCCTCGGCGCGCTCCTGGGCGATCTGCGCCTGGCGGCGCAGCTCGTTCTCGGCGCGCACCGCCTCGCGCCGCAGCGCCGCCATGTCGAGGTTGGCGCGCACCCGCGCGAGCAGTTCGCGGGCGCTGAACGGCTTGATCAGATAATCGTCGGCGCCCGCCGAAAGGCCCTCGATCTTGGATTCCTCGCCCGCCCGCGCCGACAGCAGCAGGACGGGCGTGTCGCGCAGCGTCTCGTCGCCGCGCAGCGCGGCGAGCAGGCCGAAACCGTCGAGTCCGGGCATCATCGCGTCGGAGAGGACGAGATCGGGCCGCAGCCGCCGCGCCGCCTCGAGCGCGGTCAGGCCGTCCGTCGTCGCCTCCACGCGAAAGCCGGCGCCGCGCAGCAACCGCTGCAGGTATTTGCGCATGTCGGCATTGTCTTCGGCGAGCAGGACGAGCCGACCGTCGGCGCCCGCGAGCGGCGTGAGATCGTCGAGCGCGTCGGCGGCCGCAAGCGGCAGCGAATCCGCGGAATCGGCGTCGTCGTCGGCGAGCCAGCCGAGCGCCTCGTCGATATAGGCCTGCGCACGCAGATTGCCGGTCGCCGAGGCGTGATTCGGCCGGATGCGCTCCGGCGGCAGGTGGGCGATGCCGAACGGCGCGCTGACGGTGAACGCGCTGCCGCGCCCCTCCTGGCTGGCGACCCGGATCGCGCCGCCATGCAGCTTGACCAGTTCCTGGACCAGCGCGAGCCCGATGCCGCTGCCCTCGATCGAGCGGCCGCGGGCGCCGTCGACGCGGTGGAAGCGGTCGAACAGGCGCGGCAGCTCGGCGGCGGGTATGCCGGTCCCGGTGTCCCGGACCGTGAATTCGGCGCCCGCTCCGTCAGCGGCGAGCCGCGTCTCGACCGCGATCTCGCCGGCGAAGGTGAACTTGAACGCGTTGGAGACCAGGTTGAGGACGATCTTCTCCCACATTTCGCGGTCGACATAGACCGGCTCGGGCAGGCGCGCGCCGTCGATGACGAACCGGAGTCCGGCGCGCTCGACGGTCGAGCGGAAGCCGGAGGCGAGCTCGGCGGTGAAGGCGGAAAGATCGACCGGCTCGAAATTCACCTGCACGCGCCCGGCTTCGATGCGCGAGAAGTCGAGCAGCGTGTTGACGAGCTTCAGCAGCCGCACGCCGCTGCGGTGCGCGACCTGGACGAGCGCGCGATGCCCGGCGAGCGCGTCGGCGTCGGGCCGCGCCAGAACGTCCTCGAGCGGCCCCAGCATGAGCGTCAACGGCGTTCGGAATTCGTGGCTGACGTTCGAGAAGAACAGGGTCTTGGCGCGGTCGATCTCGGCCAGCGCCTCGGCGCGGCGGCGCTCGGCCTCGTAGGCGTCGGCGTTGGCGAGCCCGGCGGCGATCTGGCCGGCGACGAGGCCGATGAAGCCGAGATAGTCGTCATCGAGGCGCCGGTAGGGATTGGCGCCGGCGACGAGAAAGCCGGCCGGCGCGGCCTGGCCCTGGCGCGCGATCGGCGCGATCACCGCCTCGCGCGGCGGCTTGTCCCAGGCGCCGGTCGGAATTCGGGCGAAGCGGGTCTCGAGGTCGTCGATCGTGAAGGCTCCTCGGCCCGCCAGCGCCCGCCCCGCCGGCCAGGCGGCGTCCGCCGCATCGGGATCGATCCGGGCCGGCGCGACCGGATCCCCCGCCGCCGCGCCGGCGGCGCCGACGAGGCTCGCCGTCCCCGCGGCGTCGAACAGATAGACCAGCGCGAACGGCAGGTCGCGCGGGTTGCCCGCGAGCTGGCGCTCGGCCGCCAGCAGAACCTCGGCGCGCGTGTTCCGGCCGGCGATCTCGGAGGCCAGCTCGCGCAGGCTCGAGATGCGCCGCTCGCCGATGACGCGTTCGGTCTCCTCGGTGACGACGCACAGCATTCCCACCCGGACTCCGGAATCGTCGGCGAGCGGCGAGTAGGAAAAGGTATGGTAGGTTTCCTCGGGATAGCCGCTGCGCTCGAGGAACAGCAGCAGCCCTTCGTCCCAGGTCGCCTCGCCGCTCTCCAGCACGTGGGCGATGCGCGGGCCGATGTCGTCCCAGATCTCGCGCCAGACCTCGCGCGCCGGCCGGCCGAGCGCGCGGCCGTGCTTGACGCCGAGCGTCGGCCGATAGGCGTCGTTGTAGAGGAAGGTGAGGTCGGCGCCCCAGCCCATCCACATCTGGTGGCGCGAGGTCAGCAGGATGCCGACGACGGTCTTGAGGCTCTGCGGCCAGCGGTCCGGCGGCCCGAGCGGCCCGTCCGCCCAAATCCTGGCGCGCATCAGGGCGGCCATCTCGCCGCCGCCGGCGAGGAAATCGGCCGGCGCCGCGACCGCGGCCGCCTCGGCGCGCCCGGGCGCGTGGGACCGGGCCCCCTCCTCGCCCACCGAAGATCCGACGACAGCCTCACCCACGTCCGCGCTCTGCACGACCGCCTCGCGCCCATCGTCCGACATGACCCCGCAAACCCCCTCCTTCGACCGGACGCACAGAGTCCGCGGCAGCGGCGGCGGGCCAGGCGCGCTCCTGGAGGCCGCCCGACGCGCGCCGCGATCCGGCGACGCCGCCCGGCGCGCCACGCCGGGACGGTGCTAAACGGCGCTGCGGAATTCTGGTTCCATCCGATCCCTGCGCCGCCGCGGACGAACGTCCACGCGCCCGCGGCTGCGTTCAGCCGGGCGAGTCTACAGGAACCCAAACGACGACGAGGGTCAAGGCGGCGCCAGCGGCGGCCGCGCGCCGGCCCGGGGAAACGTCAGATCGATCGCGGGGGCGGCGGGCGCCGGCTCACGCCCCGCCCTTCATGCGATGCGCGTGCCAGGCCGCCATTGCGAGCGGCGCGAGCAGGAGGAGGACGGCGAACAGCGCCGCCGCCATGTCGCTCGCCCAGAATCGACGCCCCATGGGCCGCGGCAGGGCGTAGCGGCCCAGAGGGGCCGCGCCAGCCCGGGTCGTCCGAGGCTGTCGCGCGATCATCGGCTGGAGCGGCGCCCCGGGGCGGGGAGCCGCGACGATCGACGCGGTCGCGGGCCGGGTCTCCCGCGCATTCATCGATGGCTGTGTCGGCATTTCTCTCTCCCTCGGCGCAACCTCTGCTGGGGCTGAAGAGGAAACTTCCCCGGGGGCCCCGGGTTCCCGGCGCCCCATGCCGGCATCGGCGCGCAAGGATCGATTCGCCGCCGCGCCGGGGCGACGCCCCGCGGCGGCTCGCGGCTCAGGGCGGGCAATGGGCGGACGGCGCGAGCAGCGCCTCGACCATGCCCTCCAGAATGGCGAAATTCGGGTCGGACGCTTCGAGCCGCCCGCCCTCGACGAATTGCTCGCAGGCCTCGCGCAGCTGCGCCGCCCTCCGCTCGCCGGCCTGGCCGCGCGCGAACTCCAGCATCGCCCAGCCGAGCAACCGGTGCGGCGTCGCATCGGTCGGCCGCAGGCTGCTCGCCCGGCCGTATTCGGCGATCGCCTCGTCGAATTCGCGCCGCTCCAGCCGGACGTCGCCGAGAAGCCGGTGGGATTCCGCGTCGTCCGGCTCGAGCCGCGCGGCGAGGCGCAGTTCCTCGACCGCCTGGTCGAGCAGGCCCTGCTCCTTGAGCGCCGCCCCGAGGCCGCGATGCGCCCCGGCATGCCCGGGATCGAGGCGGATCGCCGCCCGGTATTCGGCGACGGCCTCGTCGGTCCTGCCCTGCGCCTCATCGGCGACGCCACGCTCGTAATACGGGGCCGCGGCGCCCGGATCGGCCGGCGCCGGCGCGGCGGCCGGCGCCGGCTGCAGCCAGAGCGCCGCCAGTTCGTGCGCGGCGGTCGCGGCCGGCGCGTCGACATCGACGATGAGATCGAAATCGGTTCGCCCGCCGCGCCCGGCGACGACGCCGCTCAGCGGAATGTCGAGCCGCGCCCCCTGGCTCAGCGCGGCGAGATCATAGGCGATTTCGGCGTCCCCGATATCGGCCTGGAACGTGTCGCCGACGACCCGGACCAGCGGGCCGGCGAGGCGCAGCGGGCCGGCGCCCTGCGCCCCCGCGACGCTGGGAACGCCGAGGTCGCCGCGCAGCTGGAACGGCGGCCGCTCGCCCGGCGCCGCCGCCTGGACCAGCCGCATCGTCAGCGCGTAGGGCGCCGCGGGCTGGTCGCCGCGCGCCTTCTCGATCGTGACGAACAGCCGGATCGCCAGTTCGGGAATGACCGCCTGGACCGCGAGCGCGTCCGGACGCTGCAGGGAATCGTCCTGCGCGATCCTGCGCCACGACGCCGAGCCCGCGTAGACCGGGCCGCCCGCCGCCGCCAGGCTCGCGCCCGCCGCGCCCGCGCCCGGCGCCGGGGCGGCGGGCGCGAGCCGGCTCAATTCGGCGACGGCCGCGTTCTGCTCGATGAAGCTCTTCGGGCAGGTCGCGGCGGCGCGGCGAAACCCGGCGATCGCGGGCTGCTCGAGCTTCTGCAGCAGCAGCCATTCGGCGACGTAGAAGTCGGCCTCGCAGCGCTGGTCGGGGTCGGCGGCGGCGGCGAGCGCGGCGGGCGCGGAGCGCGCGCCGCCGTAGAGTTCGATCAGCGGAAACGGCCAGGCGTTGCGCGACAGCCGGCCCGCCCAGAAGATCAGCTCGTTGCGCCCGTTCTGTCCCGCCCGCGCGCGCGCCAGATAGAGCCAGAGCGTGTCATAGGCGAAGGTCTGCCGGCTGTCGGACTGCACGAAGTCGGCGACCGCCGCCGGGAATTCGCCGCGAAAGAAATGCACCCGTCCGCGGGTGAAATAGGCCGGAGCGAAGCCGGGATCGAGCCGGATCGCCTCGTCGAGCTCGCGCAGCGCGCCGGGATAGTCGACCTGCTGGAGCAGCATGTCGCCGCGCACCGCATGGGCGAGCGGCAGGTCTGGCTTCAGCTGCAGCGCGTGGTCGAGATCGACCGCCGCCCTGGCGGCGTCGCCGCGATTGGTCAGGATTTCCGCGCGCAGGGTCAGCAGCGCGGGATCGTCGGCCTCGAGCGCCAGCGCGCGGTCGAGATCGGCGAGCGCCTCGTCGAACCGGTGGAGATTCTCGTAGGCGTTGGCGCGCTCGCCCAGGATGCCGGGCTCGTCCGGCGCGAGGCGCGCCGCGGCGTTGAGATCATCCAGCTCGCGCTGGTAGCGCTGGTAGGTCCGGTTCGCCGCCGCGCGCTGAATCAGCGCGGCCACGAAATCGGGCTTGTAGCGCAGCGCCGCATCGTAATTGTCCATCGCGCGGTCGAGTTCGCCCTGGCCGGCGTAGATACTGCCGCTGATGACGAGCGCGTCGGCGATGAGCGCGCGGCGCGCCGCGTCGATCGCGCCGCTGAAGAGGAGGAGCGCGGCGCCGACCGCGACGATCGCGGCGGCGCCGAGGGCGCGCGGATCGGCCAGCAGCGGGCGCCGCCGGGGCGCGACCGCGGCGCCCGGCGGCGAGGCGCGCAGCGCCGCGATCGCGCCGAGCAGGATCGAGGCGGCGCAGACGCTCAGCGCATTGTAGGTCATCACCGGGATCATGCCGGCGAGACTCGCGCTCGCCGTCAGGACCAGCCAGATCGCCGAGGGAATCGTCGTCAGCGCGCCGACCGCCAGTCCGGTCGCGCGGGCGAACATGAAACGGTCGAGCAGCCGCGGCCGCAGCGGCCGGCGCGGCCGGTCGCGCGCGAATTCCGCGCTGACCTGCGCGCGCAGCCGGACCACGACGCGGGTCGCCGCGACCCCGGCGAGCAGCAGCGCGCCCAGATAGAGCGCGGCGAGCAGGGTCGGCGTGGTCGTGCCGAAAGCGAGCGCCAGTTCGTTGATCGGCAGCGGAAACAGCGGCGCGCGCGCGGCCACGAACAGCGGAAAGTCGTAGAACCCGTGCAGCGCCGCCGCGATCAGCCAGGCGCGCGCGACCAGCAGCGCGCGCGCCGCGCCCGGCCCGGCCGCCTCGGCGCGCGCGAGGCCGCCGCCGAGCACGAGGCCGACCAGCGCGTGAAACGGCACCGCCGTCGCCATCCGCGCGAGCGCGGTCGCCGGCCAGCGATCGGCGGCGGCGAAGAGATAGACGACATTCTCGATCAGCGCGAAGCCGAGCGCGACCGAGGCGACGCCGAGCACCAGATCGCTGTTCGTGCGGCGCTCGTAATAGGGCCGCACGAACAGCCAGGCCGCCGCCAGCTTGGTCCCCTCCTCGGCGAGGCCGGCGAGGACGAAGGCCATGAACGCGATGTCCCAGGGCGGCGGCAGCGCGAGATGGAGCCGGGCGAGGAACGGCCCGAGCGTCGCGGGAAGGAAGGCGAGCATGGCGCCGCTGGCGACCGCGACGCCGAACAGCCGCGGCGAGAATCCGCCGCGCCCGAGCCGGAAGACGACGAGGGCGACCAGAGCGCCGGCGACCAGCGCGGCCGGCAAGGCGAGTAAATGCGAGGACGCGAACGCGATCATCCCGGACTCCGGCGATCCCCCGAATACGGTCGGATCAGGGTTTCAAAACGGCGAGCGCCAGGAAAGCGCAGATCAGCAGGGCGCCGACGATTCCGCCGGCGACCGAGGCGCCGCCGGCGCGCGCGATCGTCTCGCGCGCGGCCGCTTCGTCGGCGGCGGCGGCGCGGATCTCGGCGATCATCCGGCGCGCCCGCGCGAGATAGAGCCGATTGCCGAAGCCGCCGAGCAGCGAAGCGCCGAGCGCGACGCCCTGGACGAGCGCGCCCGGCAGGTGGGCGAGGCTGGCGACGACCGGCCCGAGCACGACCAGCGCGGCCCAGCCGTACATCTTGCGATACAGGAACCAGACCGCCGGAAACGCGAAGCCCGGCCAGCAGAAGGCGTTCCGGCCGGCGCCGGGCGCGGCCGCAAGCCGCGCGTAAGCGGCGCCGTTCGCGCCTGCGAACAGCCGCAGATCCGCGTCGCTCGCCGCGGCGCGGTCGAAACCCGGCCCGATCGACCCGAACCCGTCGGCGGGATCGGGCCCGGCCGACGATCCGACGGCGAGCGTAGCGCCGGGCGGCGCGCCTTCGGCTGAGGAAACGAACGACATGCGCGTGGCGACTCCGGCGCGGGCGAGGCGGGCGGCGGACAGCTAAACCCCGGCGCCCCGAAAAGTCGAGCGCGACTGACCGCCCGATTGCGCGCGAATCGCCGAGAAATCGGGCTTTTTCGGGACGCCGGCGCGACTCTTGGCCGCGCCCGGCGCTCAGCGGTAGCTGACGAAGGCGGTGCAGGACCAGGGCGCGTCGGGCACGTCCCTGTCCTCGAGGCACTCGCAGTGCGAATTCGTCACCCGCGAATTGGGGACGTCGATCCGCGCCAGCCGGAGCGCGAGCGTGCATGCGGCGGCCTTGGTCGTCGCCGAGGCGTCCGCATGGTTCTCGCCCGCGCGCGCCGGCGGGGCGAGGCCGGCCGCGCCCACACAGGCCGCCAGCGCGGCGCCGCGCAGGGCCCATCGCAGCGGGCGCGCGTCGGACGACCGACGCCGGGGGAGAGCCATCATCGAACCGCTCGCGATCGCCGGCGATCCCCAGCCCGGCGCCGGGAAGCCGCGATGGCTCCGATTAGCCGGCGCGCGCGCGCATTGCAATCGCGCCGCCGCGCGATCACATTCCCGGGACGCGGCGCCGAGCTGGAACGCACGGCAGCGATCGGCGGTTTGCCGGCGAGCGCGCCGCCGGCGCCGATTTCGGGGAGTTCCGGACCATGACGATGCCGAGGTTTCGCGCGGCCGCCGCGCTGCTGCTCGCGATCGCGCCGCTGGCGGGCGCCGCGGCCCAGGAGGGCGGCGGGAACACGACCCCGCCCGAGGTGATCGCGCCGCAGATCGCGCCGCCGCCGCAGACCCCGCTGTATCCGCCGGCGCCGATCGGGACGGAAAGCGCCGGCGCCCCGGTCGGAGCGCTTCGGGTCGCGCCGCGCGGCGGGCCCATGGCGGCGCCGGTCGTCGGCGCGCGGCCGCGCTGACCGCGCCGAACGCCGGCCCGCTCCCGACGCTGCTTCACGCCGCGTTAAGGGTCATCGGCGATTGTGTTGCGCCGGCGCCCGCTCCGGCGGGGATTCCGCGCGACGGGCGCCTACATCCATCGCGAGGCGATCCTCATCGTCACGAAGGAGAAGGTTCGATGCGTGCGCGCGTGAGACCGACCACCCTCGCGGGACCGCTGGCGCGGCTGGCGCGCGCGATGACGGGCTGGAGCGTTCTGGCGCTGCCGCTGTCGATGTTCTTCTGGGTCGCGCAGCCCTCGCAGGCCAACGCGGCGCTGACCTGCTCGATCGGCGCGGCGGGCGGCAACTACGGCAGCGTCGATGTGCTGACCGGCGCCGCGGCGACCGCGAGCGCGACGTTCACGATCAGCTGCACCGGCGGAACCGCGGGCCAGATCGCGATCCTGTGCACCGAATTCGGCCAGGGCTCGCCCAACGCCAGTTCGTCCGTCCGCTATATGGGCAACGGCGCGGCGACCACGATCCATGAGCTCTACACTTCGGCGGCGCTGACGACGGTCTGGGGCTCCTGGGGCTACGGAACCGCGGCCTATGGATCGGGCGGCTACGCCTGGGACCCGTCGATCGCGTCGGACGGCACGGCGACCGCGACCTTCACGGTCTACGGCCAGTTCAAGGGCAGCCAGACGACCGCGGTGCCGGGAACCTACACCTGGACCAACAGCACGCCGGTCCTCACCTACGCGCAGGCCGCGACCGGCACCCCGTGCACGACCAAGCCGACCGGCAGCAAGACCGCGACCGCCGGCGCCTCGAACTGGACCGTGACCGTCATCGCCAATTGCTACATCGGCACCGCCCCGATCGCGTTCGGGACGGTGGGGCTCCTCTCCAGCGCCGTGACTGCGATCGGCTATTTCGGGACCAATTGCTCGAACACCTGGCCCTACACGATGAGCCTCAGCGCGGGAAGCGGGCCGGGCGCGACCGTCACCACCCGCTACATGACCAACGGGGCCAGCACGGTCGCCTATTCGCTCTATCAGAACAGCGGCTATACGACGGTCTGGGGCAGCACGATCGGCACCGACACGATGTCCTCGACCGGCACCGGCGCGGTCCAGCTGTTCACGATCTACGGCAAGGCGCCGTCGCAGTCGACGCCCCCGCCCGGCTCCTACAGCGACACGGTCGTGGCGACGATCACGTTCTGAGCGCGCGCCTAGCGCGCGACCGGGATCATCACCTCGTTGCGGCGCATGAACCACGGCGTCCACGGCGGATCGTAGCGCGCCAGCGACGGCGCGCCTTCGACCCGCAGGCCGCGCGCCCGGGCGAAGGCGATGAGCCGCGCCGTCTGCGCCTCGACGTCGCGCGGGTCGGCGAGGCCGGAGAACCGCACGACCGCCAGCCGGGACGGCGCGAGAACGGCGAGCCGTATCCCGGGATCGTCGGGCCGCGGCAGCGCTTCGAGCGCGAGTCCTTCGGGCATGCCGAAGCGGATCGTCCAGCCGGCGCCGCTCGCCGCCTGCACCACCGGCGCCGTCATGGCGATGCTCTGGCGGCGCGCATTGGCCCCGAAAATATAGCCGGCGAGCGTGCGAAACCCGGCGTAGGCGGCGGCGTCGCGCCCGCCCGGGGCCTCGGTCTGGGCGACGACCAGCGCCGGATAGTCCCGGATCTCGAAATCGCCGGCCTGGACCACGAGCGTGAACGGGGGTTCCTCGACGGCCATGGCTGCGGTTCCGCAAAGGGCGAGAAGGACGGCGAGGCCGGCGGCGAGGCTCCTGGCGATCATGGCGCGAACTCCCCCGGCCCCAGGCAATTCCCGCGCGCGCCGCCGTGCGCCGGGCCGCCGCGGCGTCATTTGGCCGGCGGCGCGTCCTCGCCGAGCTGGTCGTAATATTTGACGACGAGCGGCGCGTTGGCGGGGAACTGCAGCGGCGCGACCGCCGCGAGCGCCTCGTTCAGCTGGGCGAGCGCCTCCTTCTTGTCGGCGGGCGACATCTGCCCGTCGGTCTCGACGTCGGCGATCTCCTCCTTCAGCACCGCCGCGTCGCCGACGTATTTTCTGGTCTGCGGATCGATCCCCGCGATCACCAGAGCGATGTTGTCGTCGACGACCTCATATTCGCCGTAATTGGCGAAGCCGTGCTTCCGGACGGCGGCCTCGAGCGCCGCGAGCGTCTTCGGATCGAGCTGATCGGCGCCCTCGGGCAAGTTGGCGAGGAGCGGGTCGATGTCGGCCTTGGCGCCGATCACGGCCTGGATCTGCTGTTCGCTCAGCGCGATCTGCTTGACCGGGGCCTGCTCGGGCGCCGGCTGGGCGGCCTGCGCCCGTGCCGCGCCGATCGGCGCGAGCGCCAATGGCGCAGGCAGGCAGGCGAGGCTGAACGCCGCGACGGCGGGGCGGAGGATGGCGCGCATGAACAGCTCCCGGAACCGAAACGGGGTCGAGCCTACGGCGGTTACGGTCTGGCGTTCAAGCGCCGTCGGCGCCGCCCTTGCCCGCCGCGCGCGGCTCCTCTAGGCAGGCCCATGGTTCCTGCCCGCGCCCCGATCCAGGCCCGGCTGCTGTTCGGCCGGACGCTCGACCGCCGGCAGGTCGCCGGCATGGCGCTGACCGCGGCGGGCGTGGCGCCGCTCGCCAGCCGGCGGCCGGCCGGCCGGCGCATTGCCAGAGCCCCCGCGCCGTCGCATGTTGCGATGCGATAGGACCAGACCGGAGAATCCCCGTGAAGCTCGACGACCTCGCGGCCCAAGCCCTCGGCTCGGTCGAAGCCCTGCTCGGCCAGGCGGTCGCGAGCGTGCGCGCGCGCGTTTCCGAAGCCGGCCGGCTCAGCGCCGCGCGGATCGAGACCGAGCAGCGCGCCGTCCACGGCCTCGCCTGGCTGGCGACCTATGTCGAGGCGATCCGCGAAATGGCCGCCTATGCCCGGCGGCTCGCCGCCGAGGGCCGGTTCGGCGAGACCGAGGACTTGCTGACCCGGATCGGGGTCGGCGAATATTGCGCGCAGATATTCGGCGGCATTCCGATGAGCCAGGGCGAGATGCTGCGGCTCGCCGATTTCGGCCTCGACGAGGCGGCCGCCGCGCCGGATCGCGCGGGCGCGATCGCCGAGCTGATCGCCTCGGGCAATACGGCGCCGGCGCGCGCGCGGCTCGCCGCGCTGGTCGAGGCCGCGGACGGCGCCGCGACGGTCGGCGATCCCGGCCTCGACGAGACTTTCGAGGCGATCCGCAGCCAGATGCGCCGCTTCGCCGACGCCGAAGTCGTCCCCCACGCGCAGGGCTGGCACCGGACCAATTCCTACATCCCGCTCGAAGTGATCGAGGGGCTCGCCGGGCTCGGCGTGTTCGGCCTCACCATCCCCGAGGAATTCGGCGGCATGGGGCTCGGCAAGGTCGCGATGTGCGTGGTGTCGGAAGAGCTTTCGCGCGCCTATATCGGCGTCGGCTCGCTCGGCACCCGCTCGGAAATCGCCGCCGAGCTGATCCTGGTCGGCGGCACGCCGGCGCAGAAGGCCGAGCTGCTGCCGAAAATCGCCTCCGGCGAAATCCTCCCCACCGCGGTGTTCACCGAGCCCAACACGGGTTCGGATCTGGCGAGCCTGCGCACGCGGGCGGCGCGCGCGGGCGAGGTCTACCGGATCAGCGGCGCCAAGACCTGGATCACCCATCCCGTGCGCGCCGATCTCATGACCCTGCTCGCGCGCACCAATCCGGACGAGCCCGGCTACAAGGGCCTGTCGATGTTCCTCGCCCGCAAGCCGCGCGGGACCGACGCCGCGCCGTTCCCGGCCAAGGGCATGTCGGGCGGCGAGATCGAGGTGCTCGGCTATCGCGGCATGAAGGAATACGAAATCGCGTTCGACGGCTTCGAGACCCCGGCCGCGAGCCTGCTCGGCGGCGAGGAGGGCCAGGGCTTCAAGCAGCTGATGGCGACCTTCGAATCCGCGCGCATCCAGACCGCCGCCCGCGCGGTCGGGGTCGCCCAGTCGGCGCTCGAACTCGGCCTGCGCTACGCCAGGGAACGGATGCAGTTCGGCAAGCGGCTGATCGCATTCCCGCGCGTTTCCGACAAGCTGGCGATGATGGCGGTGGAAATCCACATCGCCCGCCAGCTGACCTATTTCGCCGGCCGCGCCAAGGACGAGGGCCGCCGTTGCGACATGGAGGCCGGAATGGCCAAGCTGCTCGGGGCCCGGGTCGCCTGGGCCGCCGCCGACAATGCGCTGCAGATCCACGGCGGCAACGGCTTCGCGCTGGAATATCCGATCTCGCGCGTGCTGTGCGACGCGCGGATCCTCAACATTTTCGAGGGCGCGGCGGAGATCCAGGCGCAGGTGATCGCAAGGCGGCTGCTGGAGGGCGGGAATTGAAGGGGGCTTGACGGCCACATTGTCGAAGCACGATGGGACAGGCAACAATCACAGGGGCGTTGCATGACAGCGGCAGCGGAGCGCATCAGGCGTCGTCACGCCGCCTTGCGGCGGGCCGGCATGCGCCGGTTGCAGATTTGGGTCCCGGACACGAGGCGTCGCGGTTTTGCCGAGGAATGCCGTCGGCAATCGCTCTCGTTGCGCGACGACCGCCAGGAGAAGGAAATTCTCGACCGGCTGGAGGGCGCAGCCGATCGGGACGGCTGGCGCTGAGGTCGCCTTGCAGGGTGATCATCGCAAACCGCATCCCGCGGTCGCCAACAATCGGGTCGTTTTCCAATCGCACGAAGTTTGACGAATCCCCCGGCAGCCCCACCCGGCGGTATCCTTGGCAAAGTCGCGCCCGGCGATTATCACCGCGTGAATTGTGACGACGTCCACGGCAACCTCCCTCGCGCTCCACCTTGGCTAATGCTCAGCCGCTCGTCCAGCCCTCCCGAACCTCCGCCCCGCCGCGCTTGGCGCGAAACTTGATAGTCCCGCCGCAGCTTCGCCCCCGCCCCGCGCCGTCCGGCCCCTCCCCCGGCCGTTGCGCGGGGCCGGGGCGCGGCGACGACGAGGGCGCCGCGCTGGGCGGGGGCCCTGTTCTCGAAGGGAACGCGACCATGACTTTCACGACCTCGCGCCGGCAATTCCTCGGCTCCGCCGCCGCCGGGGCGCTCGCGCTCGCCGGCGGCGCGCGCGCCGCCGGCGCCGTCACCGTCGGCTTCATCTATGTCGGCTCCAAGGACGATTACGGCTGGAACCAGTCGCATGCGGTCGCCGCCGCCGCGGTC
>JBEKZS010000059.1:0-23686 GCA_049509635.1 Roseiarcus sp.
TCACACAGCTTTGATTTGTCTTTCCGGGTCGAAGCGCGACAATTGCGCCATCCAAGACAGATTGGCCGGGGGGCTTTGCCGACGGATGCGCAAGACGCATCCGGGAGGTTGTCATGACTTTGCTCATCCGCCTGGCCGGCCTGGCGGCCGGCGCCTGGTTCGTCGCCATATCGGCTTCTGCGCTCGCCGCGCCGCTCAACCCGTGGGACGGCGTCTGGTCCGGGAATGTCGCCAAGACCGTCCCGATCGAGGTTCACATCCTCGACGGCAAGGTGGTCGGCTATTCCGTCGAGGGCACGCCGATATCGGTCAAATTCAGCGACGCGACCGCCGACGCGATCGTGTTCGGCGATCGCGACCATTATGTCGTCAAGCTCAAGGCCGCCGGCGCCGCTGGCCTGATCGCCAAATATCGCGATCGCGACGGGTTTTCGCGCGTGGCGCTGAATCGCGTGGAGGAGTGATCGTGGGGCGGCGATCCCGCGAGGGCCGTCGCCGGCGGATAGGTGAATTCCGAGCCCGCGAGAGCGCCCGCGCGATCCTTGCGGCGGATGCGAAAGACCCGCGCGCCCCTGGGCTCGCGAGACAGCGAGGTGGCGACGGATCACCCGTGGCTCGTCGGCCTTCAGCCGCTAGGAATCGTGCGGCGCATCCTCGGCATTCGCGACCCGATCGAGATTTGCGATCAGCCGCGTGAGCAGGGCGACGAGCTGGGCGGCTTCCTCATCGGTGAAGCCGCTCAACGCCTCGCGGTTGCCTTCGAACAGCGCGGCGCAGGCGTCCGGCAAGCGCGTCCGGGCGACGCCGGTCAGCGCAATCCGGCTGCTGCGCCCGTCGACAGCGTCGGGCGTGCGTCGGATAAGTCCGTCCCGCTCCATCCGGACCAGCATCTGCGCCATTGACGGCTGCTCGATCTTGGCGAACCGCGCGAGATCGCGTTGCGTATCCGCCCGGCCATCCCGAAGCGCAATCAGCACCGGCAGGTGGCCGACACCGAAGCCCAACGGTTTGAGGCGCGCCTCGCTCAAGCGCGCGAACCCCCGCGCCGCGAGGCTGATCAGATGTCCTGGCGTGGACAGCACCTCGAACTTCATGTCCTCAGCCCTCTTGCATAGGCGCCTATTTTGTTGCATAGGGACCTATATAGATTGACGGGGCGGCGCGCGCAACGAGCGCTCGCCGCCAGGGACCTGCGGAAGTCGTGACTTTACGAACGAATGGAAGGAGCGGGCAGATGGCGAACGACGATGCGCTTGTGCGGCAGCTCTACGAGGGCTTCAACCGACGCGACATCCCGGCCGTTCTGACGCTGCTGGCCGAAAACGTCGACTGGGCCAACGGCATGGACGGCGGCCACGTTCATGGGCGCGAGGCCGTCCGGGCTTACTGGACCAAGCAGTGGGCCGCGATAGCGCCTCAGGTCGACCCCATCCGCCTCGCCCGGCGGGACGACGGAGCGACCGCGGTGGACGTCCACCAGGTCGTGCGGGATCTGGACGGCAAAGTGCTTCTCGATGAGACCGTCCGGCATGTTTTCCACATAGACGAGGGCCTCGTCACCCGCTTCGACATCGAGAACGCCGGCGGGCTCTCCACGATCGCTCACGATTGAGGAGGCGTCGGGAACTGCCATTGCCGGCCTCGCCAACCCGACTGCCCAGGCTACAGGCTGGTCCATTGCCGCGCGTCTCGCTGCGCCTCGGCCCTGACGATCTTGCAAGGGAAGATGCGAAACGGCGCGGAGCTCGCGGTGGCGGAAGTCGATCGCGTGCAATCACATATGATTGCTGAGTACGCACTTTCTGGTCGGCTGACCCATCCAGACGACGTTCGTGCAGGTGTATCCCGACCCGGCGATTTCAGGGTTGTCGCAGTCGTTGTGGCAGACCCTGTTGCCCCCCTCCCAATGCCAGCCGACGGCGGGGTTTTTCGAGTCCTTGTCGTAAGTGATCGACGGAGGCGGGGAAGAGTCGCCGCCGGCGCTACTTCGCAGCCAGTGGTAGTGGCGACCGAGCATGCATTGCTTGAATTCGGCCGTATCCGGGGCGGTCCGATCGGCGCCGGTCTGGTTGTAACAATAATCGAGAGCGGCTTGGAAAATTGCGTCGGGGCCGGGATGCCCGTTCGGCCTGATCAAATCATAGTAGACCTCCGCCGCGTCGGCGCGGGTGACCGCTGCGCCTGCGATCAGCATCGCCGCAACCGGGACGATCCATTTCATGGCCAAACCCTTCCCGTTCTCGAAGACCAACGTTTCGCGCTTACGGGACGGGCTGATCGCCGAAGCCGGCGCGAATTCGCGACTGTTCGATACGATCAGACCCCCGATTGGATCAGAATCTCGTGTGGCGCGAATGGCGGGGTCGAGGTTGGGAGCGCTTTTTCCAACCGACGCTTCGACCACGCGCCGCGTCTCGTCATGCGACGCCCCGCCCCCCGATTTGCCTCCCCGCCCGACCCCTGGTTAACGGGTCGTTAACGCACTGCCATTAAGTGTCGGTTAATGCGGGTGTGGGGGCGGAAAGGGCGTCGGCGTCGATGAAACATGTTGCGGTGCTGATGGGCGGCTGGTCGGCCGAACGGCCGGTCTCGCTCAATTCGGGACGCGGCTGCGCGGCGGCGCTCGAAGGCGCCGGCTACCGGGTGACGCGGATCGACGTGGCGCGCGACATCGCCGATGTGCTCGCTCAGGTGAAGCCCGACGTCGCCTTCAACGCGCTGCACGGGCGGGTCGGCGAGGACGGGACGATCCAGGGGATCCTGGAGGTGCTGCGGATTCCCTATACCCATTCGGGGGTCCTGGCCTCGGCGCTGGCGATGGACAAGGCTCTGGCCCGGATCGTCCTGCGCGCGGCGGGGGTGCCGGTCGCCGACGGGCTCGTCATCGACCGCCACGAGGCGGCGCGCCGCCATGCGATGGCGCCGCCCTATGTGCTGAAGCCGGTCGCCGAGGGATCGTCGTTCGGCGTGGTGATCGTCAAGGCGGGGCGCCGCCATCCGCCCCAGGAGGTCGGCCGGCCCGACTGGCCCTATGGCGACCGGCTGCTCGCCGAGAAATATGTCGGCGGCCTGGAATTGACCTGCGCCGTCATCCGCGGCGAGGCCCATGGGGTCATCGACATCCGCCCGGTGACCGAGGAATTCTACGGCTATGACGCCAAATATGCCGCAGGCGGCTCGATTCACGTCCTGCCGGCCGAAATTAAACCAATAATTTACCAAGAAGTTCAAAGGTTGACGTTGGCCGCGCATCACGCGCTCGGCTGCCGCGGCGTCAGCCGCGCCGATTTTCGCTACGACGAACCGAACGAGGAACTGGTCTGTCTCGAGGTCAACACCCAGCCGGGGATGACCGAAACCTCGCTGGTGCCCGAAATCGCCGCGCATGCCGGCATGTCCTTTGGTGAGCTTGTTTCATGGATGGTGGAAGACGCGTCATGCGATCGATGAGCGGAGCGCTCGCCCTCGCCGCGCCCATGCGGCCGGCCCATGGCGCCGGCGCGCCTTCGCCCGCGCGCGTCCTGCTGGCGCGCGAACGCGCCGCGCCGGCGCTGCTGTCCTGGACCGCTCTGTTCGACCGTCCGCCGCCGCGCGGCCTCGGAGTCGCGCTCGCCGCGGCGCTGCTGCTGGGCGCGGCGCTGCTCGGCGCGATCCGCGGCGGCGAATATGACGCCTTTCTCGCCCGCGAGGGCGGGCCGGGCGATTTTCTGGCGCGCGCGCTGGGGTTCGACATCGCCATCGTGACGATTTCGGGCCAGGCCGATCTCAGCGAGGCCGAGATTCTCGCCCGGGCCGGCATTGGCCCGAAGAGTTCGCTGCTGTTTCTCGACGCGGCGCAGGCGCGCGCCCGGCTCGAGGCGATGCCGCTCGTCAAGTCCGCGAGCGTGCGCAAGCTCTATCCCAATCATCTGGTCGTCGATCTCGTCGAGCGGGCGCCCTATGCGCTCTGGCAGCGCGACGGCCGGGTCGCCATCGTCGCCGCCGACGGGGTCGTAATCGACGAGATGCATGACCAGCGCTGGGCGAGCCTGCCGTTCGTGGTCGGCGAAGGCGCCAATGCGCGGCTGCCCGAATTCCTGGCGCTGGTCGCGGCGGCCGGCGAACTCGGCCCGCGGATCCGGGCGGGCGTGCTGGTCGCCGACCGGCGCTGGAACCTCAAGATGACGTCCGGCGTCGACGTCCTGCTGCCGGAGATCGATCCGCAGGCGGCGGTCGCGCGGCTCGTCCGGCTGCAGCGCGAATCGCGCGTGCTCGACCGCGACGTGCTGTCGCTGGATCTGCGGCTGCCCGACCGCATGTTCGCCCGGCTGACCGAGGAGGCCGCCGCCGCGCGCGCGCCGGCGCAACCCAGGAAAGCGGGCGCGACGTGAACTTCAAGCCGCTCACCCCGCGTCTTCGGCCGATCCCGCCGCGCAAGAGCGCGGTGCTTTCGATTCTCGACGTCGGCGCCTCCAAGATCGTCTGCCTGATCGCGCGGCTGACACCGATGGCGCCGTCCGATTCGCTGCGCGGCCGCACCCATCGCTGCAAGGTGCTCGGCATCGGCCATCAGCGCTCGCGCGGCGTCAAGGCGGGCGCGATCGTCGATCTCGACGCCGCCGAAAACGCGATCCGGCTCGCCATCGACGCCGCCGAACGGATGGCGGGGGTCGAGGTCGAGAGCATCATCGTCAACATGACCGGCGGCCGGCTCGCCTCGCAGCTCTACAACGCCAAGATCGGGATCGGCGGCAAGGCGGTCAGCGACTACGACGTCCACCGGGTGCTGGAGGCGGCCTCCGCCGCGAGCGCCCACGCCGGACGCACGGTCCTGCACGCGCTGCCGACCGGCTTCTGGCTCGACGCGACGACCGGCGTGCGCGACCCCAAGGGCATGGTCGGCGACGAACTCGGCGCCGAAATGCATGTCGCCTCCTGCGACGGCGCCGCCGCCCGCAACCTCATGCTCGCCATCGAGCGCTGCCACCTGCGCGTCGAGGCGGTGGTCGCCACGCCCTACGCCGCCGGCCTGTCGACCCTGGTCGACGACGAGGCCGACCTCGGCGTCGCCCTGATCGATTTCGGCGGCGGCTCGACCTCGGTCGGGGTGTTCGCCGGCGGCCGGCTCGCCCATGTCGACGCGGTCGCGGTCGGCGGCAATCACATCACGATGGACATTGCGCGCGGGCTCACCGTCAGTCTCGCCGACGCCGAGCGGCTGAAGACGCTCTACGGCGCCTGCGCCCCTTCGGCCTCCGACGAACGCGACACGATCGCCGTTCACCGCGTCGGCGACGACATGGACCATCCGAGCTATCTGCCGAAGTCCGAACTGGTGCGGATCATCCGCCCGCGGGTCGAGGAGATCCTGGAGCTCGTGCGCGATCGGCTGCGCGAGGCCGGGCTCGGCGCCCATGCCGGGCGCCGGCTCGTGCTGACCGGCGGCGCCTGTCAGCTGACCGGCCTGCCGGCGCTCGCCCGCACGATCGTCTCCGACCAGATCCGCATCGGCCGGCCGCTCGGGGTCGAAGGCCTGCCGGAATCGGCCAAGAGCCCGGCTTTCGCCGCGGCGGTCGGCCTTCTCGTCTATCCACAGGTGGCGGGCATCGAGCATTTCGAGCCGCGCCGCCACGGTCATGCCGCTCACGCCGGCGAGGACGGCTATGTGGCGCGCGTCGGCCGCTGGCTGAAGGAAAGCTTCTAGGATCCGCGCGGGGGCGGCCGCCCCGGCGCGGAAGTTCGAGTCGAGAGTCGCGATTTACCCGGCGCCGGCGGGCGTCCAACGTCATGAGGCCAGAGATGACCATCAACCTGAAAGCCCCCGAACTGCGGGAGCTGAAGCCCCGCATCATGGTGTGCGGCGTCGGCGGCGCCGGCGGCAACGCCGTCAACAACATGATCGTCTCGGGCCTGGCGGGCGTCGATTTCATCGTCGCCAACACCGACGCGCAGGCGCTCGCCTCGTCCAAGGCGGAACGCATCATCCAGATGGGGCTGCAGGTCACCGAGGGCCTCGGCGCCGGCTCGAAGCCCGAAGTCGGCCGCGCCGCCGCCGAGGAGGCGATCGAGGAAATCCGCGATCACCTCGCCGGCGCCCACATGGTGTTCGTGACCGCCGGCATGGGCGGGGGCACCGGCACCGGCGCGGCGCCGGTCGTGGCCCGGATCGCGCGCGAGATGGGCATATTGACGGTCGGCGTCGTGACCAAGCCGTTCCAGTTCGAAGGCGGGCGCCGCATGCGGCTCGCCGAGGGCGGCATCGCCGAGCTGCAGAAGGTGGTCGACACGCTGATCATCATCCCCAACCAGAACCTGTTCCGGGTCGCCAACGAAAAGACGACCTTCGCCGACGCCTTCGCGATGGCCGACCAGGTGCTCTATTCCGGGGTCGCCTGCATCACCGACCTGATGGTCAAGGAAGGCCTCATCAACCTCGATTTCGCCGACGTGCGCTCGATCATGAGCGAAATGGGCAAGGCGATGATGGGCACCGGCGAAGCCTCGGGCGAGCGCCGCGCCGTGCTGGCGGCCGAGGCGGCGATCGCCAATCCGCTGCTCGACGAGGTCTCGATGAAGGGCGCCCGCGGCCTGCTGATCTCGATCACCGGCGGCAACGACCTCACGCTCTACGAGGTCGACGAGGCGGCCAGCCGCATCCGCCAGGAGGTCGACGAGGAGGCCAACATCATCCTCGGCGCCACCTTCGACCAGAGCCTCGACGGCGTCGTGCGCGTCTCCGTGGTCGCGACCGGCATCGACCAGCCGAGCCTCGAGGTCCACGAGCCGACCGCCAGCCAGGTCCGCATCATCGAGGCCCAGCAGCGCCAGCGCGCGCAGGCGGCCGCGCGCAGCCAGCCGGCGCCGATCGTCGCCGAGCCGCAGGCGGGCGCCGACCACGGGTATGGCGAGGCCCGCCCGCACGTCCACGACGAGGTCGACATCCGCCCGGCGCCGCCGAAACTCGCAATCTATGGCGCGCCGCCGGCGCCGCGGGTCGAGGAGCCGGTCGCGACCGACTTCTTCCCGCCCGCGCCCGAGCAGCCGCTCATCCGGCCGGCCCGGATGCCGCAGGTCGAAGACCTGCCGCCCGTCGTCCAGAGCCAGATTCGCCAGCATCGCGGCGAGGAGCCGGCGCCCGCGCCGCCCGGCGAGCGTCGCCGCTCGCTGCTCGAAAAGCTCGCCGCATTCGGGATCAGTCGCCAGGACGAGGCGCCCCAGGCGAAGCCGCCGCGCCCGGTCGCGCCCGTCCTGGCGGCGCCGCCGCGTCAGGGCCAGACGGTGCTGCACGCCGATTACGGCCGTCCGCAACCGCGCCCCGGCGCGCCGCGCCCGCCCCAGGGCGCGCTCGACGCGCACGGCCGGCTCGGGCCGCGGCCGGCCTCGGTCGAGGACGACCAGCTGGAAATCCCCGCTTTTCTGCGCCGGCAGTCGAACTGAGACGAGGCTTGCCTGGGGCTTGCCCCGCCCGCGGGTCGGATCCCGGCGGGCGGGCGAGAATCGATAGAATCGAAAAACACTTGACGCTTCAACCAGATGGAGATTTCCACCGAGCCCATGAATTCATGAATCCCGCGTTAATTTCATGGAGAATGTTACAGAAAGTTAAGAAAGGTGATTTGGCGCTCGGCGCCGTGGCCCCTATGGTCCGGAAAGAAATTTTCTCGACTATTTCGTGGCGACGCCGAGGCGGTCGCGGCGAAACGAGCCGACGCATCGGTCGAGCGACATCGGGGGCCCGTCCGGCAAATTCCGGGCCGCCAGCATCAGGGACTGCGGATTGATGAAACTGGGGCGACAGACGACGATCCGCAGCCGGGTGTCGATCTCGGGGTTCGGCGTCCATTCCAATGCTCCGGCGACCGTGGTCCTGCATCCCGCCGACGCCGATTCGGGAATCGTGTTCCTCCGCACCGGCCTGGCCGGCGGCCGCGAGCGGCTGATCGAGGCGAAGTGGTCGAACGTGTCGCAGACGGAATTATGCACGGTGTTGCGCGATTCCTCGAACGCCTCGATCGCGACCGTCGAGCATCTGCTGGCGGCTTTGTCGGGGCTGAACATCGACAATGTCATGATCGAGATCGACGGACCCGAGGCGCCGATCATGGATGGTTCGGCGGCCGATTTCGTCGCTGCGATCGATGCGGCCGGCACGGTCGCCCAGTCGCGGCCGCGCCGTCATCTCAGGGTGTTGAAGCCGGTCCGCGTCGAGCATGGACGCGGTTTTTCGGAATTCCGTCCCGCCGACAAGGGCTTCCATCTCGACATCGAGATCGATTTCGCCGCGCCGGCGATCGGCCGGCAGCGGCGGGCGTTCGATCTCGATCCCGCGAGTTTTCGCAGCGAGGTCGCCCGCGCGCGAACCTTTGGATTCGTCAGCGACGTCGAGCGGCTGTGGAGGCTGGGCTTCGCGCTCGGGTCCTCGCTCGACAATTGCGTCGCGCTCGACGCAGAAGGCGTGCTGAATCCGGAAGGCTTGCGCTACGCCGACGAATTCGTCCGCCACAAGGCGCTGGATTCGATCGGCGACCTTGCGCTCGCCGGAGCGCCGATCATCGGCGGTTTCCGATCCTATATGCCCGGCCACAAAATGAATTTTCTCGCTCTCCAGGCGCTGTTCGCCGACCGGAGCGCCTATGAACTGGTCGAGACCGAGCCGCGCCGGGAATTCCGCCCCGCCCGGGCGGGGCAGGGCGCGCTGGCCCTGGCCGCCTACGCCGCCGAGGTCGATTGAGCGTCGCGAAGTCCGGCGCCGAGCGGCGCCGGAGAATCGGGACAGCGGCGCCGGCGAGGCGAGCGCGTCTGCAATACAACCCCGCCGCGGCGCGTCGGCGCCACAATCGACCGATCCATTGCGGTGGAAATCCAGCGCCGCAGGTCCGCTTTTTCCCGCCCGGCGAGGCTGCGCCTACGGTGGCGCGGTGGCGCGTTCTGGGTTAAGGAAACCTCTTCGCGTCGCGGGTCGGCTGCGGCCGGCTGGCGCCCAATCGTCCTGTCCATGGCGAGGTCCAGATTGTCGAGTTCCATCGCATGAGATTTTTCGCTCCACTCGGTAGCCTCGGCGCGGCGATGCGCCCGGCGGCCTTCGCCGCCAGGCTCGTCGCGATCGTCGGCGCCGCCGCGCCTCTCGCGGCCTGCTCGACCTTTGACGACCTCAATCCGTTCGGGCCGGAAAAATACAAGACCAAGATCGAGGAAGAGGTGCCCCCGAACGCGATGTACGACCAGGGTCTGGCGCGCCTCAAGACGGGCGACGACGATGGCGCGGCCAAGAAATTCGTCGAACTCGGCAAGCAATACCCCTATTCGGACTGGTCGAAAAAGGGATTGCTGATGACGACCTACGCCCAGTATCAGGCGGGCGATTACGACAGCGCCGAGCAGTCGGCGGATCATTACGCCAAGCTCTATCCCAATACGCCCGAAACCGCCTATGCGCTGTATCTGGAGGCAATGTCCTACTACAGCCAGATCCCCGACATTTCCCGCGACCAGGACCGTGCGGCCAAGGCGCTGGCGCTGTTCCAGCAGATCGTCGAGAAATTCCCCAATTCGGAATATGTCAGCGATTCCAAGTTCAAGATCCAGGTCACGCGCGACCAGATCGCCGGCAAGGAAATGTCGGTCGGCCGCTTCTACCTGACCCGGCGAAACTATACTGCGGCGATCAACCGGTTTCGCACCGTGCTGACCAATTATCAGACCAGCCGGCACGCCGAGGAGGCCCTCTATCGGCTGACGGAGGCCTATCTCGGCCTGGGGATCACCGACGAGGCGGAGACGGCGGCGGCGGTGCTCGGGCACAATTTTCCCGATGGCGAGTGGTACAAGGACGCGTTCGCCCTGCTGAAGGGCGACGGCCTGACGCCGAACGAGGATCAGGCCTCCTGGATTTCCAAGCTCTACCATACGGTCGTGCCCGGCTGATTGGGAGGGAGGCGCCTCCCGATGCTCGTTCGACTCGCGATCCGCGACATCGTGCTGATCGATGTGCTGGATCTGGAATTCTCCGGCGGCCTGTCGATCCTCACCGGGGAGACCGGCGCCGGCAAATCGATTCTGCTCGACGCCCTGTCGCTCGCGCTCGGCGCCCGGGGCGACGGCGCCCTGGTCCGGCAGGGCCAGCCGCAGGGGCAGGTGACGGCGGTGTTCGAACTGCCGGCCGATCATCCGGCGATCGCCCTGGCGCGCGAGCGCAACATCGAGGCCGACCGCGAGCTGATTCTGCGCCGCGTCCAGGTCGCCGACGGGCGCACGCGCGCCTTCGTCAACGACCAGCCGGTGAGCGCCCAACTGATCCGCGCGATTTCGGCCGGGCTCGTCGAAATTCACGGCCAGCACGACGAGCGGGCGTTGCTCGACGCCGCGACCCATCGGGCGCTGGTCGACGCCTTCGGCGGCCTGGAGGCGATGGCGGAGACGACGAACTCGGCCTTCGCCGCGCTAAGGGCGGTCGAGGCCGAATTGGCCGAAGAAACCGCGCGCGTCGTCGCGGCGCAGGCCGAAGCGGACTTCGCCGCCCATGCCCACCGGGAACTCTCGAGGCTGGCGGTCGGGCCCGGCGAGGAGGAGGCGCTCGCCGAACGCCGCGCGCTGATGATGCAGGCCGAGAAGGTCGCCGCCGACATCCGCGAGGCGCATCAGAGTCTTACCGGCGAGGCGTCGGCGACCCCGCTGCTGGTCGCCGCCGCGCGCCGCCTCGAACGGCGGTTGTCCCAGGCGCCGGCGCTGATCGAGCCGTGCGTGAAGGCGCTCGACGCCGCGCTGGAGGCGCTCGATGCGGCCACGAGCGCGATCGAGGCCGCGCTGGCCGCCGCCGATTTCGATCCCAACGAGCTCGAGCGGGCCGAGGAGCGGCTGTTCGCGCTACGCGGGATGGCGCGCAAATACGCGACCCCGGTCGCCCAATTGCCTGCGCTCGCCGATAAATACGCCGCCGACCTGGCCGCCCTCGACGCCGGCCAGGCCAGGCTCGCCGCGCTCGGCGAGGCCGCGGCGGCGGCGCGGCGCGCCTATTTCACGGCGGCGACGGCGCTCTCGAAGGCGCGCGCCGCGACCGCGCGCGAACTGGAAAGGGCGGTCACCGCCGAACTCCCGCCGCTCAAGCTCGAGCGCGCGCGGTTCATCGTCGAGATCGCCAGCGACGGGGCCCTGGTTTCGGCGGACGGATTCGACCGGGTGGAGTTCTGCGTCCAGACCAACCCGGGCGCCCGCGCCGGGCCGCTGATGAAGGTCGCCTCGGGCGGCGAACTCGCGCGATTCATGCTGGCGCTCAAGGTCGCGCTGGCCGATCGCGGCTCGGCGCCGACCCTGGTCTTCGACGAGATCGACACCGGCGTCGGCGGCGCGGTCGCCGATGCGATCGGCCAGCGGCTCGCGCGCCTCGCCGCCCAGGCCCAGGTTCTCGCCGTCACCCACGCGCCGCAGGTGGCGGCGCGCTCGACCAGCCATTTCCGCATCGCCAAGAGCGACGTCGGCCGCGGCGAGCGGGTCGCCACCCGCGTCTCGGCGCTCGACGCGCCGGCGCGCCGCGAGGAGATCGCCCGGATGCTGGCCGGCGCGACGATCACCGAGGAAGCGCGCGCCGCCGCCAGGCGCCTGATCGAAAGCGCGGGCTAGCGGGCCGGGCTTGCCCCGGCTCGAGCGCCGGCCTATCAAGCGCTGCGCCGGACTGGGGCGCTGAGGGACGCGATGGCGTCGGACGACGGACGGGAAACCGGAGCGCGGCGAAGGCGCGAGCGCCTGGCGGCCTCGCTGCGCGAGAATCTGAAACGGCGCAAGGCCCAGCAGCGCGAACGCGCGACCGCGGGCGCTTCGGCCGGCGCCGAGACGGCGCCTGACGGCGCTTCGCCGGCTGAGGAGCCCCGGGGCTGAGACCTGCCGGCTCGGGCATCGATGGAGTGTTTCGACGATGGATCGCATTCGAATCAGAGGCGGAGCACAGCTCGAGGGCGCGATCCCGATTTCCGGCGCCAAGAACGCCGCCCTGCCGCTGATGATCGCCAGCCTGCTGACCGACCAGACCCTGACGCTCGAGAATCTGCCGCGCCTCGCCGACGTCAACCAGCTCGTGCGCATCCTCGGCAATCACGGCGTCGATTATTCGCTCGACGGCAAGCGCCGCGCCGGGGAGACGAACGCGGGCCAGACCGCGCATCTGACCGCGCGCGAGATCGTCGACACGACCGCGCCCTACGAACTCGTCTCCACGATGCGCGCGAGCTTCTGGGTGATCGCGCCGTTGCTCGCCCGCACCGGCGAGGCGCGGGTCTCGCTGCCCGGCGGTTGCGCAATCGGCACCCGGCCCGTCGATCTCCTGCTGATGGCGCTCGAACGGCTCGGCGCGAAGGTCGACATCGACGCCGGCTATGTCGTGGCGACGACGCCGAACGGCTTCGTCGGCGGCGAGATTGAATTCCCCAAGGTCACGGTCGGGGGCACTCATACCGCGCTGATGGCCGCGGCGACCGCCCACGGGACGAGCCTCATCCGCAACGCCGCGCGCGAACCCGAGGTCAAGGATCTCGCCGATTGCCTCAACAAGATGGGCGCGCGCATCCACGGCGCGGGCGGCTCGACGATCGAGGTGACGGGCGTGGCGCGGTTGCGCGGCGCCCGCCACACCGTGCTGCCCGACCGCATCGAGGCCGGCACCTATGCGACCGCCGTCGCGATGACCGGCGGCGACGTCCTGCTCGAAGGGATCCGCCCCGATCTGCTGCAGGAGGCGCTCGACGCGCTGGCCGCGGCCGGCGCCACGATCAGCAGCGACAACAGCGGCGTGCGCGTGCGCCGCAATGGCGCCGGCATCGCCGCGGTCGATATTGCGACCGCGCCGTTTCCCGGCTTCGCGACCGACCTGCAGGCCCAGTTCATGGCGCTGATGACCCGCGCGCGGGGCGTGTCGCGCATCCGAGAGACGATTTTCGAGAACCGCTTCATGCACGTCCAGGAACTCGCCCGCCTCGGCGCCCATATCAGGCTGGAGGGCGACACGGCGATCGTCGAAGGCGTCGACCGGCTGCGCGGCGCCCCGGTCATGGCGACCGACCTGCGCGCCTCGGTGTCGCTGGTGATCGCGGCGCTCGCCGCCGAGGGCGAGACGACGGTCAACCGCGTCTATCACCTCGATCGCGGCTTTGAGAACCTGGAACAGAAGCTCGCCGCCTGCGGCGCCGACATCACCCGCATTTCCGGTTGAGCCATGCCCGAATCCGACACCGCGCTCAAGCTGATCGCCCTCGACGCCGAGGATCTCGCCGTCATCTCCGCCCACGTCCAGGATTCCTGCGTACTGCGCGACGAAATGACCTGGATCCCGGCGCAGAACCGCTTCGTCCTGGCGGCGATGCGCTACGACTGGAGCGCCTCGGCGCGCGGCCGTCACGAGCGCGTCGGCGCCGCGCTCCGCTTCGACCGGGTGATGAAGGTGGAGCAGATCGGCCTCGGCGACCGCCAGTCGCCGTCCTCGCTCAATCTGCTCGCGGTCGGCTTCGAGGAGACCGACGCGCCGTCCGGCTTCGTGACGCTCGCCTTCTTCGGCGGGGCCGCGGTCCGGCTCGAAGTCGAGTGCCTCGAGGGCGAATTGCGCGACATCGGCCCGCGGGTGGAGGCGGAGGCCTGCCTCGACCATGACGCGCCGCCGACTCGCGGGCGCCCCTGACGGCGCTCAGCAGGAGAAACGCGATGCCGGTTTTCCTCGACGCGGGCGCCGAAGGCTTCGAGGCCGAATTCGAGACGCTGCTGAACTCCAAGCGCGAGGCGGCGCCCGATGTCGATGCGGTCGTCGGCGCGATCATCGCGGACGTGCGGGCGCGCGGCGACGCGGCGCTGGTCGATTATTCCCGGCGCTTCGACCGCGTCGATCTCGCCCGCCTCGGCCTGGCGGTGACGAGGCGGGAGATCGATCTGGCGTTCGATTCCTGCGACCGCGCCGCGCTTTCGGCGCTCGAACTCGCCCATGATCGGGTGCTCGCCTATCACCAGCGGCAGAAGCCCGTCGACGTCTCGTTCGTCGATTCGATCGGGGTCGAACTCGGCTGGCGCTGGCGGCCGATCGACGCGGTCGGCCTCTACGTGCCCGGCGGCGCGGCGAGCTATCCGTCCTCCGTCGTCATGAACGCCGTCCCGGCCAGGGTGGCCGGCTGCGCGCGCGTCGTCATGGTCGTCCCGGCGCCGGACGGGCGGATCAATCCGCTGGCGCTCGCCGCCGCCAGGCTCTCCGGCGTCTGCGAGATCTACCGGGTCGGCGGCGCGCAGGCGATCGCCGCGCTCGCCTACGGCACGCCGACCATTCGGCCGGTCGCCAAGATCGTCGGGCCCGGCAACGCTTTCGTCGCCGCGGCCAAGCGCCGGGTGTTCGGGGTGGTCGGCATCGACATGATCGCCGGCCCTTCGGAAGTCGTCGTGCTCGCCGATTCCTCGGCCGACCCGCGCTTCGTCGCCGCCGATCTGCTCGCGCAGGCCGAGCACGACGAGGCGGCGCAGTCGATCCTCATCACCGACGACGCAGCGCTGGCGCGCGCGGTCGCCGCGGCCGTCGAGACCCAGCTCGCCGACCTGCCGCGCCGGGCGATCGCCGGCGCCAGTTGGCGCGACTTCGGTGCGATCATCCTGACGCGCAGCCTCGCGGCGGCGGCGCCGCTGGTCGATCGTCTCGCGCCCGAACATCTCGAGATCATTGCGCGCGACGCCGACGCACTGAGCGCGGCGATCGCCAATGCGGGCGCGATCTTCCTGGGCGAACATACGCCCGAGGCGATCGGCGACTATGTCGGCGGCTCCAATCACGTCCTGCCGACGGCGCGCTCGGCGCGCTTCTCCTCGGGTCTCGGCGTGCTCGACTTCCTCAAGCGCACCTCGCTGCTGCGCTGCGATCGCGCGGCGCTCGACGCGCTCGGGCCCGCCGCGGTCACGCTCGGCGAGGCCGAGGGCCTCGCCGCCCACGCGCGCTCCGTCGCGATGCGCCTCGGCCCGGGTGGGACGCGATGAGCGCGGATGAGGCGCGCGGCCGCCGCCGGCTGGCCTCGGTTTCGATCGACGACGCTTCGATCGATCGCGGCAGCCCCGATCAGGAGCACGAGCGCGCGATCGCGATCTATGACCTCGTCGAGGAGAACAGCTTCGCGGTGCCCGACCGCGACGACGGCCCCTACGAACTGCGAATCGGGCTGCAGGACGCCCGACTCGCCTTCGACATCCGGACCCAGGGCGGCGAGTCCGTGCTGGCGTTCGGACTCTCGCTGACGCCGCTGCGTTCGATCCTCAGGGATTATTTCCTCGTCTGCGAGAATTATTACGCCGCGATCCGGACCGCGAGCGCCGCGCAGATCGAGGCGATCGACCGGAGCCGCGGCGCGCTGCACGACGAGGGCGCCGAACTGGTCGCCCAGCGGCTCGCCGACAAGGTCGACGTCGACGCCGCGACGGCGCGACGCCTGTTCACGCTGATCTGCGCGCTGCACTGGAAGGCATGAGCGCGGCGATCCTCGACCGGCCCGGCTTCATCCTCGCCCATACGCGCGTCCGGCCGACGCCGCTCGCGCCCGAAATACGCCTTCACGTCGCCGACGAGGCGACGGAGCTGTGGCGCAAGACCGAGGAGCAGCTCGGCGAGATCGGCCTGCCGCCGCCGTATTGGGCCTTCGCCTGGGCGGGCGGCCAGGCGCTCGCGCGCCACCTGCTCGATCACCGCGCGCTCGTCGCCGGGCGGCGCGTGCTCGATTTCGCCTCCGGCTCCGGGCTGGTCGCGATCGCCGCCGCGCTCGCGGGCGCGGCGAGCGTCGAGGCGAGCGAGATCGACGACTTCGCCTGCGCCGCCATCGCGGTCAACGCCGCGCGCAACGGCGCCGCGGTGCGCGTGCGTCGCGGCGACCTGATCGGCGCCGACGAAGGCTGGGAGGTCGTGCTCGCCGGCGACGTGTCCTACCAGGCCGACATGGCCGAGGCGGTCACCGCCTGGCTCGCCGGCCTCGCCCGCCGCGGCGCGACCGTGCTCATCGGCGATCCCTGGCGCAGCTATCTCGCGCGCGACCTGCTCGAGCCGATCGCCGAGTTCAGCGTGCCGGTGACGCGCGCCCTCGAGGACGCCGAGATCAAGCGCACCGCGGTTTTCCGGTTCCGCGGCGCGGCCGGCCCCGCCGCCATTGACGGCGCGCGCGCGGCGCACAATGTTGGCCCGGCGCGCGGGCCAAGCGGCGCAGCAGGGAGACCATCATGAACGAGGGCGGACTCGTCGGCGCGCTGGCGCGCCAGATCGGCGCGGACCGATGCGCGCTGTGCGCCTGGATCGGAATCAACGACCCCGCGGTCGCCGAGCAGCTCGCGCGCGAGGGGTACGATTCGGTGGTGCTCGACATGCAGCACGGGGCCGTCGATCTCGCCGGCGCGATGCGCGGGATCGCCGCGACCGCGGCCGCCGGCAAGCCCGCGATCGTGCGCATCCCGATCGGCGATTTCGCGACCGCCTCGCGGGTGATCGACGCCGGCGCGGCGGCGGTGATCGCGCCGATGATCAACAGCGGCGCCGATGCGCGCCGCTTCGCCGATTTCATGAAATATCCGCCGGTCGGCCAGCGCTCCTGGGGCCCGCGCGCGGCGCTGACCCACAGCGGGCTCGCCGGGCCCGCCTATCTCGAGGCCGCCAATGCGTTCACGCTCGCGATCGCAATGGTGGAGACGGTCGATGCGCTCGGCGCGCTCGACGACATCCTCGGCGCGCGCGGCATCGACGGCGTCTTCGTCGGCCCCTCGGATCTGTCGATCGCGCTGAACCTGGGCGGCACGGTCGATCCGCACGGCGCCGACGTCGACGCGGCGATGACCAAGGTCGCCGCGCGCGCCCGGGCGCACGGCAAGTTCGCCGCCGCCTTCTGCTTCGACGGCCGGCGCGCCAAGGAGCTGGCCGGGCGCGGCTATCGCCTGTGCTCGGTCTCGACCGATTCGCTGCTGCTGCGCGCGGCGGCGCAGGCCGAGCTCGCCGCGGCGCGGAGCTAGCGACGGTCGGGCGCTCGCGCGTCGATCGTCCCGACCGCCTGCCCGGCTGCGACGAGCCGCCAGCCGCAGGCGCCGGTCAGCCGACCTTCACCCCGAACGCCTTCGCCAGGAACAGGCCGCCGTGGCGCAGGCCGCCGGCGTCGATGCCGTGTCCGACGCCGATCGAAAGATGCCATTGATTGGGAAAGCCCGCCTTGGCGAGGTCCTCCGACGAGATGAACAGCGCCTCGAGCGGGATGACCTCGTCCTGGTCGCCGTGGACGAGCAGGATCGGCGGCGGCGCGCCGCGGATGTCGCGCGCGGTCGCCTCGGCCAGGCGCTCGGGGCCGATCAGCACGCCGGAATAGCCGAGGATCGCCGCCGGCGCCAGCCGGCGGCGCAGGCCGACATGCAGCGCCATCATCGTGCCCTGGCTGAAGCCGACCAGCGCGAGGCGCGATTCGTCGAGGCCGAGCCGGGCGAGCTCGGCGTCGAGGAAGGCGTCGAGCGCGGGGCGCGCCTTGACCGCGCCAGCCCAGCGCTCGTCGCCGCCGCGCGGATCGTCCGGGCGCCGGTTGCTGAGGGCGAACCATTGCCGGCCGATCGGCGACATGGCGGAACGCTCGGGCGCGTTCGGCGCCACGAAAGCGGCGTCGGGCAGCCAGTTGCGCCATTGCCGGCCGATTTCGATGAGGTCCTTGCCGTCGGCGCCGTAGCCGTGGAGGAAGACGACGAGCTGTCTGGCCCGGCCGCTCTTGGCTTCGAGGCGGGGGCCGGCGATCGGATCGGCCATGCGGCGCTCCAAAAAGATCCTGAGGGGCGCCGGTCTAGCCGGTCGAGCCTTCGAGCGCCATGCCCGAACGCCGGCGCGCGACGCGATAATAGGCCCACAGCGCGCGCGCCGCGACACCGCGGAGCGGGCGCCAGCGTTCGGCGATCGCCTCCAGCCCGCGTGCGTCGGGTCGCTCCTCCATGGCGAGCGCCAGCCTGGCGGCTTCCTGCAAGGCCAGATCGCCGGCGGGAAAGGCGTCGGGATGGCCCAGACAGAACAGCAGGAAAATGTCGGCCGTCCATGGGCCTATGCCCTTGACCGCGACCAGCGCGCGATGCGCCTCTTCGGCGCCGAGCGCGCCGAGCCCGGTCAGATCGAGTCGGCCTTGCGCGTCCGCCTCGGCGAGCGCCCGCAGCGCGCGCATCTTGGGCGCCGAAAGCCCGCAGGCGCGCAAGGCCGCGTCGTCGGCGCCGATCAGGCTCTGCGCGCACAGCGGGGCGAGATTGGTCTCGACGCGCGCGAAGATCGCATTGGCGCTCGCGGTCGAAACCTGCTGCGAAACGATGATGCGCGCCAGTCCGGCAAAGCCCGGCGGCTGCCGGCGGAGCGGCGGCGCGCCGCCGATCGCCACCAGCCGCCCGACGACATCGGGATCGAGCGCGAGCAGGCGCTCGGTCGCGTCCGCCAACGCCTGCTCGCTGTCGATCAGCGGTCCGGGGTGGTACAGGATGGCGGGTCGGAGCGCGCGGGCGGACGCCGCGCGGGCGCGGGACTTGCCCGGCGCGTGTCCGCCGCCGCGCGTCTTTGCCCGTGGTCCGGCTTTCGAGGCGCGCTTCGGCTTGTTCTTCTTCTTGGCCGGGACCCGCGGCATGGGCGGCCGCTTGCCTTTGGCGCCTTTTCGTGGAAGCTCGCCGCGCATCCGCAGTCCCTCGGTCGGCCGGGCGCGCAACGTGTCATGGCACGACGCATTCGCGCAAGCCTCGACTGGGCGGCGGGTCGGCGGCGGAACGCCCGCCCGCATGCGCAGGTCGCTGGATCGCATGGCTCTGGCTCGTATGAACGTCCGCTCCGCTGCGCTCGCGGTCGTCGCGCTGGTCGCGGGCCTCGGCCCCGCGCGCGCGGACGGCGCCGCATCGATCGCCGGCGTCTACCGCTGCGCCTACGGCTGCCGCCTGACCGACGTCGACCCGAGCATCGAGGTCAACGGCGACGCCGCCGATTGCATGAACGAGCTGGGCGGCCTCTACCGCGGGAGGGCGCCGACCCGGACCTCCGTGCTCTGCTTCGGCAAGGTCGGCGCGCTGTCGGCGGATGGAACGATCCTTCGATGGAACAACGGCGTCGTCTGGGTCCGGATTTCCCCGCCCTCGCGTTGAACAGCCGGGATCGACGCCAAATCCCGTCGCGGGGCGCTGCGACGGCGCAAGCGACGATCTGTCATCGCGACGGCTTCGACGGGCCCGCGACGAATGCGCGCGATGCGCCCGGCGGCGCAAGAGGGCCGATGGCGCGCGCCGCGTCGCGCCCCATCCGGAGGCAGCGGACGCCGGACCGCGCTCGACCGTCGGCTGCGCGCTGCGGCTGCCTCCGAGGGCGGATTTTTCCGTCCGCTCTTGAGTTGAAAGGTTCCCTCCGAATAAGCTGAGCTCGGCGATCGGGGCCAGGCGGGGCCGAAGTCGGCGGTCGACCGTCTCTTGAATCCGACCGATCGCCGATGCGTCGGGAGGTCGGGTCTTTGCGGACTTGCCGCGCCTCGCGCGCCCCGGGAGCAGATGAACGTCGCCCATCCCGTCTTCCGCTTTGCCCCTTCGCCCAACGGGCGCCTGCATCTGGGCCATGCCTATTCCGCGCTGCTCAACGCGCGGGCGGCGGAGGCGGCGGCCGGACGCTTGCTGCTGCGCTTCGAGGACATCGATCCCATGCGCTGCAAGCCCGACTATGAGCGCGCGATCGTCGCCGACCTCGCCTGGCTCGGCCTCGTGTTCGCCGCGCCGCCGCGCCGCCAGAGCGAACACGGCGCCGATTACGCCGCCGCGCTGGACCAGCTGGCCTCGCGCGGACTCGCCTACCCCTGTTTCTGCAGCCGCGGCGATATCGCGCGCGCCGCCGCGGGCGCCCGCGATCCCGACGGTGCGCCGCGCTATCCGGGGACCTGTCGTCGCTCGAGCGCGGCCCGCCTCGCGGGCCGGCAGCCCGCCGCCTTGCGGCTCGACATGGCGCGCGCGCTGGCGCTCGCGCCCGCCGATCTCGACTGGCGCGAATATGGCGAGGGGACGGACGAGACGCGGGTTCGCGCCGCGCCGGCGGCGTGGGGCGATTTCGTGCTGAAGCGCCGGGATGCGCCGGCGAGCTATCATCTGGCCGTCGTCGTCGACGACGCGCTGCAGGGCGTCAGCGACGTCATGCGCGGGGGCGACCTCTATCACGCGACTTCGGCGCATCGTCTGCTGCAGCAGCTGCTCGGCCTGCCGGCCCCGCTCTATCGCCACCACCGCCTCGTTCGCGACGCCGCGGGCGCCAAACTGTCCAAGAGCGCGCGCGCGACCTCGCTCGACGCCCTGCGCCGCGACGGGATCGGCCCCGGCGAGGTTCGCGCCGCGCTCGGCTTCGGCGCGCCGCGGGCGGGCGCCCTGCGCGTCGCGATCAGTTGAGCTTGGCCTGCGCCGGCGCGGCATTGGGCGCCTGGGCGAGCAGGCCGTCGATGCGGTCGCGTTCCCGCTTGAACGCGGCGAGCATCTTGCCGTCGAACTCGCGCGTCCGCGCGAGCCTGATCGCCATCGGATCGACGAACCGGCCGTTGACGATCACTTCGTAGTGCAGATGCGGCCCGGTCGCCAGACCGGACTGGCCGAGATAGCCGATCACCTGGCCCTGGGTGACCCGCGCGCCCGGCGCGACGCCGCGCGCGAAGCCGGACATGTGCGAATAGGTCGTGACGTAGCCGTTGGCGTGCTGGATCTCGACGCGCCGACCGTAGCCGGAGGTGAACTCGGCCTTGAGGATCGTGCCGTTGCCGGCCGCCAGGATCGGCGTGCCGATCGCGTTCGACCAGTCGACGCCGGTATGCATGCGCGCGTAGCGCAGGATCGGGTGGTAGCGCATGCCGAAGCCCGACCGGAGCTCGCCGGCGACGATCGGCTTGCGGATGAGAAACTTGCGCACCGACCGCCCGTTCTCGTCGTAATAGTCGACCAGACGGTCGTCGGGAGTCTCGAACCGGTAGTAGCGGAACGTCTGTTCGTGCGCGGTCACGGTGGCGTAGAGCAATTCGGCGTGGTCGTCGATTTCGTCGGGTTCCGAATAAAAGGCCTCGACCGAATCGCCCGCGGCGGTCGCGCGCTGGAAATCGACGTCGTTGGCGAAGGCCTTGACCATCTGGTCGATGATCGGGCGCGGTATGCCCTGCTTGAGCGCGGTTTCGAAAAAGCTCTGGTAGAGACTCATGCCGCCTTCGTCCTGGTCGTCGTCGCCCGCGGTCTTGCGCGGCGCCGGGGCGGGCATCGTCACCGGGACGTAGGCGCCGGCGTCGTTGATCGCGATCGTCGCCTTGAGCTGCTCCTCCGAATAGATGGAGACCCGGCCGATCCGATCCGGCTGCGAGGATTCGTCATATTGGAGGATCACCTTCTGGCCCTCGGCGACGATGGGTTCGCCTCGCTTGGCGCCGAAGGCCGCCACGATGGCGCCGATCGTCTCGCGCGAGGCGCCGGAAGCGCGCAGGATGTCCTCCATCGTCTCGCCATGGCGCACGACGATCAGCCTTTCGGCGCCGGACTGGCCGGGCGCGGCGTGGGCGCGCTCCGCATTGGTGACGTTCTCCGGCACCATCCGCACCTCGATCGAGGAGAACGGCGCGTTGGCGCCGACGCTGCCGGTGACCGCGTAGCCGAGCGCGCCGCCCGGATCGAGCCCGGCGCGGCTCGTGCGCATCAGCAGCATCTGCGGGGGCAGCGGCAGCGGCGCCTTGGCGCCGGCGAGCGCCGCCGCGCGGATCGACTCGACGACCTGGGCCTGCGCCTCGGCCAGCGTGAGCTCGCCCTTCAGCGAGGCGGCGTCGTCGGCGGTGAGGTCGCGGGTCGAAAAGGCGACTTCCGCGTCGTCCTGCACCGGTCCCGGGTCGGCGGGGGGATCGGGCTGTTCGGCGGTGCCCGCGGTCAGCTTCAGCGGGTTGAATTCCGGCACCGCGTCGGCGAAGCCGGTCGGCGTCAGGGTCAGCGTCGTGGCGACCAGCGTGAACGCGCGCAGCTTGACGACTTCCTTGTCGCCGATCCGGATCGTCGTCGACGCCTTGAACGTCTGCTTGGCGGCGACGATGTCGACCGGGCGCACGAGCCGGTCGCCCTTGCCCGGATTGACCCCCTGCTCCTGCGCGCCCTCGTGACGCTGCGGAATTGCGATTTCCGGCGCCTGGGCGAAATTGGACTGGCTGTCGAGGCCCAGATACAGCGCCGAGCCGATGAGCGCGACGCCGCACAGGCCGGTGAGCACGGCGCCGAACAGCCAGCGGTAGGAGATTCCGCGCCGATCCTGCGCCTGCAGCCGCCTGGCGCCGGAATCGATCGGCGCCTCGCGCCCGAGATCGACGACCGCGCGCAGGCGATCGGTGCGGCGCGACCCAGTCGCATCAAGCGCGGCCAATGTGTCTGTGCTCCATGCGTCCAACCCGGATGCCGCGCGTCGTCGGCAAAGCGGCGGGGCGCGACGTTAGCCGCCGGGCCGGCCCCGTCAAGCCGCGCGAGGGTCGTCGCGCCGCCGCGCCGAGCCCTCGGGGCAAACCGTGGCGCTTCTAGGGCCGCCGCGGGATCGGGCGACCGCGCCGCGCCCGGGGTTCGCCGCGGGCGCCGGCAGGCCGTCGACGGCGTGAAGATTTTTTGAAAAAATGTTTGACAGCCCCGAAGCGCGCTCCTATAAACCGCACACCGACGGCGACGACGCCTTGGGCGGACGACTAGCCATCTGGTTTTCGAGAGTATCTCGGGTATCGAACCACCTGACCCAAAAGGTCGGGCAAAACCGGTCCGGCTTTTCGGGGACGAAAGTCCGCGCTGGAACTTTTGCTGTTTGACAATTGAATAGGAAGAAAGAGAAACGTGGACGGCGGAGTCCTTGCGGATCGCTCCCTCAAAAGGGCGATCGAAGAGATACTCTGACGGTCACGTATAAGAGTTCATCGTGCCGGCGGCTTCGGCCAATGGCAGATGTGCTCGGAACTCGTCAATGAGAAGCGCCAACCGAGAGGTTGCGCAAAGTGACCAGTCAGGTCAAAGATCTCAATTCAACTTGAGAGTTTGATCCTGGCTCAGAACGAACGCTGGCGGCAGGCTTAACACATGCAAGTCGAACGCTCCGCAAGGGGAGTGGCAGACGGGTGAGTAACGCGTGGGAACATACCCCTCGGTTCGGAATAACTCAGGGAAACTTGAGCTAATACCGAATACGGTCGAGAGGCGAAAGATTTATCGCCGAGGGATTGGCCCGCGTCCGATTAGCTAGTTGGTGAGGTAATGGCTCACCAAGGCGACGATCGGTAGCTGGTCTGAGAGGATGATCAGCCACATTGGGACTGAGACACGGCCCAAACTCCTACGGGAGGCAGCAGTGGGGAATATTGGACAATGGGCGAAAGCCTGATCCAGCCATGCCGCGTGAGTGATGACGGCCTTAGGGTTGTAAAGCTCTTTCATCAGGGACGATAATGACGGTACCTGAAGAAGAAGCCCCGGCTAACTTCGTGCCAGCAGCCGCGGTAATACGAAGGGGGCTAGCGTTGTTCGGAATTACTGGGCGTAAAGCGCGTGTAGGCGGGTCTTTAAGTCAGGGGTGAAATGCCAAGGCTCAACCTTGGAACTGCCTTTGATACTGGAGATCTTGAGTCCGGGAGAGGTGAGTGGAACTGCGAGTGTAGAGGTGAAATTCGTAGATATTCGCAAGAACACCAGTGGCGAAGGCGGCTCACTGGCCCGG
>JBEKZS010000006.1:0-56946 GCA_049509635.1 Roseiarcus sp.
CCTGATCTCGCAGGTCGGCGCCGCGCTCGCCCGGGGCCAGGTCGAGCCGGCGGTCGGCTCCTGGGCGCGCCTGCCCGAGGCGGCGCGCGAAGCGTCGCGAGCCTGGGCGAACGAGGCGCAGTCGCGGCTGGCCGCCGACAAGGCGGCGCAGGACATTCTCGAAGACGCGATGGCGCGGCTCGCCGCGGCGAGGAATTGAGTGGTCGGACGGCGGTTCGCTCAGGCGCGGCGCTCGACCGAGGCAGGGGCGCGGCGCCGGCGCGCCGATCCCGAGCGGAGACGACATGATTCGCCTGTTGCTGTTTCTCGCCTTTCTCTGCCTGGCGGCGCTGGGCTTCGCCTGGCTCGCCGATCATCCCGGGCAGGTCGGCCTGACCTGGCAGGGCTATCGCGTCGAAACCTCGGTCATGGCCGCGCTCGGCGGCGTGGTCGCGCTGGCCATCGTCATCGCCCTGCTGTGGGGAATTTTCCGGTTCGTTTTTCGCCTTCCCTCGCTGGTCGCCCTGACCAACCGGGCGCGGCGCCGCGAGAAGGGCTATGCGGCGCTGTCGCGCGGGATGATCGCGGTCGGTTCGGGCGACGTGCGGGCGGCGAGCCGTCACGCCGCCGAAGCGCATCGGCTGATCGGCGCCGAGCCGATGACCCGGCTGTTGCGCGCGCAGGCGGCGCAACTGGCGGGCGATCGCGCCGGCGCCGAATCGGCGTTCAGGGACATGCTCGACGCCGACCACACGCATGCGCTGGGATTGCGCGGCCTGCACATGGAGGCGCGCCGACGCGGCGACCATTCGGCGGCGCTGGACTATGCGGTCCGGGCGAGCCGTCACGCCGCGCTGCCCTGGGCCGGCCAGGCGGTGCTCGACGATCGCGCGGCGCGCGGCGACTGGGCGGGCGCGCTGGAAGCGGTCGAGAGCAACGCCGCGGCGGGGCTGATCGACAAGCCGACCGCCAATCGCCTGCGCGCGGTTCTGAAGACCGCGATGGCGCTGGAGCGCAGCGAGCGCGATCCTACCACGGCGCTGGCGCTCGCGCAGGAGGCGAGCCGGCTCGCGCCCGGCCTCGTCCCCGCCGCCGCGATCGCCGGCCGGCTGACCGCGGCGGCGGGCGACTATCGGCGCGCCGCCCGGATCCTCGAGACCGCCTATGAGCGGACGCCGCATCCCGACCTCGCCGCCGCCTATCTGAGAATGCGTCCCGGCGATTCGGCCGCCGATCGGCTCGGCCGCGCGCGCAGCCTCGCGCGGCTGGCGCCCAACGATCCGGAAAGTCGGCTGACGATCGCGCGCGCCGCGCTCGAGGCGCGCGATCTCGAGGCCGCGCGCGAGGCGGCGGCGCCGTTGCTGGCGGCGGACGCCGCCGCCCGGCCGAGCGCGCGCGTATGTCTGCTGATGGCCGATCTCGAGGAAACCGAGGGATCCCCCGGCGCCGTGCGCGAATGGCTGGCGCGCGCCGCTCGCGCGCCGCGCGATCGGGCCTGGATCGCCGAGGGATTCGTGAGCGACCGCTGGGCGCCGGTCTCGCCGTCGGGCAAACTCGACGGCTTCGCCTGGCGAACGCCCGAGGAGCGGCTCGCCGCGCCGCAGCCGGCGCCGGTAGCGCCGGCGCCGATGGCTGCGCAAGACGCGCAGGCCCCGCCGGCGCCGCCGCCCGCGCCGGCCATCGAATCCTCACCCGCGCAGGCGAGCCCGAGCGTCGCGGCGGCGCCGGACGATCCCTCGCCCAAGCCGCCCGACGATCCGGGAGCGCGCCCGGCGCCGGCCAGGCGCGGCGGGTTTCGATTTTTTTCATGATCCGAGGCTGGGCGGCGCAGCCGGGCCGGACGGCGGCGGCCGGGACGCGGGCGTTTCGAACGGCCGTCGTCTTTCCCGAGCCGGCGCGCAGCGTTCCGGCGAGCGATCGCCGTGAAACGAGCGCGCGGGCAAATCCAGGACTCACCAACATTGAAGAAATCGATTCTGACTTCTTGCGCTTTTGATCGCGATGTCTTTCTATTGTGCTTCCGACTTCGCATTGAGTCGCGAGCGGGACAGAAACTACCCCCGAGGGTTCATTGAGGCACACCAAACAGCCTTTCGTCGTCGAGGTCCGGCGCCGCCGGGGTCGCGCCGCCGCCGCCAGCGAAACCAGCCTGTTCTCACTCGCCGCGCGCGAAGAGGTCGCGGCGCCCGCGAGCGAGGCGCCCTCCAGGCCTTTCGCGCCCACAGAGAGTCCGGCGTTCGGCTCGCCGCGACCGACGGGCCGGATCCTCCCGAGCCTGGAACAGCCGGAGCCTTCGATGGCGCGCCCGGCGGAACCCGAGGCGCCGCGCCGGCGCGGTCGCGTCGCGGGCGTGAACAACGAGGCCGCCGAGCGCAAGCGGGCGCGAGCCGCCGCCGAGCCTGGCGGCCGTTCGGCCGCGAATTCGCCGACGGCCTCGAGCCCCGAGGCGCGCCAGAAGGGCCGGCGGCGCTCGCTCGATGCGCCGTCGATGGCGGGAGCTTCGGCCGCTTCGGCGACGCACGCGAAAGCGGCGACCGCGCGCAAGACGCCGGCGAAGCGTCCCGACGCGCCTAAGCGCCGCGCCGGTCCCCAGGCGCCTGCGGACGCCGTCGTCAGGCCGCCGCCGACCGCGCAGGCGCAACCCGCGCCGCCGCCGGTCGCCGACGACGGCGCCGCGCGCGGCAGGCGGCGGTCGATCATGGCCCGCTACGTGCTCGGCACCGAACTCAGGATGGGCGAGCGCTGGAAGAAGCGATTGCGCCGCGGCGCGTGACCGCTTCGGATCGGCGCCGTCGGCCTGCCCGGCGGCGGGCGGAGGGTGGAGCAGCCTCGCCATCTCGGGGCGAACCCGGGCCGCCCGCATGATGGGAAGTCTCGATGCCGTGGATCGCCATCAGCGATTTTGGCGACTCGGCGGTGATGGCGCCGACGGCGCTCGTGCTTGGGCTCTGGCTCGGGGCGAGCCGGGCCTGGCTCGGCGCCCTCGCCTGGCTCATGCTGTACGGCGCCGCCGCAACAATCGTCGTCTGCACGAAGATCGCCTATATCGCCTGGGGCGTCGGCGTTCCCTCGCTCGATTTTACCGGGGTCAGCGGCCATGCGATGAGCGCGGCCGCGGTGATCACGGTCGCCGGGCACATGATCGGCGGGCTGATTTCCCGATCCGCGGCGCTGCTGGGCGGCGCGACCGGCCTCGGTCTGGGCCTGCTGGTCGGCGTCTCGCGCGTCGTGCTCGGACACCACTCGCCGTCGGAGGCCATCGCCGGCTGCGTGCTCGGCGGGCTGGTGGCGCTGGCCGCGATCGGCGCGATCCGCGCCCGTCCGGAAATCCCCGCCATGCCGGCGGTCTTCGTCGTCGCGCTGGTCACGCTCGGCTTTTGCATGCACGGCCACCGGGCGCCGTCGGAACAATTGGCGGTCGAACTGGCGACGCGCCTGTCCGGGCACGCCGGGCCCTTCGTGCCCCCGGCGCCGTGATGCCGAGCCCCGGGGAGGGCAGGGGCGCGGCGCCGGCGCCTCAACGCGCCGCCGGCAGGCCGATCGCCTCCAGCCGGCGGGTCTGGCGCGCGATCAGCCGTTCGACATCGGCGATGTCGGCGGCGGACAGCGCGCCGCCGGGTTTGCGCAGCGCCGGCGAAGCGATCGCGCCGCGTTTGGCCAGGATGTATTTGCGGACGGCGAGGCCGACGCCCTGCTGCTGCTCGTAGCGGGCGAGCGGCAGATAGGCGTCGAAAATGTCCTGGGCGCGCGCGAGATCGCCGCCCCGATGCGCGCCGACCACGCCGACCATCATCTCGGGATAGGCGAAGCCGGTCATCGCCCCGTCGGCGCCGCGGGCGAGTTCCTCGGGCAGGAACAGGCCGCCATTGCCGGTCAGGATCGAGACCCGCCGGGCGCCGCGCGCGCTGGCGGCGCGCAGCGCGCCGATCTTGGCGAGGCCGGGCCAGTCCTCGTGTTTCAGCATCACGCAGGTCGGCAGCGCCGCGACGATGCGCAGGATCGCCGCCGGCGAAATCTGCACGCCGGTCGCCAGCGGATAGTCCTGCAGCACGAAGCGGATCTCGCCGAGCGTCTCGGCGACGCTCTCGAAATAATTGTAGATCTGGTCGTCCGTGCGCAGATGCGCCGGGGGCGCGACCATGACGCCCGCCGCGCCGAGGTCGGCCGCGGCGGTCGCCAGTTCCTTCATCGGCGCCAGGCCGGCGGCGGAGACGCCGACGATCGCCGGAACCCGGCCCGCGATCCGGTTGAGCGCGCGGCGCAGAAAGCCGAGCGATTCCCCGGCGGTCAGCTTCGGCGCCTCGCCCATGACGCCGAGCAGGGTCAGTCCGGTCGCGCCGAGCGCGAGATAGAAATCGACCATCCGGTCGGCGCTCGGCAGATCCAGCGCGCCGTCGTCGGCGAACGGGGTCGCGGCGATGACGTAGACGCCGGCGGCGGATTCATCGAGCAGGGCCATGACCGTCTCCTCCTACTTCGTCTGCGGCGGCGCCGGCGGGCGCGCGGCGACGAGCGGATGATCGCGCGCGCCGATCGCGAAATCGATCCGTTCCGCCGGCTCGAACAATAGCGCGTCGGAGGAGAGAAAATATTCAATTATCCGGGACGTTCGGCTCCGCATCCCGCGAACCCGAGGATGCCGCCGTCCCGCCGATGCGCGGCGGCGCGGAGATCGCGGCCTTGCGACACGGCTCCTGGATGGAGCATGCCGGGCGGCACGCGATCCTGCGGGCGGCGGGCGCCCGCCCGGCGTTCAGATCGCCACGACCTCGACCGCGACCGGTTTGGGCGTGTCGGGCGGCGGCGATCCGCCGCCGCGCACGAAGCTCGCCGGCGCCCGGGCTGCGTCGCCGGATTGGGCTGGCGTCAGCAGAAAGGCGAGCAAGCCGATGCATGCCGCCGCGACCGCGACGGCGCCGCTGGCGACGAGGCCCCGGCGGATGTTCGCAGCGTAGATCATGACCGTTCGCCTCTTCGCGCAAATCGCGATCCGCGCTTGGTCAACGCCGGCGTCGGGCCGCAGTTCCGCATCGGGCCGCCGAGCCCGCGCGGCGGGGCGGTTGACAGGGAACCGTCCCCGGCGGCAATTGTTCAAAACCGAATATATTCGGCTCGAGGGACCAGAGGAGGGGGCGGATGAGCGCCACCGAAACCAAGCCGGCCGCGCCCCGGACCTATGTCATCTCCCTGGAGAACCGCAAGGCGCGCGGCTACGGCCACGAGCGTCCCGAGGAGATCCTGTGCGCGGCGCGCGCCCTGTTCCTCGAGCACGGGGTCGAGAACGTCACCACCCGCCAGATCGCGGCGCGGGTCGGCATTTCGCAGACCGCGCTCTATGTCTATTTCAAGAGCAAGGACGAGATGCTCGACCGCCTCGTCAACGCCGCGCTCGCCAAGCTCGGCGCCGCGCTCGACGCGGTGGACGCCGAATGCGCCGATCCGATCGTGTTCCTGCGCTCGAACTTCCGCCAATACATCCGGTTCGGGCTCGAGCATCCCGACGAATACCGGCTCGTGTTCATGCTGCGCGACGGCCGCCGCAAGGCGGCGCGCCCGGACGCCCGGCTGCACAATCCGATCGGCGACGCGCTGTTCGACAATCTGCGGCGGCGGATCGAGCAGGGGATCGCGTCCGACAGGCTGCGCTGCATCAAATCCGGCCTCGCCGCCGCCCAGTCGATGTGGGCGGGCATCCACGGCCTGGTCGCCCTGCGCCTGGCCTATCCCGACTTCGACTGGATCCCGGTCGAGGAGCAGATCGAGGCGCATGTCGACATGCTGCTGCACGGCATCGTGAACCCGGAGCGCGGGGCGGCGGCGGAGCCCTGCTGAGGGGCGCGGGGGGTTGAGGGCTTCCGGGCCGGGGCGCGATCCCGGACATGCCTTGGCCGGCAGGAGGCATGCGCTGGCCCTAAGCGCCAGCCATCCCTTGCTCGCTCGCCGGCCATCATGCGCGGGATGAATGCGAACTCGAGGACGACCGCTTTGCGGTCGCCGCCTCCGGCGGGGGCCCGAAGGGCCCTCCTCGACTTCGAATTGATCCCGCGCAACGCTCCGCCGGGTGAACAAGGGATCAGAGTGCTTCTCGCAGAACTTGGAAGTGCTTTGGCGCGAGATGAGTTTGCTCGAGCAATGACGCGGTGGCTTGGGCCTTGTTTCAGTCGTCCAATCTTCGTGAACGCTTTGTGGCGATCGACATATTTATGCGGACATCAGTAAAGCGCACTGTCGCCGTAACCAAAAAAACGGACGAACAGATACACCCGCGGTTCACCAAGATCCGACCGTATCTGCCGCCCTTTACTCATTTTTTGGACAATGCCCCGAGGATGGCCCGTCATCCGGCGATCGGGGAAGCCATGGCGGAGTTCGGCAAGCGCAACGTCGCGGGCGGCGCCCGCGTTCACAACAGGCCCGAGGCGGCGCCGGCTGATCTCGCCGCCGCGATCGCGGTGGTCAAGACCGGGCAGCTGCCTTATTGGGCGAAGACGGGGCCTTTGCCGCTCGTCATTGTCCTGGTTGCGGCCATCGGCTTGTTCTGGTGGCTGATCCTGCCCTATGGCGGCGTCGTCCTGCGCGACTATCGCCTCGCCGGCACATGGCAGCCGGCTTACGATATCAAGGTCGTCGCTCCCAAATGCACGCGCTACAATCTGACGCTCACGATCTGCGGCGCAACGCTCACGTCGCTCGCCGAGCCCGATCAGGCCCCGGTCGCGGTCGATTACATGATGGCGTTTGAGAGCGGCGGCGGCGTGAGGCTCGTGCCGGTGCGCTCGACGCTCGATCCTTCCGCGCTCACCATCGCCTACCCCGCCGAGACCCTGCTGACCAATCGCCTGCTGACTTTCCTCGTCATCGCTTTCGGCTTCGCCATGATCGTCCTGGCGACGGGCGCCTCGCTTCTGCGAGGGCGCTACGTAGGGGGCGCCGCGCATCGCGCGCTGCTGGCGGGCTTTGCCGAACTGCAGGCGCAGGCCGACAGAGCCGCGGCGGCGCCGCGCGCTCCGGTCTGACGGTTGCGCGCCGGGGTTTGCCAGGGGAAGGCGGGAACATGTCGTGGCTCAAGGCGATCGGCGTCTGTTGCATCGCGCTCGTGATCGCCAAGTGCGAGATGGCGCCGCGGTCCGAGGTCGAGCCGACGACGCAGAAGCTGACCTTGCGCGAGGAGCCGGGCCGCGTCGTGCTGGCCTGGAGCGGACCGATCGAAACGCCGATGCGCGACGACATCGCCGCCGCCCTCGACAGGCTGGAGGCCGACCCGCGCCGGCTGGTCCTCACATTGAACTCCCCGGGCGGCTCGATCGAGCATGGGCGCGCGGTGATGGAGACAATTCGCGCGGCCGCGCAGCGGCGCCCGATCGACACGCTCGTCGAAAAAGGCGCCGTCTGCGCCTCGATGTGCGTGCCGATCTACCTTCTCGGCGCCCGGCGCATGGCCGATCCCGGCGCGCATTTCATGTTTCATGAGGCGAGCATCGAAGCGGCGGCCTGGACGGCGACCGGCGAGCATGCGGCGGCCGTTCGAAAGGCCATCGAGACCCTCGTCACCGACAGTTTCTACGAGACCGACATCGGCAGGCAACGCGTGAACGCGCAATGGCTCGCCGCGATGCGGACGCGGATCGTCGGCCGCGACGTCTGGGTCAGCGGGCAACAACTCGTGGACGGGGGCTCCGGCGTGGTCGACGCGCTCGTTCGGACGACTCCGAATTGAGCGCTTCGGGGCGGCGCCTTACGGCTTGCGGTGGTGCGGCAGTTCAGCGGCGGCGCCGTCAACTCGCGTTCCTGTCGATCGCCGATTTCGGTCCGTGAGGCCGGCAAGCCTCATCGTCGTCGCGGAAGGATGTCGAAGCCCCCCCGGCGGGGCGGCCCTTGCTGTGCGCGGACATTTTTCCGCGACGTCGCTCACGCCTGCGGGACCTCCCCGCCAGACCCCCGCGGCAGGCCGGCGGCGCGACTCCTCAGCGCCCGCCGGCGGCGACGACAAATCGATCGAGCAGGCGAAACGTCTCCTCGGGCTGTTCGATCCACGGCAGGTGTCCGGCCTCGGCGATGATTTCGAACCGGGCGCCCGGGATCGCGGCGGCGTAGGCGCGGCCGTATTCCCTGGTCACCACGCGATCCGACTCGCCCCAGATCACGAGAGTGGGGACGCTGATCCCCTTCAAGCGAGCCAGGAGGATCGGATCGTAGCCGTAGGTCCGGCTCGAAAACAGCGCGGTCGCCGCCGCGTTGGCGCGCATCATGGCGATCCGCTCGGGCGTCGGCGGCGGCGCGCCAGCGCCGAATTTGGCCGGGTCATGGAAAGCCGCCGCGGCCAGCTGTTGCGGCGTGAAGCCGGTGATGTCGGTGATCGGCTGGCCCGGGACGTCGACGCCGACGCCGTTGATGATGACGAGCCCGGCGACCCGGTGGGCGGCGTCGCGCAGCGCGATCTCGGCGCCGAGCCACCCGCCGAGCGAAGAGCCGACCACGACGACGTCTTTCAGGTCGCGCTCGTCGAGGTACCGCCCATAGGCGTCGGCGAGCGCGGCGATGTCGCCGATCGACTCCGGCCGCGGCGTGCCGTCCCAGCCGGGATGAGTCGGCGTGACGACATGGGCGTTTTCGGCGAGGTGCGCCGTCAGGCCCGCCATCGTCGCCGGCCCGCCGCCGCCATGCAGAACCAGGATGTTTCGCCCCGTGCCGCTCTCGGAGATTTTCATGGTTTCGCTCGCTGGATTCGAAGCGGGGACCGGAGCGGGATGCGCCCGCCGGCGACCCGCCCGCTTTCGGGTCGACGCGCCCCACGCCACGTCGTCGGTTGACGATATCAATATTCTTATATAAACATCATTATATGTCAAGCGCTCCCGAACGTCTGGGCTGGCTGATCAAGCGCATCCAGCACGGCCACCATCGAGAGCTGGACAGGCGCCTCGCGCCCCTGGGTCTGAGCCTCGTCCAGTGGAACGCGCTTCGCGAGATCGAGCGCAATCCCCGCTGTTCGCAGCGCCATCTCGCGGAAAAGACCTTCAATTCGGACCAGGCGTTGGGGACCCTGCTGAAGCGCATGCAGGCCGCCGGCCTGATCAAGTGCGAGCCCGGGATCGGGCGCGCGAATGTCCAGGAGCTCACCGCGAAGGGACGCGGACTGCTGAACGACGGACAGAAGATCATGTCCGCGGTGACCCGCAGATCGTTCTCGCCGCTCGCCGACGCCGAGCGCGAGGAGCTGGCGCGCCTGCTCGGCAAGATTCTCGACGGCTGAGGCTGGACGGCGCCCCGACCGGCGTCGATGCGCCAGGATGGTCGTTGGCGCAGCCCATCGAGGCAACCTTACAGGCAAACAGGGAAGCGCTCAGCAGGGCCGCCATTGCCACGCCGCATGACGAGTGTTCTGCGAGTCGATTCGACAAAGGCCGGAACCGCCCCAATGTGAGCCGCGCCGAAAAGGATTGGAGGCTTTCCCCATGAACGACATCGCGCTCGCGGAAATCCACACGCGCCTCAAACGCGTCGAATGGCAAAACCGCGTTCTCGTCACAGGGCTTTGCGCAGTCGTCGGACTGGCTTCGCTCGGCGCGACCAAGCGCAGCTCGAACGTGGTCGCCGCCGATGAGATTCGCGCGCACAAATTCTCCGTCATCGATCCCGACGGCGACGTCGTCGCCACCTGGTTCAGCGATTCGCCCGGTACTTCGGTGCGGCGGAATTGACGAGCTTGGGGTTACGGGGTTGCGAAGCTGCGCCGGCTCAGTTGGCCATTCGGTCCTTCCGCATGCGGATCGTCACGATGACGCCTCCCGGGGACCAGGCGTAGGCGATCGATCCGCCGAGCTGGGCGGACATGCTTCGGGCGACGAGCTTGCTGCCGAAGCCGCTGCTGGCGGGTTCGACGACGGGCGGACCGCCGCTTTCGGTCCAGATCACGACGACGTCGTCGTCTTCCGACAGGCACGACACGTCGATCGTGCCGGTCGCGGAAGCGAAGGCGCCATATTTGAGCGAATTGGTCGCCAGTTCATGGACGACCAGCGCCAGCGTCGTCGCCGTGGCCTCGCCGACGCCGATCCGCGGAACCGCCACCCGTATCCGCCCGGAGAACGCGCCGAGATCGTCGTAGGGCGCCAGCAACACCGTCAGAAGGTCGCCGAGCAGGGCGGCGCTGCCCGCCATGCCGGGCAATGGCCGAACCAGATCATGCGCGCGTCCCAGCGCCGTCAGCCGGTGGATCAGTTCACGGGCCATTTCCGCCGCCGTCGTCGTGGAGCGGGAGGTGATTTCCGTCAGTCCCGAGGCGATCGCCAGCAGGTTCTTGACCCGGTGGCTCATCTCTCCGGCGAGCAGCTCGTGCCCCTCTTCGGCCTGTTTGCGGCCGGACACGTCGAGAAAAATCCCGAACATCACCCGATCGACGATGTCCGCGTCGTCCCCCTGGCCGCGGGCCGATATCCACCGGACCTCCTCGCCGACCGTGATTCGGAAGTCGATTTCGTAGGACCCGACGACCGCCCGGGTTGCGGCGAACGCCGCGCGGACGCGGTCGCGATCGGCAGGATGGATATGGGAGGACAATTCCTCGAATGTGACCACCTCGCTCCGCGGCACGTCCCACAGTTCGAATGCGCGGTCGTCCATCGTCAGGCGGTCGTCATCGACGTTCCAGGCCCATAGCGCAACGCCCGCCGCATCGATCGCGCGGCGGAGCTGGCTGGCTCGCCAGGGTGGCGATATCGCGCCTTTCTGCGTCACGTTTTTTCAACTCCGGGCCGTTTTGGCTGGGCGACGCCGCCGGTGAAATGGGCCTGTTCGCGGGACCGCCGGAGGCCCGGCCGCGAGGTGTAGCCGCTCCCGCGCTCGTCCGTCAAAAAAAGATCGAGCCGCTGTCCGCGGCTTCGCCAGGAGCCGAGCGCGCCCGCCGCCTTTCGCCAGTCGTTGCGAGATGCGCGGCAGGGCGCCGCGTCGTTCAGGCGATCGGGGGACGCCGAGGCGAGCCGGGCGGACCCCGTCGTGGGACATGGCGCGGCGGGGTGGCTGTCAAGCGACATCCGGAATTGGCCCGCTGACGACACCAGGAATTGACCCCGATGGCGCCCGTCATGCCGGTTCAGCCCGGCCGACTCGCCCCCGCGGCGAGGCGGAGGGGGCGGGTCGCCGCGATGGCCGGCGACGTCGAAACCGCAGACGACGCCGTGACGTTTCTCTTTTACAGAAATTCTGCTTGACTCCAGCCGTTCCCCAGTCTACATTCCAACCTCGGTCGACAGCGGGTCCGAGCCGGGCGGCGCCATTCGGCCCTGCTCCACGCCTACCAGCCGCCGGGGCCTTCGGGCGCCCCGGAGGCGCGGGCGCCGCGGGGGCGCAGAATGTTTCCGCGGGCTCGCAAGCCCTTGGAATTCCACCAAATCTCACGAAATCGGGGAAATAAAAGCTCTTCCGAAGACTTCCAAAGACTTCCAAAAGTTTCCGGGCCCAGGCGACGCGGCAGGAGCGCGGGCCGGCGCCGGGAGGCGGAATGGGCCTGACGAAGCCGGCTTGACCTCCGGCAATAAATCTATATTCTAACTAGATTGATCGGCCTCATCCTCGGCCTCCCGCCCGCCGCCGAAACGGCGGCGCGGGATCTCGGCCGGCGCCATCAAAACACCGCGCCGATGCGCCAAGCTCGGGGTCGTTGGACCATGACGTCATTCTGTAGCCACATCCGTGCCCGCACTGCATGGCCGGCCGCCCCGCGGCGGTTGCGTTTTCAGCCTCCAATTGCTCGATCGGGAGCCAGATGGGAAAGCCGAACCAGCGACGGGCGCGCGACGCCGAGGACCTCGCCGGCGGCGACTGGGACACCGGGCTCTACCTCAAATTCGAGGCCGAGCGGACCCAGCCGGCGCGCGACCTGCTCGCCCGCGTGCCGATCGAGGCGCGCCGCATCGTCGATCTCGGCTGCGGTCCCGGCACCAGCACCCAGCTGCTCGCCGCCCGCTACCCCGGCGCCCAGATCACCGGCGTCGACAATTCCGGGCAGATGCTCGCCGCCGCGCGCGCGCGGCTGGGCGGGGTCGTCTTCGAACGGCAGGACATCGCCGCCTGGCGCCCCGAGGTCCGGCCGGACCTGATCTTCGCCAATGCCGCGCTGCAATGGCTGCCCGACCACCACGAGCTGATTCCGCGGCTGATGTCGTTCCTCGCCGAGGGCGGCTGCCTGGCGATCCAGATGCCCGACAACCGGCAGGAGCCCTCGCACGCGCTGATGCGGATGGTCGCCGCCGACGGCCCGTGGGCCGACCGGCTGGTGCCGGTCGCCAAGACCCGCGGCCTGATCGGCATCTATTCGGACTATCATCAATGGCTGCGGCCGCTCAGCAGCCGGGTCGAAATCTGGCAGACGACCTATGTCCACCCCCTGCCCGGGGTCGGGGCGGTCGTCGACTGGTTCCGCGGCAGCGGCCTCAGGCCGTTCCTCAACCTGCTCGACGAATGCGAGCGCGAGCAGTTCATCGCCCGCTACATGGAGGGGCTCGCCGAAGCCTATCCCGCCGAATCCGGCGGCGAGCTGCTGTTCCTCTATCCCAGGCTGTTCGTCACCGCGCTGAAGCCCAGGGCGAGGCCCTGAGCGCGCGCCTGCGCCCATCGCCCGGCCGCCGGCGGCCGGATGCGCCGCAACTTGCCGACGGCCCCCGATGACGCCATCTTGGGCCGTCGCACCGAGACATCAGGAGAAGCATGCGCACACGCGCCGATTCCGCCCTCGTCGAGCTCGGCCATTTCCCGAGCCGCGCCCGCGCGCGGGCCGCGATCGACGCCGGGCTCGTGGCGGTCGACGGCGTTCCCGTCCGCAAGCCTTCGCAGGGGATCGCGCCCGGCGCCCGCGTCGAGGCGCGCGCGCCCCATCCCTGGGTCTCGCGCGGCGGCGTCAAGCTGGCGGCGGCGCTGGCGGCGTTCGCGCTCGATCCGCGCGGTCTCGACTGCCTCGACGTCGGCGCCTCGACCGGCGGCTTCACCGACGTCCTGCTCGCCCATGGCGCGCGGCGCGTCTACGCCGTCGACGTCGGCCACGACCAGCTCGACGCGCGGCTGCGCGCCGACGCCCGGGTGATCGCGCGCGAAGGCTGCGACGCGCGCGGCCTCGACGGCGCCCTGTTCGCGGCGCCGCCGGACGCGATCGTCTGCGACGTCAGCTTCATCCGCCTGCGCCTCGTCCTGCCGCATGTGCTGCCGCTCGCCGCCGCCGGCGCCTGGCTCGTCGCGCTGGTCAAGCCGCAGTTCGAGGCCGGGCGCGCCAACCTCGTCAAGGGCGCCGTGCGCGACCCGGCGGTTCACGCGCGGGTCTGCGCGGAGGTGCGCGAATGCGCGCTAGGCCTCGGCTGGGCGAGCCTCGGGATCATCGCCTCGCCGATCCCTGGCGGCGACGGCGCGGTGGAATTCCTGTTCGGCGCCCGCCGTGGATGACGCGCGGGTTCTGGAAGCGGCGATCGACGGACTCGGCGACCGCGGCGCCGGCCGCGCGCGCGACGGCGCGCGGGCGTTGGAAATCGCCGGCGCCCAGCCGGGCGAGCGCGTCCGGGCGGCGGTGCAGGGCGAGCGCGGGCAGATCGTCGCGATTCTCGAGGCGAGCCCGGATCGGATCGCGCCGATCTGCCGGCATTTCGGCGATTGCGGCGGCTGCGTCGCCCAGCACATGGCGCCCGGGCTCTATGCCGCATGGAAACGCGGCCTGGTGGCGGCGGCGCTCGCCCGCGCCGGCGTCGCGGCGCCGGTCGACGCGCTCGTCGACGCCCATGGCGAGGGCCGCCGGCGCGCCACCTTCCATGCGCGTTTCGCGGAGCAGGGCCCCGGCGTCGAGCTCGGCTTCATGCGCGCGCGCGCTCACGCCATCGTCGGAATCGAAGCCTGTCCGGTGCTGGCGCCGGGGATGGCCGGGGCGCTCGACGCCGCCCGCGCGATCGCCGACTGCCTGCGTGGCGCCGGCAGGCCGCTCGACATCGCCGTCGCCGCGACGCTCGGCGGGCTCGACATCGACTTCAGGGGCAGCGGTCCGCTCGACGCCGCCGCGCAGCGCAAGCTGGTGCGCGCGGCCGAGGATTGCGACCTCGCGCGGCTGTCGAACCATGGCGAAGTCGTCATCGAGCGGCGGCCGGCCGAAATCCTCATCGGCGCCGCGCGCGTCCGGCCGCCGCCGGGCGGCTTCCTGCAGGCGACCGAGGCGGGCGAGCGCATCCTGGCGGCGCTGGCGCTCGACGCCGCGGCGGGCGCGCGGCGGGTCGCCGACCTCTTTTGCGGAACCGGCGCCTTTTCGCTGCGGCTCGCCGAGCGCGCCCAGGTGCATGGGTTCGAACTCGACCGGCCGGCGCTCGCCGCGCTGATGCGCGCCGCGCGCGAGACCGTCGGCCTGCGCGCCGTCGCCGGCGCGGCGCGGGACCTGTTCCAGAGGCCGCTCGCGGGCGCCGAACTCGACGCCTTCGACGCCGTGGTGTTCGATCCGCCGCGCGTCGGCGCCCAGGCGCAGGCGCGCGCGCTGGCGGCGAGCCGGGTTCGAAGAATCGTCGCGATCTCGTGCAACCCGACGAGTTTCGCGCTCGACATGAGCCTTCTGGTCGCCGGCGGCTACCGCCTCGATTCCGTCACCCCGATCGACCAGTTTCGGTTCTCGCCCCATGTCGAAATCGTCGGCGTGCTGACCCGCCCGGCGAGCGGGAGGGCCCGCGGGCGGGGGTCGGCGAAAGGAATTCTGGGATGAGCGACGTTTCGGACCAGGCCGGCCTGCTGGGCGCCCTGGAGCAGATCGTCGGCGCCCGCCACGTGCTGACCGACGAAGAGCTGATCGGCGCCCATCTCGTCGAGCCGCGCGGGCTGTTCCGCGGCCGGGCGCGCGCGCTCGTCCGGCCGGCCTCGACGCGCGAGACCGCGGGCGTCCTCGCCCTCTGCGACCAGCGGCGGGTTCCGGTCGTCCCGCAGGGCGGCAATACCGGCCTCGTCGGCGGGCAGACCCCCGACGCCAGCGGCGAGGCGATCATCCTGTCGCTCCTGCGGATGAACCGGGTGCGCGAGCTCGATCTCGACGCCGACGTGATGATCGCCGAGGCGGGCGTCTCGCTCGCCGCCGCGCAGGCGGCGGCGGCGCGGAGCGATCGGCTGTTTCCGCTGTCGCTCGCCTCCGAGGGGACCTGCACGATCGGCGGCAATCTGGCCACCAACGCCGGCGGCGTCGCCGTCATCGCCTATGGCAATGCGCGCGATCTGACGACCGGCCTCGAGGTCGCGCTCGCCGACGGGCGGGTCATCAACGGGCTCGGCAAGCTGCGCAAGGACAATACCGGCTATGATCTGAGGAACCTGTTCATCGGCGCCGAGGGGACGCTCGGCGTCATCACCGCCGCGGCGCTGAAGCTGTTCGCCAGGCCGCGTTCGATCGCGACCGCCTTCGTCGGGCTCGCCGACCCCGATCGGGCGCTGCGCCTGCTGCAGATCGCGCGCGAGCGCGGCGGCGGCGGGGTGACGAGCTTCGAACTGATGCCGCGCATCGGGCTCGATTTCGTCCTCGCCCACGGCCGCGGCGCGCGCGATCCGCTCGCCGCCGCGCACGCCTGGTACGTCCTCGTCGAATTGTCCTCGCCAGCGCCGGCCGGTCTCGACGAGACGATGGCGTCGATCCTGGCGAGCGCGCTCGAACGGGACCTCATCGAGGACGCGACGATCGCGGCGACCCACGAGCAGCGCGCCGCCCTCTGGCGCCTGCGCGAGGACCTTTCCGACGCCCAGCGCCACGAAGGCGGCTCGATCAAGCACGACGTCAGCGTGCCGATCGGGGCGACGCCGGCCTTCCTGGCGCGCGCGACCCGCGCGGTCGAGGCCCATCTCCCGGGCGCCCGGGTCGTGGCGTTCGGCCATCTGGGCGACGGCAACATCCATTTCAACGTGTCCCAGCCGGTCGACGCCGACAAGGCGGGGTTTCTCGCCCAATGGGCTGACGTCAACGAGATCGTCCATGGAATCGTCGCCGATTTCCGCGGCTCGATCTCGGCCGAACACGGAATCGGCCGGCTGAAGCGGGACTTGCTCGGCCGGACCAAGGATCCGGTCTCGCTCGAGGTCATGCGCGCGATCAAGGCGACGCTCGACCCGCACGGGATCATGAATCCGGGCAAGGTCCTGTAAGTTGGCTCGCGAACGCCCCCGCGCCGCCGAGCGGCGCTCCGTATCCAGGGCCGCGGCGCCGGGCTTCGCCGCGATGCTGGCGCTCTGCGCCTGGTTCGGCGCCGCGCCCGCGCAGGCGGCGGGATCCTGTGCGCCGATGGCGTTCGAGGACGCCGATTACGTGGTGTGCGCGTTCGACGCGCGCCAGGACGACATCCGGATCTACTGGAAGGGCGCCAATGGCGCGCCCTATGGCGGGTTCTCCGGCCTCGCCGACGCGCTGAAGGCGCAGGGTCGCGAGCTGCGCTTCGCGATGAACGGGGGCATGTTCGAAGCCGATCTGTCGCCCGTCGGCCTGCTGATCGAGAACGGCAAGCAGCTGCACAGGGCCGACACGCGCGACGGCGACAGCAATTTCCACCTCAAGCCGAACGGCGTGTTCTACGTCGGCGAAGCCGGCGCCGCCGGCGTCGTCGAGACGGCGCGCTTCCTCAGCATGGGGCCGACCGCGCGCTATGCGACCCAGTCGGGCCCGATGCTGGTGATCGACGGCCGGATCCATCCCAGGATCAGGCCGACCGGCACTTCGGCCAAGATCCGCGACGGGGTCGGGGTGCGCGACGGCTCGATCGTCGTGTTCGCGATTTCCGAGGCGCGGGTGACGTTCTACGCCTTCGCGCGCCTGTTCCGCGACGGGCTGAAATGCCCCAACGCGCTGTTTCTCGACGGGTCGGTGTCGAGCCTGTTCGCGCCCGGTCTCCAGCGCGCCGACGCGCTGTCGCCGCTGGGGCCGATCATCGGCGTGTCCGCGAAGGCGCCGCCGTAGCCGGCAAGCGGAGGCGGGGAATCCGGGCGAATGTTCAGCCGACCTGGCCGCGGTGGCGCAGGAATGCGTCGGCGAGGACGCAGGCGACCATCGCCTCGCCGACCGGCACGGCGCGGATGCCGACGCAGGGATCGTGGCGGCCCCTGGTCATGATCTCGGTCTCCTGCCCGTCGCGGGCGATCGTCCGGCGCGGCGACAGGATCGACGAGGTCGGCTTGACCGCGAATCGCGCCACGATCGGCTGGCCGGTCGATATGCCGCCGAGCACGCCGCCGGCGTGGTTGGCCAGAAACACCGGCCGCCCGTCGTTGCCCGCCCGCATCTCGTCGGCGTTTTCCTCGCCGGTCAGCTCGGCGGCCCCGAAGCCGGCGCCGATCTCGACGCCCTTGACCGCGTTGATGCTCATCAGCGCGGCGGCGATTTCGCTGTCGAGCTTGCCGTAGACCGGCGCGCCCCAGCCGGCCGGGGCGCCCTCGGCGACGATTTCGACCACCGCGCCGATCGACGAGCCCGCCTTCCTGATCTCGTCGAGATAGGCGGCGAAGCTCGCCGCCGCGATCCGATCCGGGCAGAAGAACGGGTTGCGCGAAACCTCGTCCCAGTCCCAGTTGGCGCGCTCGATCCGGCGCGCGCCGATCTGCACGAGCGCGCCGCGGATCGCCACCCCGGCGACGACCTTGCGCGCGATCGCGCCCGCCGCGACCCGCGCCGCCGTTTCGCGCGCCGACGAGCGGCCGCCGCCGCGATAGTCGCGAATCCCGTATTTCGCCTCATAGGTGAAATCGGCGTGGCCGGGGCGATACTTGTCCTTGATCTCGCCGTAGTCCTTGGAGCGCTGGTCGACGTTCTCGATGAACAGGCCGATCGGCGCCCCCGTGGTCACCTGCCGGCCGATCCGTTCGTCGACCATCACGCCCGACAGGATCTTCACCTGGTCGGGCTCCTGGCGCTGGGTGGTGAAGCGCGAGGTCCCCGGCCGGCGCCGGTCGAGATCGGCCTGGATGTCGGCGGCCTCGAGCGGAATCAGCGGCGGGCAGCCGTCGACGACGCAGCCGATTCCCGCCCCGTGGCTCTCGCCGAAGGTCGTCACCCGGAAGAGGTGGCCGAAGACGTTGTGCGACATGGCGGACCGGCGCGAGTGTTTAGGGGCCGCGCCGCGCGGCGTCAAACGGGGAATCGGGCGCCGCATTTTCGCCCGATTCCGCGGGGTCGGTCAGGCCGGCGCCGGCCGCGGGCGAGCCTTTCGATATGAGAACGGACTCAATGGCTTGCGGCGGCGGAGGGCGGCGTCCGCCGGGAGTCGTCAAATCGTTCATCGTCAATTCATCTTGGATTCGCCATAAGCTCGCCAGCCTAAGACGCGTAGAGCCCTCAGGCCGTAACATGGAGAAGACGAAATGATCAGGATTCTTGCGGCGATCGGCCTCGGCTCGGCGCTGATGCTCGCTCCCGCCCTCGCGCTCGCCGACGACGCGCCGAAGCCCGAGATGATGGCCAAGCCGATGGTGCATCATCGTCATCATCATCACATGATGAAGCCGGTCGTCCACCATCACCGCCATCATCACATGATGAAGAAGATGGAAGAAAAGAAGATGGACGAGAAGAAGATGTAAGGCCGAAGCGCCGATACGCCGACCGGGCGGGGCCGCAGGCGAGTCAGCCCGCCATTCCTCAAAGCCGCGTAAGTTCGCCTGAGGCGAACGGACGCGGCTTTTTTCATGCGCGGCGTCAGCCGATCCAGGAATAGCCGCCCGCTTCGAAAATCAGCGCGCGGCCCTGCCAGATTTCGGCGTCCGCCGCCGCGGCGGGTTCGACCCCCGCGAGCAGCGCCATCAACGCCCGCGCGACGCCGCCATGGGCGACCACCAGGGCGTCGCCGTCGCGCTCGGCGAGCCAGGGGGTCAGGCGCGCGGCCATGTCGGCGTAGCTTTCGCCGCCGGGCGGCGCAAAGCCCCATTTGTCGGCGCGCCGCGCGGCGATTCCGGCGGGATCGCTGCGCTTGACCTCGTCCCAGGTCCGCCCCTCCCAGGCGCCGAAATTCAGCTCCATCAGCCGGCCGTCGAGGCGGTAGGGCTCGGCCGGCAGTCCGATGGCGAGGCGCGCGAGCGTCATCGTCTGGCGCGTGCGCGCGAGCGGCGAGGCCCAGAAGCCGCCGGCGGCGTCGAGCCGCGCCATCTCCGGACCCATCGAGGCCCCGAGGAACCGCCCGATCGCCTGCGCCTGCTCGCGCCCCTTGCCGTCGAGCGGCACGTCGCGCTGGCCCTGCAGACGGTTCTGAGCGTTGTAGGCGGTCTGGCCGTGGCGCAGGAAGACGATTCGATGGGGATGGGCCGGCGCCATGGCTGCCTTTCGTCGTCGCGCCGGCTCTGCTCCTACGCATGGATGCTTGAGTCAAGCCGCGCGCCGGGCTAGCCCATGGCGGGGGCGCACGCCGGGGGGCGCCAGGGACGGAGGATGGCGGTCATGGCGACGGAGCGGCGGTTGCGGATCCTGGTGATCGGCGCGAGCGGCACGCTCGGCCGCGCGGTGGTCGCCGAACTCGGCGCGCGCCACGAAATCCTCGCCGCCGGCTCGAAGTCGGGCGATCTGCGGATCGACATCGCCGACCCCGCGAGCCTCGTGGCGGGCCTGGCCGCCGCCGGGCCGCTCGACGCGGTCGCCTGCGCGGCCGGATCGGTGAATTTCGCCCCGCTCGCCGCGATCGCGCCAGCGGAAATCGCGCGGTCCGTCTACGGCCTCGGCCTCGCCAACAAGCTGATGGGCCAGGTCAACCTGACGCTCGCCGCGCGCGACGTCCTGCGCGAGGGCGGCTCGATCACCCTGATCGGCGGGATTCTCGCCGATCAGCCGATCGTCGAAGGCTCCTCGGCGAGCATGGTCAACGGCGCGCTGGAGGCGTTCACCCGCGCCGCGGCGATCGAACTGCCGCGCGGCCTGCGCATCAATCTGGTGAGCCCGACCGTGTTCGTGGAATCGATGGCCGGCTACGGCCCGTTCTTTCGCGGCTTCGAGCCGGCGCCGGTCGCGCGCGCCGGGCTCGCGTTCAGCCGCAGCGTCGAGGGACGCCAGACCGGACAGATCTACAGGGTCTGACCGATGCGCCTGCTGGCCGGCCTGGTCGCGCTCGCGCTCGCCGCGCTCATCGTGTTCGCGCTCTGGCCGCAGATCGACGTCGAGGCCGCGCGCGCGTTCTACGGCCAGAGCGGGTTCCTGCGTTCGGCGCCCGCGCGCGCCGGCCGCGCCTTCTTCAGCATCGCCCCCTTCGTCGCGCTCGCCGCCTTCGCCGCGCTCTACGCCCTGCGCAAGCTCGGGCTCGCAAGCTCGTGGGCGCCGACCGGCCGCCAGCTCGGCTTCCTCGTCGCGACCATGGCGATCGGGCCCGGCCTCATCGTCAATCTCGGCCTCAAGGACCACACCCACCGGCCGCGCCCGATCCAGACCCGCGACTTCGGCGGCCCCTTCGAATTCCGGCCCTGGGACCGGCTCGACGGGGAGTGCCCGCACAATTGCTCGTTCGTGTCGGGGGAGGGGTCGGAGGCGTTCTGGATGGTCGCGCCGGCGAGCCTCGCCCCGCCGCCCTGGCGGGCGCCCGCGCTCGGCGCCGCGCTCGGCTTCGCAGTCGCCGCCAGCGCGCTGCGGATGGCGTTCGGCGCGCATTATCTCTCCGACGTCGTCCTCGCGGCGCTGCTGATGCTGATCCTCGTCCAGGGCGCGCGGCTGCTGCTGTTTGCGCGCGGCCGCGCGCCCTGACGGGGTTGCGCGCCGCACGACGCCCCTTATAGTCGCCGCCGTTCCGCCCCGCCCAGAGCCCGCAATGTCCCCGCCGAAACCAAAAGTGAAACGCGTCGTCCTCGCCTATTCCGGCGGCCTCGACACCTCGATCATCCTCAAATGGCTGCAGACGACCTATGGCTGCGAAGTCGTCACCTTCACCGCCGATCTCGGCCAGGGCGAGGAGCTCGAGCCGGCGCGGGCGAAGGCCGAATTGCTCGGGGTCAAGCCGGAGAACATCTACATCGAGGATCTGCGCGAGGAATTCGTGCGCGACTTCGTGTTCCCGATGTTCCGCGCCAACGCCCAATATGAGGGGCTCTATCTGCTCGGAACCTCGATCGCGCGGCCGCTGATCGCCAAGCGGCTGGTCGAGATCGCCCGCGCGACCGGCGCCGACGCGATCGCCCACGGCGCGACCGGCAAGGGCAACGACCAGGTCCGCTTCGAGCTCTCCGCCTATGCGCTGGAGCCCGACATCAAGGTGATCGCGCCGTGGCGCGAATGGGAGTTCGCCTCGCGCAACGCGCTGATCGCCTTCGCCGAGCAGAACCAGATCCCGATCGCCCGGGACAAGCGCGGCGAGGCGCCGTTCTCGACCGACGCCAATCTCCTGCACATTTCCTCCGAGGGCAAGGTGCTGGAGGATCCCGCGCTCGAAGTGCCGGGCTACGTCTATTCGCGCACGCTCGATCCCGAGGCCGCGCCCGACAAGGCGACGATCGTCGAAATCGCGTTCGACAAGGGCGATCCGGTCGCGATCGACGGCGCGCCGCTGTCGCCAGCCGCTTTGCTCGCCGCGCTCAACAAGCTCGGCCATGACAATGGCGTCGGCCGGCTCGACCTCGTCGAGAACCGCTTCGTCGGCATGAAGTCGCGCGGCATGTACGAGACCCCCGGCGGCACGATCCTGTTGACCGCCCATCGCGGCATCGAATCGATCACGCTCGACCGCGGCGCGGCGCACCTCAAGGACGAGCTGATGCCCAGATACGCCGAGCTCATCTACAACGGCTTCTGGTTCTCACCCGAGCGAGAGATGCTGCAGGTGCTCATCGACAAGAGCCAGGAATACGTCTCGGGCCGGGTGCGCCTGAAGCTCTATAAGGGCAATGTCATCCTCATCGGCCGGGACAGCCCGCATTCGCTCTACGACCAGGACCTCGTCACCTTCGAGGAGGGCGCCGTCGCCTACGACCACAACGACGCCGGCGGCTTCATCAAGCTCAACGCGCTCAGGCTGCGCACGCTCGCCAAGCGCAAGCGGCGGGCGGGGAAGGGATGAGGCCCTCCGGCGACGCGGGAGAAGGCAGCCCGGCGAAGCCAGGTCCGGGCGCGCGCCTCGAGGACCGACCCGCAACGACGGATATCGCGAAGCGTCGCGGCGGCGCCGTGATGCGAGCTGCGCTTGACGAAATCATCAGCGCGATCAACCAGATCGACCAGAGGACGCAGCAAAGGGCGGCGATCTTCCGCGCCGACTGAGACATCGCCGGGTCGGCTGCCTACCCTGATCGCATTGCAGCCCCGAATCGGCTCGCGCGTTCTTGCGGGCGGAATCTGGTAGATATCTCAATATCCCCGCAATTCGATACTATCGTCGAACGCAGTCGAGCGCAGTTCCTCCAGCGCTTGCGAGTCCTGCCAACACAGCCATCGATCGCGCAGTCCGGGTCGCCGCAGCCCAGGCGAAGCGCCGGGACGGTCGCGGCGTCGGAGCCGAGATGATCGTCGCATTGAGCCGCCTTACGATCGCCAATGACCTGGCCGAGGCCGCGCCCGGCGCCTTCCGCGATCGGCCTCGCCTTGTCGATGCGGCGCCGGGGTTCCTCGGCATGGCGGCGACGAGTCCGCTGGATGGTCGCGCCGAGATCCCTGAGACGACGCGCCGGCGCGACGAGCCGAGCCGCCGAAATTCGCGTCGCGGGCATGACCGCCATCATTCTGCTGCGAGCGTCTTGCAGCCCGAGGCGCCGGTCTTTGCGGCGGATTGGCCGCCATGCGGGAACGATTCGGCGAGATTTCCGTTGTCATCTCGCCTCCGATCGGAGATCGGCGCTGGATGCGGCCGATTCATCTGCTCATTCCTGAGACGGAACGCGAGAAGAGCGCCGCAATCGAGCCCGTGCAAAAATGAGGGGATCCCTGAGCGTTCCCGGCAGCGCCAAAATGCAGCTGTTCGAGAACTTCGCGGATTGATTGCGGAGCTTTCTGCATGATTGCGGCAACCGAGCTGGAAGCGCTGGATTTTGACGGACTTCTGCGGTTTCAGGCGCTCCAGAGCCAGGCGGTCGACGCGGTGAGCCAGCGCCTCTACCTGGCGCATGGCGCGACTTACGCCCGCTTCGGGCCGCGCGGACGGGAGGCCTGCCGCGAAGACCTGGCGTTTCATCTCGAATTCCTCCGGCCGGCGTTGGAGTTCGGGACGCTGCAGCCGATGGTCGATTATTTGGCCTGGCTGGACGGAATCCTCGTCGCGCGCGCCATTCCGATGGAGCATCTGGCGCTGTCGCTCGACTGGCTCGGGGAGTTCTTCGCCGAGCGGATGGGCGCCGCGGACGGCGCAAGGGTGGCCGCCGCGCTGAACGCGGCGAAGACGAAATTCCTCGCGCGCGACGAAGCGGTCGCCGCGCCGTCGCCGGCCGATCCGTGGCCGGGTGCGACCGCGTTCGAGGCCGCCTTGCTCGCCGGCCGTCAACAGGAGGCGTTGGCGATCGTCAACGCCTGTCTCGACGATGGTCAAAGCCTGGTCGATGTCGAACTGCGCGTCATTCTGCCTGCTCTCTATCAAATCGGCGAAAAATGGCGCGCGAACGAGGTGACGGTGGCGCAGGAGCATCTGGCGACCGCGATCGTGCAATCGGTGATGACGGCGGGGCTGCTTCGTTCGCAACCGCCCCGGATGATCGGCAAAAAGGTGCTGCTCGCGTGCGTCGCCGGCAACAACCACGCGATCGGACTGCGGATGGTCTCCGACGGCTTCCAGCTCGCCGGCTGGGAGGTGCAGTTTCTCGGCGCAAACGTGCCGACCTCGGCGCTGGTCGGGCATGTGATCGGGTGGAAACCGGATCTCGTCGGATTGTCGGTTTCGTTCGCCCAGCAGTTGCGGTTCGTTAGGGAAGTCATCGTGGATCTGGATGACCGCCTGGGCGCTGCGCGGCCGGCGGTGATCATCGGCGGGCTCGCCATCAATCGCTTTGGCCAGTTGGCCGGCGCATTGGGCGCGGACGCACATTTCGCCGATGCGCCCTCGGCGGTCGCCTATGCCAGTCGGTTCCTGGCGAATGGGGGAGGCCGTGGCGCGGTTTCCTCCTGAACTGGACTCGTTGCTGGCGGTGGCCGCGGCGGCGATCGATGAAAGCGGCGCGCTGATCGAGGCGAACGCCGGGTTTCTGAGGCTGCTCGGCCCGAGCGGAACGGCGTCGGTCGGCTCGAGCACCGCCGGATTTTTCATTCAGCCGGATTTTGCGACCCTCGCCCGGATGAATGGCGGCGCCGATGGGGAAATCCACCATGGACTGCTGACGGTGGGCGATCCGACGGGACGGACGCAATCTCTGCGCGGCCGCGTCTGGCGCGCGCGGGGAGAACTGCGCGTGCTCGCCGAATACGACGTCGAGGAACTGGGCAGGCTCTACGACGCGGTGCTCTCGCTCAACAGTGAATATGCCGATGCGCAGTCTCAGCTCGCGCGGGCCAATGTCGCGCTGCGCCAGCGCGAGACGGAGATCCTCGCGCTGTCGTTGACCGACCCGCTGACCGGCCTCGGCAATCGCCGCGGATTCGAACAGGCGCTCGCCGCGGAGGTCAGCCGCGCCCGGCGCGCGAACAGCAAATTATCCGTGTGCATCGCCGACCTGGATCACTTCAAATACGTGAACGACATTTACGGGCACGCCGTCGGCGACGCGGCGCTCATTGCGTTCGCCGAGCTGCTGCGACGGCATACGCGGGCCTTCGACATCGTCGCCCGCCTAGGCGGGGAGGAGTTTGTCGTGCTGATGCCGCATACCGAGCGGGGGCCTGCCGCCATGGTCGCGGGAAGGCTCAGGGAGGCGCTCGCCAACGCCCGGATCGAGCCGCTGCGCGACCCGGTCACCATGAGCATCGGCGTCGCCGAGCTCGTCGCGGGCGAGACGGGCGAAGCGCTCCTGCGCCGCGCCGACAAGGCTCTCTACGAAGCCAAGGCGCTGGGGCGCAACCTCGTCGTCACCGGCTAGTGGCGTGCGTCACGCAAATTGCCGGACTTTCGCCCCTCCTCGCTCCATCCTTGTGGCAGGGCCGCGTCAGGAGTGGAGCGGAGGGGGTACAAACCGGGGAGATTGCTGACAGGTCAAGATGGCGGGGAGGGGAGAGCGCTTGGCGGGTGGCGGAGACATCCTCATCGAGGCCGCGATCGCGGAGCGGCGCGTCGGTCGCGAGCCGAAATCGAAACAATTCTTCCTGTAAATCAGAAATCGTGCTATGGTGTCCGAGTTGGGCAGAGGACTTGGGAGGGCGCTCTTCGACGTTGAAGAAGGGCGCGCACCGGGGGCTCGAAGACGCTTCATTTCGCTCGCAGACCCTTGAAATCCCACGAAACCGCGATAAATCCATTTCCAAGAATTTCCAAACAGAAAATTCCGGAGGGGTTCGCCGTCGTTTGGATCCGGGCGACGCGGGCAGGGATGGCGGGCCGGTTGTGGCGAGGGGCCAACGGCGGGCCCGCCGCGGAAGGCGCGGCGCCGCCGCGCATCTTCGCCGCCTGGCTGGTCGCCGCCGGCCGCCGCATTTTGCAAGACGGTGGCGGCGATCGATTCCGCCGGACGCCGTCACGGTCCCGGCAATTGGTAATGCGCGCGCAGCGCCATCGACGCGACGGCGGAGGCCGCGACGATGCGGTCGACCAGCGCGTCCGCCGCCGTTTCGTCGCCCGTGCGGCACACGGCCTCGAGTTGGGCGGCGAGTTCCTGCACCTGCCGCGCGCCGAACGTCCCCGCGCTCGAGGCGAGCTTGTGCGCTTCGCCGCCGAGCGCGTCTAGCCCGGCGCCAGGCGCGGGTCGCGCGAGCCTCGCCGCCTGCCCGTCGAGCTCCCCGACGAAGCGCTGGAGCAGCGCGGCGAACCTGTTGGCGGGCAGGCAGGCCGCGAGCTCCTCGACCGCGCCGAAGTCGATCGCCGGCAGCCCGTCGGTCGCCTCGGGATCGGCCTGCGCCGCCGACCCGAACCGATCGATCCAGCGGGCGACTTTTTCGATCAGCAGGGCGGGCTTGAACGGCTTGGAGAAATAATCGTCCATCCCGGCCTCGAGGCAGCGGCGCCGATCCTCCTTCATCGCCTTCGCGGTCATCGCGATGATCGGGATGTGGGCGCCGCCGCGTTCGGCGGCGCGAATCTCGCGGGCCGCGGAGAGTCCGTCGCGACGGGGCATCTGCACGTCCATGAGGACGAGGTCGTAGCGATTCCTGCGAACGGCGTCGGTCGCCTCGACGCCATCGACCGCCACGTCGACCGTATAGCCCGCGCCCTCGAGGATCATGCGCGCGACTTCGATGTTGACCGCATGGTCCTCGGCCAGGAGGATGCGGCCCGAGCGAACCGCCGGGGCGCCGCCGCCATCGCCCGGCTTCCGCGCGGGGAGGGCGGCGACGCCCGCGGCGCGGCGCAGGACGACCTCGAACCAGAACGCGCTGCCGCCGCCGGGCCGGTCGTCGACGCCGATCCGCCCGCCCATCAGCTCGACCAGTCTCTTGCAGATGCTGAGCCCGAGGCCGGCGCCGCCGAACCGCCGGCTGATCGAGCTGTCGGCCTGCTCGAACGGCTTGAACAGCCGCTTCTTGGCCGCCTCGTCGACCCCCGGCCCGGTGTCCAGCACCTCGCAGCGGATCTCGATATCCCCGCCGGCGGCCTCGCGCGCGGCGAGCGCGACCGTGACCGACCCGCGCGGGGTGAACTTGATCGCGTTGGACAGCAGGTTCAGCGCGATCTGGCGCAGCCGGCCGGCGTCCCCGTGAAGCGTCGTCGGCGCGACGGCGGGAAGGTCGACGGACAGCGCGAGGCCTTTCTGCCGCGCGCGCGGCGCGAGCAGCTCCACCGCGCCCTCGATCACCGCGGTCAGTTCGAAATCGATCGCCTCCAGCTCGATCTTGCCCGATTCCAGTTTCGAAATGTCGAGGATGTCGTCGATGATCGTCAGCAGCGACTCCGCGGAATCGCGGATCGTTTCGGTCATCCTTCGCTGGCGCGGCGTCAGATCCGTCTCGAGCAGCAGCGCGTTCATCCCCATGACGCCGTTCATCGGCGTCCGGATTTCGTGGCTGATGACCGCCAGAAAATCGGATTTGGAGCGGTTGGCGGCTTCGGCGGCGTCGCGCGCCTGCTCGAGGCGCTGCTCGGCTTCCTTGCGCTCGGTGATGTCGCGCGTGACCTCGACGTAACCGCGCAACTCGCCCCCGGCGCCGCGGATGGCGCTGACGGCGCCGCTCGCCATGAACCTTGCGCCGTCCTTGCGCCGGCGCCAGCCTTCCGCCTCGATGCGCCCCTGTTGGGCGGCGAGGGCCAGGCGCCGTTCGGCGAGCCCTTGCGCCACCTCCTCGGGCGGATCGAGCAGCGATACGTGCCGACCGACGATTTCGTCCTTCGCGTAGCCGCTCAGATTTTCGGCGCCCGCGTTCCAGCTGACGACGCGGCCTTCGACGTCGATCATGACGATGGCGTGGTCGCGGATGCCGTCGAACATCAGCCGCATTTGCTGTTCGCTGTCGCTCAGCGCCTTCTCCATCGCCCGACGCGCCGAGACGTCGACGATCGAGGAGATGACCTTGACGCCATCGGCGGTCGTCACGGGGCTGAGCGCGACCTCGACCGGGAACTCGCCGCCGTCCTTGCGCAGCGCGAACAGATCCCGTTCGACCCCCATTACGCGCCGCGTCGGCGCGACCAGGAAGGCGGCGCGATGATCGAGGTGGCCGGTCCGGAATCGCTGTGGCAGCAGCACGTCGATCGGCCGCCCGGCCAGTTCGTCGCGCGAATGGCCGAACAGCTGTTCGGCCTGCAGGTTGATCAGTTCGATGAAACCGTTTGCGTCGGTCATGATCAACGCGGTCGGCGCGGATTCGATCACCTGCCGCCACCGGTCCTCGGCGCCGCGGCGCATCGCGATTTCGGCCCGCAGCGCGTCGGTCGCCGCGACCAGTTCCGCGGCGCCCCGCCGGACGAGACGCTCGGCCTCCTCGCGTCGGTTCGCCTCCGCCCGACGCGCCGCCAGATTGACGCGCCGCAGGCGGTCGGCGATCGTCGACACGATGATTCCGCTGAGGCCGAACATGACCAGCGTCAGCGGATCGACCGGCGCCGGCGCGGCGAGAAAGCCGGTCGGCGGGTTCCAGAAATAGTCGGCGAGCAGCGCCAGGAGCGCGGTCGCGACGAGGCCCGCCCACAGGCCGCCGAACAGCGCGGCGAATGCGACGGCGGGATAGAAGGCGAGGACGGCGACCCGCGTTCCGAGTTCAGGAATCGCGAAGCGCAGCAGGGCGGCGGCGGCGACCGGCGCGATCGCGACGATGGCGACGCCGAATGGATTCTCCGCGAGGTCGAGCGTTGGACCGTTGCCTTGCCGGCGGTCCGAGGCTTCGTCGTCGGGTCCGCGCGCGCGCGCGACGCTCATCCTCTGTTCCGATCGAAGTTCCGCGGCGACCGCGCACGCTCGGCCGCCCGCCGCGACAGCAAACGCGCCATCGGCTCGCAAACCGCCCCGCGCTCTGGCGAGAGCGCCGCGAGCGGCGCGCCCCCGATCGACGCGGACAACAAATCCTCAAAAAACTGATTCGTCTTGTATCACGCCTTTTCAGAATACGGGCGCCAGATGTCGGGTTTACGACATATCTGGGGTTCGGTTCGCCGCCGTCGCCGGAGCGCTACCGGGCGGCCCGCAGCCGCACCAGCGTCACGCCCTGCCGCGGCAGGGCGAATTCCAGCGCCAGCGCGCCGCCGTCGAGCGCGCGCCGCGATGGCGGCTCGACCAGGGGAAGCGCGCTGGCGGCCTCGAGCGCGGCATATTGCGCCTCGGTCGGCCGCGCCGGCGCGCCCATGGCGCGCCAGGCCGCATGGGCGTCGCCGTGGGCGGCGTCCATCTGGAAGCGCTCGACGATGCAGGCCGCGCCGGAAAGGCCGGTCACGCCGAGCGCGACCGCCGCATCGGGCGCCGCGAGGTCGTCGTCGTGATAGTGCCAGACGAGGATCGCGACCTCATCGCCCTCGCGCGTCGCCGCGACGTTGACGTCCGGCGCGCCGCGCACCCCGTTCGCGACCACTTCGGCGAGCGGCCGTGCGCCGGCGCTCCACGCGGCGAGACGCTGGCCTTTCAGCATCGCCATCATCCGGAACGCGTTCAGCACCGCCTTGTCGATCCCGTTGGTGGCGAGTTCGCGATATCCCGCGAACAACGGCTCGCCCTCGAACTCGAACGCCCAGGTCACCGACCCCTCGATCTCGATCCCGGCCCTGGCCGAAAGCTCCATCGTGCGCGCCAGGGCCTCGACGACATAGGCGCCGTAGAGGGGGCCGTCGCGATAGGCGTTTTCCGGGCGCATCGCGGTCGAGCAGGCGGCGCAGCCTTCCGGATCGGACTCGCCGAGGATGACCGGCGTCGCGCGCAGCGCCTCGAACGAGGCGACGATGCCGAGCCCCTTCTCGATGTCCTGCAGCTGGCGGGCGATTCCCATCCGCACATGGCCGTCGACGAGCTCCGGCCGGCCCTTGGCGTGGAAGGCGACGAAGTCGAGGCGCGAGCCGCGCTCGCCGGTCGCGTAATTCGTCCCGGATTGGCAATGGGCGAGAAAGCGCTTCAGGAAATCGGCGGCGCGCGGCGAGGTCGGGCCGCAGGTGTGCGGCCCGCCGACGCGCGCGCCCGGCAGCGCGCGGCGGATCGCGTCGGCGGCCAGATCATGCAGCCGGCAGAATTCGTCGACCGAGCCCTTCCAGTAGAGGCCGTCCGGTTCGTTCCAGATTTCCCACAGCCAGCCGCTCGCGCGCGCCGCCCCGTAGCGGTCCCCGACATGGCGCGCCCAGGCCTCGACCAACTCCGCCCAGCGCCGCCAGTCGCGTGGCGGCCACGCCCAGCCGGTCGTGATCTCGCCGCGCGGGAAATCGTGCCGGTAGGGCGCCGGCCCCATGCTCAGCGCCTCCGGCATGAATCCGACCTGCACGAACGGCGCGACGCCGAGTTCGACATAGGCGTCGAAGATCGAATCGAGGATCGCCCAGGAATGGATGGGCGCGCCGGCGGCGTCCTCGACATAGGCGTTGGTCGAGCCCCATTTCAGCGCGGCCGTTCCGTCGCCCGAGGTCAGGAGATTATGGACGCGCAGATGCACGGGCCCCGGATGCAGCGCGGCGAGCCGGGCGAGCAGCTTACGGCCGTGCGGCATGGTCGTGTAGTTCGGCTCGTCGTGCCCGAACCAGTTCCAGATCGGCCGCCAGGCGCCGCGCGGCACGCCGGCGTCGACCTGGACGGAGACGGGGGCCGCGGAGGAGGGCATTGGCGGGGCTCGGGGTTCGGGCGAGGGAACGGAGGCGTGGACCGTACGGCGGCGTTGGTCACACGGAATTGCGGGCGGGCAGGGCGCCCGGGCCGCGGGCTGTCGAGGCCGCCGATCGCCTCCCGCCGGCGCCGCCCCGCCGCGCGCGCGTCATTCGCTCCCCGCCCGCCTTGCGAGCCCGGCCTCGAACAGCTTCTGCGCCGCGACGACCGCGCGCGGCGCGTCGATCGCGGTCGCGTCGGCGCCGACGGTCGCGGCGAGCTCAGGGCGTTCGAGGAACGTCGGCCCGCCGACCATCACGCCGATCGCGGCGTTCCTCGAGTGCAGGCGGATGCGCTCGATCGTGCGCGCGAGCGTCGCCAGCGGGGCCGCGGAGCCGACGTTGAGGCCGACCACGGCGAACCATTCGCGCCGGACGGTCTCGACGAGGCGATCGACCGTCCCGACCCGCTCCGACCGGACCCGCCAGCCGCAGGCGCGGAGAAACTTTTCCACCATGGCGACGCCGAACGAATGCCGCTCGCCGGGCAACGTCGACATCAGGATCGAGCGCATGGCGATCAGCGCCGGGATTTCGCCGTCGCATTCGAAGGTCGCGAGCAGCTGTTGGAGACGCCCCATGCCGCGGGTGACGTCGACGAAATCGCAGTCGTCCGCGTCCCACATCCGCCCGAGATGGCGCGCCACCGGCGCCAACAGGTCGACGAACAGGTTCTCCGCCGAGAGCCCGCACGCCTCGAGGCGAAGAAAATGGCGCTCGGCGGCCGAGCCGTCCGGGCGCAGCACGAGCCCGGCGAAATGGGCGATCTCACTCTGGCCCGGTGGCGCGACCGCGCCCGCCTCGAGCCCGGGAACCCTGCGATGGATCAGCGCGAGGCGCGGAACGATCTCAGCCGATACGATCGCCTCCAGCCGGGCCTTGCGCTCGGAGGAATCGTCGCGATCGAGGAACCTGGGGTCGACGAACTCGACCCGGCGGGTGTTTCGACCCTTGTCGGCGGTGCTCATCCAGCTTTGGCGAAAGCGCGTCGGCGCGCGCTGCGCTTCTGCCGGCAGGCGCTCTGAAGTAGAACGCATGGACTGCTCTTGTTCGAACACGCCCGGCGGAAGCGCGCGGGCGCTCATCAACAGAAAGATTGACCTCGACGATTGCGTGTGTCAAGTCAACATGACACTTTTTTGTGTGCGTCCGTTACACCGGCGGGGCGCCGTCCCGCTTCGGCCTTTCACGGGCGGCGATCGGGGTCGGCGCGCCGGGAAAGCGCGGCGGCAGGTCGGCGAGCCAATGGGCGGTGTCCGCGGCGGTCACAGCGCGCGCGGCGGCAATTTCGTCGGCGGCCATCGAGGTCCAGAACCGGCGCAGGGTTTCGACGATGCGCGCCTGCCGGTCAGCCGATTCGGCGTTCGCGATCACGGCCTCGATGACGTAGAACTTTCGGTACAGCGCGAGCACCAGGTCGGCGAGGAAGCGGTTGCGGATCCGTGCGGTCATGCGCAGGCGGAACCGGAACAGGCTCTCGGTGAACGCGACGCGGTCCGAGGCGTCGATGCCGTCGATCTCGGCGAGGATCGCGCAGCGCGTCGCACGATCGCAATGGACGGCGAGATCGTCGATCAACGCCGCCTCCAGCCAGGTCTTCGCCTCGTAGACGTCGACGATCTCGGCCCGGGTGAACCGCGCGACAAAGAAGCCGAGCCTCGGCCGGCTGACCAGCAGGCCTTGGCCCGCGAGTTCGCGCGCCGCCTCGCGCACCGGGCCGCGGCTGATGCCGAAGGCTTCCGCCAGATGCACTTCGTTGAGCCGTTCGCCGGGCTTCAACGCGCCATTGGCGATCAGCCGCATCAGCCGATCGCGCACGGCCTCGGAAAGGCTGCGCGCGGCGAGCGCGTCCGTTTCGGCCACTGTCATCGGCGCACCCGGCGGCTCCAGCAGAGACGACAGGAGGCGGATGAGCCCGAAGGCGAGGGGCAGATCGATGGCACGGCGAAAATCTCAGGCTAACAGGGCGGGCGCTCGGGAGGGTGACGAGAGACCTGCCATTTGTCAACTGTTGACAGTTGACGATTCCGACGCTCTTCGCTAGATGGCTCCCTGCCGGCGCTTCGCGCCCGGCGGCGCCGGTTTCCGGCCCGCGCGATCAACCAGGGAGCGTCGGATGACGCCCGGACCCCTCAGCCTCGTGCCCTTCGTCAGCGTGGCGCACATGATGCGCATCGTGGTCGACATCGGCGTCGAGCGCGTGCTGGGCGATCTCGCCGGCTATATCGAGGCCGACTTCCGGCGCTGGGAATCCTTCGACAAGACGGCGCGCGTCGGCGTCCATTCCGCCGAGGGCGTGATCGAGCTGATGCCGACCAGCGACGGGTCGATCTACGCGTTCAAATACGTCATCGGTCATCCCAAGAACTCGCACACCGGGCGCCAGACCGTCGCCGCCTTCGGCGTGCTTTCGGACGTCGCCACCGGCTATCCCGTGCTCGTCTCGGAAATGACGATTCTCACCGCGTTGCGGACCGCGGCGACCTCGGCGCTGGCGGCCAGATATCTCGCGCCGAACGGCGCGCGCACGATGGCGATCATCGGCAATGGCGCCCAATGCGAATTCCAGGCGCTCGCCTTCAAGGCGATATGCGGGATCGAGGCGGTGCGGCTCTACGACATCGACCCGGCGGCGACAAAAAAGGCCGCGCGCAATCTCAGCGGCGCCGGGCTCGGCGTGGTCGCCTGCCGCAGCGTCGAGGAGGCGATGCTCGGCGCCGAGATCGTGACCACTTGCACCGCCGACAAACAATTGGCGACGATCCTCACCGACAACATGGTCGGCGCCGGCATGCACATCAACGCGATCGGCGGCGACAGCCCCGGCAAGACCGAGCTGCATCGTGACATTCTGCTTCGCTCGGACATTTTCGTCGAATATCCCCCGCAGTCGCGCGTCGAGGGCGAGATCCAGCAATTGCCGCCCGAGCATCCCGTCACCGAACTCTGGCGGGTCCTGACCGGCGCCGCGCCAGGCCGGCGCAACGCGCGGCAGATCACCCTGTTCGACAGCGTCGGCTTCGCGACCGAGGATTTCTCGGCGCTGCGCTACGTGCGCGACCAGCTCGCGCGCACCGGCGCCTATGTCGAACTCGACCTCGTCGCCGATCCCGACGATCCGCGCGATCTCTACGGCATGCTGATGCGCGCGGCTGCGAGGGCGGCGGCGTAGCGGTCTCGCCGATCGCGACGCGTCGGCCGGCGCGACGATCGATCTGCCCAAGCTCGGCGACGCCGACGAGACTTCGTTCGATGCGGTCTTCACTCGCAACGCACTCTGAAACGAGACCGGCGCGGCCAACGGCAACGCCTCGCCATGTCCGCCGGCGACGCCTATGCGGCGGGCGGCGGCCGCTGGGCGAGCCCGACCGCCTGGCCGCTCGCCGGGCTCTACGGACGCCATCTCGCCGACATTCTCAGTCGATCCCGAACTGTCCTATCCGGAGTTCGGCTGGAGCGGATCGCGGGGGCAGCTCGCCGCCGACGCGAAGAGCGTCATCGGCGGCGCCGTCGCGCATTGGGATCCGGCGCCGCTGTTCGATTTTCTCTGCTGTCCGCGCCGCAAGGACGCGCCGCGCCCGTTCGAGGCCTCCCGGCTCATCGCCGCGGCGCAGGTCAAGGCGACCATCGCGTGGATTCCCGGCTCGGCCGCCGCGCGGTTTGAAGCGCGCCGGCATGCATGCGATAGGAGAGGCCGCGGCCGGAGCCGCGAGAGGATTCGAAGCATGTGCGGCGTAGTCGGCGCGTTCAGGCCGGGCGGGGAATGTTCATCCGACGCCGTCGTCGCAGCGATGCGCGACCGGATGGCGCATCGCGGGCCGGACGGCGCCGGGCTATGGCGCTCGCCCGACCGGACTTGCGCGTTCGGCCACCGCCGCCTCTCGATCATCGATCTTTCCGCTGCGGCCGATCAGCCGATGCGCAACGCGGCGGGTGACGTCGCGGTCGTCTTCAACGGCGAAATCTACAATCACGCCGAGATCCGCCACGAACTCGAGGCGCTCGGCAAATATTCCTGGCGCACGAGCCATTCCGACACCGAAGCGCTGCTGCACGCTTATGAGGAATGGGGCGTCGATTGCTTCGGCAAGTTCTATGGCATGTGGAGCCTGGCGATCTGGGACGCGCGCGATTCGGACCGGCCGGTCGTCCATCTCGTGCGCGACCGCGTCGGCGTCAAGCCGCTCTACGTCACCCGCACCGCGGCCGGCGAATGGTTGTTCGCCTCCGAAATCCGCGCGCTGCTCGTTCATCCCCAGGTCCCGGCGGGGATGGACCCGACGGCGTTCTGGCACTATCTCACCTTCATCGTCGCGCCGGCGCCGCTGACGATGTTCTCGGGCATATTCAAACTGCCCGCCGCCACGGTCGTGACCATCGACGCGACCGGGCGCGCCGTCGCGCGACGCTATTGGGACTGCAAGCCGTCGGCGGCGCGCATGTTCGCGCCGGCAGATCTCGGCTTCGACGAGGCGGTCGTCGAGCTGACGCGGTTGCTGCGCCAGTCGATCCGCCGCCGCATGGCGTCCGACGTGCCGTTCGGCGTACTGCTTTCCGGGGGCGTCGACAGCAGCCTCAACGTCGCGCTGATGAGCGAGTTGATGGACCGGCCGGTGACGACCTTCACCATAGGCTACGAGGGCCACGAGGAATTCAACGAATTCGATCATGCGCGGCGGATCGCCAGGCGCTACGGCGCCGACCACCACGAGACGCGCATCGACGGCGCCGAGGCGCTGCGCTTCCTGCCGCTGCTCGTCGAGCTGCAGGACGAGCCGATCGCCGACAATGTCTGCATCCCGCTCTACTTCCTGGCCCGGCTGGTGCGCCAGTCCGGCACGACGGTGGTCCAGGTCGGCGAGGGCGCCGACGAGAACTTCCTGGGCTATTGGTGGTGCGAGCACAACCGGAAGAAATACGAGGAGGTCTACGCGCCGGCGGCGCGCGGCGGGCGGGGGTGGCTCGAGGCCGCGGCCTCGGTCGAGGACAAAGACATCCGCCGTCGCGCCCGCGCCGGCGAGGAGTTGTTCTGGGGCGGCGCGGTGTGCTGGCAGGGCGACATGCGCGCGCAGCTGACGCCGAACCCGGGCGCGTTCCGCGGCGCCGTGCATTGTCCGATCGAGGGCCTGTTGCCCGACGCCTTCCGTGCGCTCGACAGCCACGCGGTCGTCCGCGAATATGTCGGCGAGCTCACCGGCCGGGTCGCCGCGCCCGAAGTTCTCTCGAAAATCCCCTATATGGAAATGCGCCTGCGCCTGCCCGAACATCTGCTGATGCGTGTCGACAAGATGACGATGGCGCATGGAATCGAGGCGCGCGTGCCCTTCCTCGACCACGACATCGTCGAATTCGCGATGCGCCTGCCGCCTTCCTACAAGCTCGCCGACGGCGTCGGCAAGCGCATCCTCAAGAAGCTCGCCGAGCCCTATGTCGACCACGACCTGCTTTACCGTCGCAAGCAGGGGTTCGGGGCGCCGATGGACAAATGGTTCACCGAGCCGACGTTCGGCGCGCGCTGCATCGACGCGCTCGAGCGCTCGGCCCTGTGTCGCGACGGCTATCTCGACCGGAACTATGTCGTCGGGTTGCTGCGGGCGCAGGTCGAAGGCCGGATCAATTGGGGCTTCCACCTCTGGACGATCATGAACGCCGTTTTCTGGCACGAGCGCTGGATCGAGCGCAGGCTGGCGGCGTAGCATGAGCGTGGATCCGCAGAGCGGGCCGGGCGACGCCCCCCAGTCGGCGCGCGCGCCTGCGCGCATCGGCCGGGCGAAGCGATGATCCCGGGCCGAAGGTTGATAGCCGCGCTGCTCGCGCGGCTGGAGCGCCGGCTGGGCCTGCCCGAACTCCGCGCCCGGCAGAGCGAACTGGTCGCCCTCGCCAATGCGAGTCTCGCTCAGGCGAACCGCCTGGAGGCGGCGGTCGGCGCCGGCTTTTCCGCCGCCATGGCCCGCGCCGACTCCGATCGAGCGGCGCTGGCCGACCGGGCGGGCGCGATCAGCGAGCGCCTCGCCGGAGTTGCCGAAGCGGTGCGCGCGTTGCAAGTCGGGCTCGCGACGCTCGGAGAACGCCTCGGCGCCGGGCTCGCGGGCGCGGCCGACGAAACCGACCGACTCGGGGCGCGCCTCGCCGCGCTCGCCGAGGCCGTGGCGAACCTTCACGGGGCGGTCGGCGGTGGCTTCGGCGCGATCGACGCGCGTCTCGAGTCCGTCGCCCAAGCCGGGCGGCGGCTGGAGGAGGGTTCGAGCGCCGGATTCGCGGCGCTCGGTGAACGCCTCGAATCGGCCGTGGCCGCGCTCGCCGGACAGGGCCTCGAGCTCGGCGCGCGCGTCGAGCGTGACCTCGCCATACTCGCCGCGCAGATCCGCCAGCTCGGCGACAATGCGAACCAGCTCGCCGAGGTCACGCAGACGCTCGATCGCAACGTCGCGCAGAATTTCACGGGGATCGGGCGCCGCCTCGAGACCGACCTGACAACGCTCGGCCGGACGACGCATGACCTGGTCGAGAGCAGCCGGCACGTCGCTGGCACGCTCGCCAAATTCGCCGCCGAACGGATCGCGCCGGGCGGCGAGGCGGAACCCTCGGCCGGCGATATCGAAGCCGAAGCGCCCGATCGCGCCCCGCTCACGAGGCTCGAGACGGCGGATCTGCCCGAAGCGATCCGCGCCGCGATCGCCGCGACGGGCCTCGCCCCATCCGACCTGGCCTTCTGCCTCGATCCTGCGCGGCTCCCCCGGACGGAGGGCGATCTTCCACGCTGGCTTTCGATCATGACCGCTTGCCGCGCCATGTTGCGGGCCGGCGACCGGCTGGTCTGGGCGCAGCCGGTCGAGACCGGGGCGCCGCTCGCCGACGGCGAGGTCGAACAGGTGATCGGCCTCCTCGGCGCGGTCGACGCGATGCTCGAGGCGCGCGACGGCGATTCGATCTGGCGGATCGCGATCGCGACCCGCCGCGTCGAGGGCGCGGGCGTGGCGCTGCGCTGGTCGTCGGCGGCGCTGGAGGCGCTGCACATGCGACTGGCCCCGCTCGCCGGCGAAATGCTGCGCCGATACGGGCTCGAAGCGGCCGCCCACGCGGTCGATCTGCCGGAGCCGGACGCCGATCTCGACGATTGGGTGCGGCTGCTGCCGTCCTTCGCGGCCCAAGTCGCCGCGGGCGGCGAAGCGCCGATCGGCGTCGTCCTGCCCGCCGGCTTCGCCGCTGCGGAAGGGCTCATGGACAAGGCGGTCGTGCGCCTGCGCGCCGCGCTGCGGGACAACGGCGGCGACGGCGCGATCGCGTTCCAATGGGTGCGCGGATCAGCGCCGATCGCCCGGAGCGGCGCGATCCTCGATTTCGCGCGCCGGAACAAGATCGCATTCGATTTCACGCCGGTCAGCCGCGGCGCGCCGGGCAGCCGGCTGGCCGCCTATGACGACCGCGCGCCCTATCGCGCCCTCTCGTTCGATTTGCGGCTGCCTTCCGCGCGCGCGCAGCCCGGCGCCCCGATCGAAATCGCGCGCTGGCCCGGCCGCGCGCTCCACGGCGGAGTCGAGGACGTCCGGGCCCATCCGCTCGACCGTCCGTTCGCGCGCGATTTCGATGCGGATCGGAGCCGGCTGGCGCGGGTCCTCGACCGCGCGGGCCAGAGGCAGTTCGAGCGCCAGGCCAATTCCGACGCCACGCTCGTCGCCCATTGGCCCGAGTATTTCGTCTTCAACTGGGCGCCGCCGGCGTTGGCCCGCCTGCGGCTGTTCGAATTCGACGCGGGCGCCCTGTTCGATCGGGCCTCGCCGCTCGCCGCGCTGTTCGGGCGCGCGCCGCGGGCCCGCAACGCCCTGAGCGGCCTGCGATTCCTCGCCGAGGCCGCGCGCGTCGTCGCCGCGCCGGCGGCGGCGCGCGAGCTCGCGCGCGCGCAGGTGGACGCACACGCCTATCTCAGGACTGACCGACCGGACATCACCGCGGAGTCCGAACGGCTGATCGCCTGGATGCCGGAACGGCTGGGCGTGGTGGTCGAGCTCGGCAGCGGCTTCGGCGTGATGGCGCGCCGCGTCGCCGCTCGCGCGACGCGCTACCTCGGCCTCGACCTGACGCTCGACCAGGCCGCCGCGATGCGCGCGCTCGGCGGGGCCGGGCTCGTCGCCGACATTCACCGCCTGCCCTTCGGCGAGGCGAGCGTCGATACGATCATCGCGGACAATGTGATCGAGCACGCCGCCGATCCACTCGCCGCGCTGCTCGAGTGCCATCGCGTGCTGCGGCCAGGCGGCCGCGCCTATCTGGCGATTCCGCACGATTATCGCCAGCGCGACTTCCGCAATCCGACGCATCTCTGGAAGGCCGATGCGCAGTCGGTCGAAGAGGCGCTGGGACGCGCCGGATTGCGCATTGTGCGCCGGGAGACGGTCCGCCTCGCCGAGCTCGGCGTCTCCGGCGCCTATCCGAGTTCGGACGGGGAGACCGGGCTCTGGCAGGTCGAGAAGCCGAATTCGGCCGTGAGCCGGTCCCTCGACAGCCGTCGCGAGGAGCCGGGCGGCGGGGATTTCGACCTTGCCTCGGCGAGCGCCTATTGGCGATTCGCCCCCTCGGGCGTCGGAAAGCACGATACGGCGGCGATGCTGCGGCTAGGCGCACGGGAATTGGTGGCGGTCTGGGACGCGGGCTTCGCCGCCCGTTTCCGCCGATACCCCGAAGAGGAGATGTTCCTGCGGCGAATGGCCGCCGAATTCGCCGGCAAGCGGGTCCTGTCGATCGGCTCCGGCCTCGGCCTGCACGAAATCTACTACCGCCTGCACGGCGCCGAGGTGACCTGCTGCGACATCGTCGAGTCCAACCTCGCGGTCGTCGCGCGCGTCGCCGCGGCCAAGGGCGCCGACGCCATGCGCTTCATCTGCAGCGCCGGCCCGGATCACGATCTGGGCGGCCCCTACGACTTCGTCTTCGTCTACGGGTCGCTGATGACGATGCCGGAACCCCTGCAGCGCCGGCTGGCGGCGCGCTGCCTCGCCGCCCTTGCCCCGGGCGGCGCAATCGTCCTGATGCTCTACGCCTGGGAATTCGCGCGCGCGACCTGCGGCTGGTCGTCGCCCGAACAATTCGATCCGCGGCGCTTCGCGCGCGCCTCCGACCCGAGCGTCGGCGAAGAGCATTGCCCGTGGTCGGATTGGCACGATTTCGACAAGCTGCGGCGCACGTTCGGCGGCGCCCTGCATGTCGCCCGCCGCCAGTTCTGGAACCAGGGCTGGTTCTTCTGGTGCGAATTGCGCCGCGAGAAGACCGCCGAGCCCGGCGTGTTCTTCGCGCCGTCGCGGCTGATCGGGGGCGCCCGGCGGCGCGACATCGACCTCGACGCGCTGCGGCCGGTCGCCGCGACCGCGGAGCGGACGGCGGCCGGGCTCGTCGTCGCCACGGCGCGCAACAGCTTCGGCTATGCCCTCGCCAGCCCGGCGCGAGCCGGCGGCGCGGGCGCCAACGCCATTCTCGTCGACGCCGAAATCGAGCAGGGCGCCTTCTCGGTCGGCCTCCTCGACGTCGAGGAAAATTGCTTCGCCTTCGCGCAGGCGGTCTGGCAGCCGGGCCGCGGCCGCCATGTCTTCGCCTTCGACCGCCTGCCCGCCAGATTCCAGCTGATCGTCTCCAATCATCGGCCGGACGGTCCGGAAGTCTCGCGCTTTGTCCTCCATCGCCTCGCCATGCTCGATCGGCCGGGACTTGTCGGCGCCCGAGTTGGCGGACCGTGAGCCGGCCGACGCTGCGTCCGCCGCCGTGGCGCCGGCGCGAGCGGGGCCGGGCGGGGCGGGCGTGACTTGTCACGGGCGTCGATTTTGACCAGCTTGGCGTTGGCATGCGTCGGCGCCGATGCCGGGAAGCAAGCGAGGTGGTGTGGTGGGCGGCGAGGCTGTTTTGCCCGAAAAGCGGGTCGACCCGATCGTTCCCGTCGAGTCCGAGGACCTGGCGGCGTCGGTCGCGGCTCCGCCCGCGGCGCCGCCGTCGAGCGACGCGCCCGCGCCGGTCGGGCGCACGAGCCCCGATGCGGCGGCGCCCCCGGGCGCCGCCGGCGAACCGGCCGGCTCGGCGCCCGCCAAGCGCGCCTATCCGGCGCCCGCCGAACTGCCGACCCAGAAGGGCCCCAAGGGCCTCCTGTTCGACTTCAACGACGGCTGCCGCGTCGCGGCGCCGCAGAGCGATCATCCCTGGCGGGTGCGCCTCAGCGACATGGACACCGGCAACATCCTGTTCGAGACGACGCTGAAGGCGGGCCGGATCAACAGCTCCAAGCGGTATTTCGTCCGCGTCAGGCTCGAGGTCTGGCAGAATGGCGAGACCCTGCTGGTTCATGACTATTCGGCGGCGGACCGCGAGGTGCTGGTCCAGTTTCCGGTCGGCACGCTCGGCGACCCCATAGGCTGGTTTCCCTACGCGGTGAAATTCCAGGAGCGCCACGGCTGCCGGCTGACCTGCGCGATGGGCGAGAAGATCATCCCTCTGTTTCGCGACGCCTATCCGAACATCGCCTTCCTCGCCCATGAGGAGGTCGACCCGGGCCGCTACTATGCGACCTATTCGATCGGGCTGTTCTTCGACGATACCGAGTTCGTCCATCAACCCTGTGACTTCCGCCACGTCGGCCTGCACCGGACTGCCGGCTATATCCTGGGCGTCGACCCGACCGAAGCGCGGCCGCGCCTTTCCATCGAGAACCGCGCCCGCCCGATTGCCGAGCCCTATGTCTGCATCGCCGTCCAGAGCACGACCCAGAGCAAATACTGGAACAATCCGACCGGCTGGCGCGAGATCGTCGCCTTCCTGAAGGACGCCGGCTACCGCGTCGTCTGCATCGACCAGAGGGCGACCCATGGCCACGGGCTGGTCTGGAACCACATCCCCTATGGCGCGGAGGACCAGACCGGCGACCAGACGCTGCAGGAGCGCGCGCGCTGGCTCGAGCATTGCGCGTTCTTCATCGGCCTTTCGAGCGGCCTGTCCTGGCTCGCCTGGGCCGCGGGGACGCCGGTGGTGATGATCTCGGGCTTCACCCATCCGAGCAACGAGTTCGAGACGCCGTACCGGATCATCAACTACCATACCTGCAACAGCTGCTGGAACGACGTGCGCCACCGCTTCGACCACAAGGATTTCCTGTGGTGCCCGCGGCACAAGGACACGCCGCGCCAGTTCGAATGCACACGGGCGATCACGGTCGAGCAAGTGAAGGCGACGATTCGACGAATTCCGGGCTTCGGAGCGACCGACACGGCTTGAACGGCCGCGTGGTCCGCCGCCGTCGGAACGCGGCGACCAACTGTTTGCCGTCGTCGGCCCCGTGGCCCCTCTGGCGCCCCGACGCGCAAAGGGCGAGAAAGGGCGATCGCGAGCGGGACGGAGCGGTTGGCGGAAGCCATGGCGGACGACATCGAGCGATTGATCGAGGCGGGCGTCGCCGCCCATTGCGCCGGCGAACATTTCGCGGCGGCCCTCGCCTACGCGCGCGTCCTGGCGCGGGCCCCGACCCACGCCGCCGCAAATTTCCTCGCGATGGCGCTCGCACAGGATGCCGGCGACTGGACGGCCGCGCGCGATTTCGAAGGCCGCGCCGGGGCGAGGCCGGGCGGCCGCGGGCCGGTCTGGCCGCCCGCGGACATGATGCGGTTCGCCCGCTTCCTGCGCGCGCGCCAGCGCCCGGATCTGGCGATGGCGCTGCTCATCAATGTCGCGCTGCAGGTCCGGGGATCCGACGTCGAGGCGTTGCGCGCGCAGATCGCCGCCGACCAGGCGAGACTCGTCGGCCCCGCGCCGCCGCCCGGGGCGTTCACGCGCGATATCCTCATCGTCTGTCCCATCCATCTCGCCGGACCCCGCGACCTCGAGCTGCTCGCCCTCTGGCGGACCGCGATCGAACGATTCAATCCCGGCCTCGACTGGCTGATGGTCGACGACGGTTCGCCCGCCGAAATGATCGCCGCCGCCGAATTCGAGCCCGGATTCGCGCGCGTCGCGATGCCGGGCGATGATCCCGAGCCGATCCGGCTCGGGTCGGCGCGCACGCTCGCTCGATTCGAGTCCAATGCGGGCCATCTGAGGAGCAGCCGCGGCCTCGACGGCTGGTCGCGCTCGGTCGCCACCGGAATCAAGGCGGGCGTCGCGAGCGGCTATCGTCATCTCGTCGTGGTCGAGATGGACCTCTACACGCGCCTCGATTTCCGGGCGATCGTCGGCCAGATGCGCGCCTCCGGCGCGAAGGCCGTCACCACGCGTGTGAAGCCCTGGATGTTCATCGAGACCGCGCTGATGGCGCTCGACGTCGCGCATCTCCAGACGATCCGCTTCACCGACCGCTACGACTGGAAGCGGCCATATCTGACGCCCAAGCCCGAGTGGGTCTACGAGGCGATCCTCGGCGAGGTCGCGATCATGCCGTGGACCGGCGGGCGCAACGATTTCGGGAATTTCGACTCCGCGGCCGTCGAGCGGCTCGACCTCCTCACCCATTGCAGGGACATTGCGTTCTATCGCCGCTTCATCGAGGCCGGGCCGCCCGCGGCCGGGCGCGGCGTCGCTGCGCTGTGTGCGCGCGCGCGGTCGCTGGCGGCGGAAAAGCGATTCGACGACGCGCTCGCGCTCTATGAGGAAGCGCTGCGGCTCGAGCCGGACGACATTTCGGCGCACAACGGCCGCGGGCTGATGCTCGAGCGTCTCGGGCGCTTCGACGAGGCGCTCGCCTGCTATGAGCGCGTCGCCGCGATCGACCCGGCAATTCCCGCGGCCCATTGCAACCGCGGCAACGTTCTCAGCCGGTTGCGGCGGTTCGAGGAGGCGCTGGCGAGCTACGACCGGGCGCTCGCGATCCGGCCGGACTATCCAGCCGCGCTGAACAATCGGGCCTGGGCGCTCCAGGAGGCCTTCGAGCTCGGCGGCCTCGGCGAGGCGAAGCGGCGTAGGCCAGCCGGGGCGGCGACGGGCCCGGAGCCAGGCGCCGATCCGCCGGCCGATTGACCACGCCGCCCGCCCATGCGCGCGTTCTGGCCGGCGCCGGCGACCGGCCCATGATCACGAGCCTCGAACGAGGATCCTCGCCGCATTCCTCAAATTCGGGGCGGGCGGCGCGATCAAGCGCTTCGAGACCATGCCGATGGACCAGAGACCGGGCTGATCCATGACGAACTGCGCCGGACGATCGGCGCGCTGCCGCGCTGGGTCGGCCACACCCGCGCCGAATCGCTCGACACCGATGAGGTCGCCGGCCACGCGGTCTGAGGGACTCCGCGCCGCCGCGCGCCCGCGACCTGCGATTTCACGCCGTTCTTCGATCACATCGTCCTGCTGGCCAACGGCGACGACGTGCTCTGCTGCATGGACCATTCGCTCAAGAGCAAGATCGGCAACCTCGTCGAGGACGATTGTTTCTCGATATTCGGATCGCCCGGCATGGCGCGGCTCCACGTCGAGAACGCGCGGCCCGACTACGGCGAGAAATCGATCTGCAAGAGCTGCAGCCGCGCGGTCCGCCACGAACTGGCCGATCAGCGGCAGTTCTGGCGGGTCGCGCGCGGCTGATCGGCGTCGGCGCCGCCTTCAGATCACGACGATATCGTTCTCGACCGAAGTGGCGCCGGGCGCCGCCCATGCGGTCGTGGTCGCGAGCTCTCGCTCGTGCCAGGAATGCACGGTCCCGGTGAGACGGACCTTGCCGCCCATGGCGCTCACCTTGATCGCGTCGGGATCGAAATACCAGGAGCGATGCATGGCGCGCCTGATCGCGTCGTCGACATTCGACGCGTCGACCCTCGGCTTGATCTCCATCTGGTTCGACACGCCGACGACCCCGTGGAGGCCGCGCACGTCCTGTTCGGCGGCCGCCCGCTGGTAGTGCCAGTCGACCGCGCCGGTGAGCGTGACCCAACCCTGTTCGACGCTGACCTTCACCGCATCGGCGGGAACCGAGACGTCCCATGAGAGGCGCTCGATCGCCGCCGCCGCGATGTCGTCGTCGCCACGCTTCCGGTCGAAGGACAGGCGCACCTCGATCTCCTCGGCGACCGCCTTGACGCCCTTGACGCGCCGCGCCGCGCTCTCGGCGGCGTGCTTCTCGACGAAGCTATCGACATGGCCGGAGAGGGTGACCACGCCTGCCTTGGCCGCGACGCCGATATGCGCTGCGGTGACGCTCGGCTCCCAGGCAAGTTCGGAAAGGACGGCTTGTTGCAGATTGGCGTCTTGAGACATGAGATTCTCCGATCGTGGCGGCATGGCGAGCGGCGCCGCGCGAGTCGCCGTCGCACGGGCCCCGAGGCCGGCTTGCGATGCGCCGCCCGGGCGGGTCCTGGCATAGCGCGACATTAGGCGGTCACCACGCGTCCGGCCAGCGTCGGCAACTACTCACCGCCCACCACCCGCGCGGCCGCGGGACAGCGGGTCGTGAGTAGTTCCCCGGCCTGTCGCGGTCCTCCGCCATCGCCTATTCTCGCGCGAAAGAAAGCGCGCCCGCGCCCGGAACCCCGCTCGTTTTGCCGCGTTTGCGACGGACGTCGCCCGCGAGTCGGGTCGCGCGGCGCCGCCGCCGTCCCACAGGAGAACAGAATGGCAAGCATCGACTCGGTCGTCGCGGTCTTTTCGGATCATGAGGCTGCAGAAGCGGCCGTGAAGAAATTGGCGGGCGCCGGCTTCGAGATGAAGAACATCACCGTCGTCGGCAAGGGCTATCACACCGACGAGAAGGTCGTCGGGTTCTACAATGCGGGCGATCGCGTAAAATTCTGGGGATCCCGGGGCGCCTTCTGGGGCGGCTTCTGGGGGCTGTTCTTCGGCGGAATCTTCATGACGATTCCGGTGGTCGGCCACGTCGTCGTCCTCGGCTATCTCACGGCGATGGTCGTTTCCGCCGTCGAGAGCGCCGTGCTCGTCGGCGGTCTCAGCGCGCTCGGCGCCGCGCTCTACAGCATCGGGATCCCCAAGAACAGCGTGATCGCCTACGAGGCCGCAGTGAAGGCCGACGACTTCCTGGTGATGGCGCATGGCACGGCGGAGGAGATGGCGCGCGCCAAGACGATCCTCGGCGCCTGCAGCGCCAACAGCGTCGAGACGCATTCGGGCCCGACGGCCCCGGCCCGGGCTTCCAGCGCAGTCCCGGTTGCTGGATGAGCCGTCGGACCGCCTGAAAGAAAGCCGTCGCGCGACCTGTCGGCGGCGGCGAGCTTCAGCGAGCCTTTCGGCCGCCCTTTGCGCCGGCTAGCTCACGGCCGCGCGCCAGCGCGAAGGCGTGGCGCGCGATCTGCTCGTCCTCGCGCGTCGACAGGACCAGCGCCCGGACGCGCGAACCCGCCGCACTGATCGGGTTGTGCGCGGACCGGTTGCGAACCTCGTCGAGGCTCAGGCCGGTCCACGTCAGGCCCGCGCAGATCGAGGCGCGCGCCTTGGCGTCATGTTCGCCGATTCCCCCCGTGAACACTATCGCGTCGATGCCCTCCAGCGCAGCGGCCATCGCGGCGATTTCCTTGCGTACGCTGAGGCAGAACATCTGGATCGCGAGGCGCGCGTCCCGCGCCGACGAAGCGGCCTCGCGGAGCCGGCGCATGTCGCCGCTGAGACCCGAGATTCCCCGGAGGCCCGAACGATGGTCGACGAGTTCGGCGAGCGCCGCCGCGTCGAACTTCTTCTCGCGCATGAGGTAGAGCAGGACGCCGGGATCGAGGTCGCCGGTGCGCGTGCCCATGATGACGCCGCCGGTCGGCGTCAGACCCATGCTGGTGTCGACCGAATGGCCGCTCCTGACCGCCGTGACGCTCGCCCCGTTGCCGAGATGGGCGATCACGAGACGCTCGGGCGGGGGATCGCCGAGTTGGCGCAGGATCGATTCGCACGACAGGCCGTGAAAGCCGTAGCGCTCGATGCCCTCGTCGCGCAACTCGCGGGGGATCGGCAGCGCGCGCGCCGCCTCCGGCATGGCCGCGTGAAACGCGGTGTCGAAACAGGCTGCCTCGGGAACGCCGGGAAAATGCCGGCGCGCGAAACCGATCACGGCCAGCGCGGCCGGGGCGTGGAGCGGCGCGAAAGGCGCGGCCGCCTCGATCCGCCCCATGACCTCGTCGTCGATCAGGCAATGCCGCCGCAGCTTCGGTCCGCCATGCACGATGCGGTGGCCGATCGCCGCCGGCGCGGGCATGCGGAGATCGTCGAGCAGCTTGGCGACGCGCGCGACCGCTTCCCGCTGGCTCGGGAAGACCAGCGTCTCCGGCGGAAGCGCAGGGCCGCGCGCGTCGCGCGCGTGAAAGGTTCCCTGCGCCTCGCCGATCGATTCGGCCTCGCCCGAGAGCAGAACGTCGACCGTGGCGGGGCCAACCCGGTACATCCCGAACTTCAGCGACGAGGAGCCGCTGTTGAGCGTGAGGACGACCATGCCCGGATCGGGCGGGGCGGGCTCGGACCAGGGGGCGCGCGTCATCGTCACAATCTCCAGCGCCAGTCGCGGACCTCCGGCATATCGTCGCCGTGCTCGCTGATATGGAGCTTGTGCCGTTCAATCGTCGTCCAGTAGCGTGCGGTCTCCGCCTCGATGCGGTCGCTCAGCCGGGGGATCCGCCGGATCGCGTCGAGCGCGAGCTGGTAACGGTCGAGATTGTTGATGACGACCATGTCGAACGGCGTCGTCGTCGTGCCTTCCTCCTTGTATCCGCGCACGTGGATGTTGTCGTGATTGGCGCGGCGGTAGGTGAGCTTGTGGATCATCGAGGGATAGCCGTGGAAGGCGAAGATGACTGGCCGGTCGCGGGTGAACAATTCGTCGAAGTCCCGGTCCTCGAGCCCGTGCGGGTGTTCCGACTGCGGCTGCAGCACCATGAGATCGATGACGTTGACGAAGCGGATGCGGATGTCGGGGACGTAGGCGCGCAGCAGCGTCACCGCGGCGAGCGCCTCGAGCGTCGGCACGTCGCCCGCGCAGGCGATCACCACGTCGGGATCGCCGGCGTCGTTGCTCGCCCATTTCCAGACCCCGGCGCCGGCCGTGCAGTGGCGCACCGCCGCGTCGATGTCGAGCCATTGGAAGCAAGGCTGCTTGCCCGCCACGATCACGTTGATGTAGTCGCGGCTGCGCAGGCAGTGATCGGCGACCGAAAGCAGCGTGTTGGCGTCGGGCGGCAGGTAGATGCGCGCGATGTCGGACTTCTTGTTGGCGACGAGATCGATGAAGCCGGGGTCCTGGTGGGAAAATCCGTTGTGATCCTGCCGCCAGACATGCGAGGTCAGGAGATAGTTCAGCGAGGCGATCGGCTTGCGCCAGGGAATGTCCCTGGTCACCTTCAGCCATTTGGCGTGCTGATTGACCATGGAATCGACGATGTGGATGAACGCCTCGTAACACGAGAAGAAGCCGTGGCGACCGGTCAGCAGATAGCCCTCGAGCCAGCCCTGGCAGAGATGCTCGCTGAGGACCTCCATGACCCGGCCGGTCTGGCTCAGGTCGACGTCGACCGCCTCGACCTCGGCCATCCATTCCTTGCCCGAGACTTCGTAGACCGCCTCGAGCCGGTTCGACGCCGTCTCGTCGGGGCCGAACAGCCGGAAATTCGCCGACGCGAGGTTGAGCCGCATCACGTCGCGCAGGAAGCCCCCGAGCACCCGCGTCGCCTCCGCCTCGACGCAGCCGGGCTGGTCGACCTTCACGGCGTAGTCGCGGAAGTGAGGCATCGACAAGGGCTTCAGAAGTTCGCCGCCATTGGCGTGCGGGTTCGAGCCCATCCGGCGCCGGCCGGTCGGCGCGAGTTCGGCGAACTCTTCGCGCAGCTTGCCTTGCCCGTCGAACAATTCCTCCGGCCGGTAGCTCTTCATCCAGGCTTCGAGCAGTCCGACATGGTCCGGGTTCCTGAAATCGGCGATCGGGACCTGATGCGCGCGCCAGGTGCCTTCGACCGGCTTGCCGTCGACGAATTTGGGCCCGGTCCAGCCCTTGGGCGTGCGCAGCACGATCATCGGCCAGCGCGGCCGCGCAAGCGGGGCTGCGCCGGGCGCCCGCGCGGCGCCCTGGATCTCGCGGATGCGCGCGAGAATGGCGTCGAGCGTCGCGGCGAGGCTCTGATGGACGGTGTCCGGATCGTCGCCCTCCACGAAATGCGGTTCGTAGCCGTAGCCCTGCATCAACGAGGTCAGCTCCTGCCGGCCGATCCGCGCGAGCACCGTCGGATTGGCGATCTTGAAGCCGTTGAGATGCAGGATCGGCAGCACCGCGCCGTCGCGCGCGGGATTGAGGAATTTGTTGGCGTGCCAGCTCGTCGCGAGCGGGCCGGTTTCCGCCTCGCCGTCGCCGACGACGCAGGCGACGATGAGCGCCGGGTTGTCGAACGCTGCGCCATAGGCGTGGGCCAGCGAATAGCCGAGCTCGCCGCCCTCGTGGATCGAGCCAGGCGTCTCCGGCGAGACGTGGCTGGGAACGCCATAGGGCCACGAGAATTGCCGGAACAGGCGCCGAAGCCCGCTCGCGCTGCGCTCGATCGCCGGATAGCGCTCGGTATAGGAGCCTTCGAGATAGGCGTTCGCCACCAGGCCCGGGCCGCCGTGGCCTGGACCGATGACGTAGATCATATCGAGATCGTTGTCCTTGATCAGCCGGTTGAGGTGGACGTAGAGCAGGTTCAGCCCCGGCGTCGTGCCCCAGTGGCCGAGCAGCCGGCGCTTGATATGCGCCAAAGCGAGGGGCGCGGTCAGCAGAGGATTATCCTGCAGATAGATCTGGCCGACCGAAAGATAGTTGGCGGCGCGCCAGTAGGCGTGCATCTTCCGCAGGAGATCGGACGACAGCGGGTTGGGCATCGGTCTCTCCGTGATGGGACGCAAGCCTCGGCGACCCGACTCTTGTCGCCCCGGCGCATGGGCCGCCACGACCGAGATCAACGCGCCCGACGTCCGGCCGTTCGGGAGGTCCGGCGCCGCGTCCATTCTAGCCGACCGCGGAGTCGATGGCCACGCGAGGCGGCGCCGCCGTGCTCGAGCCGATCGCGGACCTCCTCGATCGACAAAAACGGCGGCGTCTCGAGTCGGCCTCGATCCGGCCGCTGGCGGCGGGGCGAAACCTGAGGCTTCCACTGACGCCGCGTTTGCGCAATCGGCTTCAGCAGGAGGTCCGCCGAGCGCCGGGGCGGTGTCCAACGGCGGCGGAACCGAATATGCTGACGTTCGGCCGGCAGGAGGAGGGCGCGGTGCAGGCGATGATGCTGAGGCGGGTCGGGGCGCCGCTCGAATGGACCGAGCTTCCCGATCGCACGCCGGGACCCGGCGAGACCAGGGTGAGGGTCGCCGCCTGCGGCGTCGGTCGCACCGACCTGCATGTCGTCGACGGCGAATTGCCCGAACGCAGGGTTCCGATCATTCCCGGCCAGGAGGTCGTCGGGCGCTCGCCGGGCGATTCGACGGCGCCGCGGTGCTCGCGCCCTAGCGGCGGCGCCGTCACAAATTCGCGCGCCGCGCCAACCGCCGTGCGTAAAGCCAACCAAACTTGTGCTAATAGTTGATCGTCAATCGCGCGAGGAGGAGAAGCTCATAGCAGCCATGAACGACGATCGGCGCCGCTCCGCACCAGGACATTGCGGGTGCGTCGCGAGCAGGTCGGCCCCCCATGCCGGGCCCTGATTCGCCTCGGGACCCCAACGAACTCACCGTTGTCGCCATCGGCGCCTCGGCCGGCGGCCTCGATGCCTTCCGGCGGCTGGTGACAGCGCTGCCACCCGACGGCGGCATGGCCTACATCCTGGTCCAGCATCTCGATCCCAATCATGAGAGCATGATCGCCGAGCTTCTCGCCGGCCGCACGACGATGGCGGTGCGGCAGGCCGCCGACGGCCTCCCGATCGAGCGCGATCGCGTCTATGTCATTCCACCGGGCGCCTATCTCTCGGTCGGCGGCGGCGCCCTGCGGCTTTCCCAACCCGAAGCGCGACGGGGCGATCGGCTGCCCTTCGACTTCCTCCTGCGCTCGATGGCTCGGGACTATGGTTCGCGCGCCGTCTGCATCGTCCTGTCGGGAACCGGCGCGGACGGCAGTCTCGGCTTGTCGGCGGTGAAGGCGGCGGGCGGCCTGGTCATCGCCCAAGACCCCAAAGAGGCGGCCTACGACGGCATGCCGCGCAGCGCGATCGCCACCGGCGATGTCGACCTGGTGCTCGGCATCGCCGAAATGCCCGCCGCGCTCGAAGCTCATGTTCGGCGCGCTGAGCCGGTCCTGGATCCCGCCGCGCCGCGCCGGGACGCCCAGTCCGCGATCGTCGAACTCCTGCGCGCCCGGACGGCGCATGATTTCACGCTCTACAAGCCGGGCACGCTGCAAAGGCGGATCGAACGGCGCATGGCTTTGGGCGGCGTCGAGGCGATGGAGCGTTATTTCGAGGCCCTGCGCGCCGACCCCGCCGAGCTCGACCGGCTCGCCAAGGATCTTCTCATCAACGTGACGAGCTTCTTTCGCGATCGCGAGGTGTTCGAGCTTCTCGCCGAACGGATCGTTCCCGACCTGGTGGCGGACCATGCCGCCGAAGGGCCTCTGCGCGTGTGGATCGCCGGCTGCAGCACCGGCGAGGAGACCTATTCGCTGGCGATCCTGTTTCGGGAGCGGATCGCGGTTTCGCAGCGCAACGTCAAACTGCAAATCTTCGCCTCCGACATCGACGCCGATGCGGTGGCGCGCGCCCGCGAGGGCCTCTATCCGCCGACGATCGCCGCGGACGTTTCGCCGGAGCGGGTTGCGCGCTTCTTCTCCCGGGAGGAACGAGGCTATCGGGTCTTGCCCGAATTGCGCGACTCGATCGTGTTCACCGTTCAGGATCTCCTCGCCGATCCGCCGTTCTCGCGCCTCGACATGGTCTCGTGTCGCAACCTGATGATCTATCTGCAGCCGGAGGCGCAGGCCAAGGCGCTCTCGGTGTTCCATTTCGCGTTGCGCCAGGGCGGCGTGCTGCTGCTCGGCGGGGCGGAAGCGGTCGCCGCCGACGACCCGCGGTTCGAGCCGATCGCCAAGTCAGAGCGGCTCTATCGACACGTCACGCGCAGCCGGCCCGGGGATATCGGCTTCCTGCTGCGCCCCGACGGCGGCGCTCGCGCGCCCGCGCGCGCCCGGCCCGCCGCGGCTTATTCGCGGCAAGCCGCGCTGGCCGATCTGTGTCGTCGCCTGGTCCTCGAGAACTATGCGCCCGCGGCGGTGCTGGTCGACAGCGAGCTCGCCTGCCTCTATTCGCTGGGTCCGACCGACCGCTTCCTGATCGTGGCGCCGGGCCAGCCGACGCACGACCTGCTCGCCATGGCGCGGCCCGAGATCCGCACGAGGCTGAGGTCGGCGATCCAGCAGGCCCGGCAGCGGAACGCGCGGGTCGTGGTCGCCGGCGGCGAAATGAGCCGCGCGGGCGACCCCGTTCCGTTCAGCATCGCCGCGCAGCCGGTCGTCAGCGACGGCGAAGCGCTGCTGTTCATCTGCTTTTCCGAGGAATCGAGACCCGACCCGCAACTCGCGCTTCCCGGCCCGGCGCAGGAAGGCCATCGCGTCGCCGAACTCGAGCGGGAGCTGGCGGCGACTCGAACCGAGCTCGAAGGCGCGATTCGCAACCTCGAAGTGGCGAGCCAGGAGCAGAGGGCGACCAACGAGGAAGCTCTTTCGGTGACCGAGGAATATCAGTCGGCGAACGAGGAGCTGCTGACGTCGAAGGAGGAGCTGCAGTCGCTCAACGAGGAGCTGACCGCCCTCAACGGGCAATTGCAGGAGACGCTCGAGCGGCAGCGCACGACCGCGGACGATCTGCAAAACGTCCTCTACAGCACCGAAGTGGCGACCATCTGCCTCGACGCCGAACTCAAGATCCGCTTCTTCACGCCCGCCGCCAAGGCGCTCTTCAACGTGATTCCGGGCGATGTCGGCCGGCCGCTCGCGGACCTGCGCGCGCTGGCCGCCGACGACGCCCTGCTCGCCGACGCCGGGGAGGTTCTGCGCAATCCGGCCCCGGTCGAGCGCGAGATCGCGGCCGACAACGGGGTCCGCTACAGCCGCCGGATATCGCCGTATCGCACCCAGGACAGGGCGGTGGCGGGCGTCGTCATCACCTTCGCGGACATCACCGAGCGCGCCCGCGCGTCGGAGGCGCTCGCGGCCGCCAACCGGCAGGCGCTGGCCGCCAATGCCGCGAAAGCGGGCTTCCTGGCGGCGGCGAGCCACGACCTGCGCCAGCCGATGCAGACGCTGGCCCTGCTCCAGGGGCTGCTGGCCAGAAAGGTGCGGGGCGAGCGGGCGCAGCAGCTGCTGGCGCGGATCGACGAGGCCGTCGGCGCCATGTCGGGCATGTTGAACACCTTGCTCGACATGAACCAGATCGAGGCGGGGGCGATCCATGCCGAGATGAAGATCTTCCCGATCGACGACATCCTCGAGCGGCTTCGGGGCGAGTTCGCCTATCAAGCGCAGGCGCAGGGGCTCGCGCTGCGGGTGGTTCGCTGCGGCGTCAAGATCGAGAGCGATCCTCGCCTGCTCGAACGGATGCTCCGCAACCTGCTTTCGAACGCGATGAAATACACCCGCAAGGGCAAGGTGCTGCTCGGCTGCCGCAGGCGCGGGCACAGACTCAGCATCGAGGTGTGGGACACCGGCGCCGGCATTCCCGGCGACGAACTCCAGCACATATTCGAGGAATACCATCAGCTCGGCAACGCGGCGCGCGAGCAAGCCCACGGGCTCGGACTCGGCCTGGCGGTCGTGCAGCGGCTGGCGAAATTGCTCGATCATCCGGTCCGCGTCCGCTCCCAGTCCGGCAGGGGCTCGGTGTTTGCGATCGAGGTCAGGGCGCCGACCGGCCGCGCGGATTCGCCGGGCGCCCCGCATCGGCCGGCCGCGGCCGGCGGCGTCGAGAAAATCCGCCGCACCGGCGTCGTCCTGGTCGTCGAGGACGATCCCGAAATGCGCCAGCTGCTCGAAATCCTGCTCGAGGACGAGGGCCACCATGTCGAGGCCGCCGCCGACGGCGTGGCGGCTCTCGCCCTGGCGGAGAAGGGGAGGGTGCGGCCGGACCTGATCCTGGCCGACTACAATCTGCCCAACGGGATGGACGGGCTCCAGATCGCCGCCAAGCTGCGCGAGCGACTCCAGAAGCCGATCCCGGTGATCGTCCTGACCGGCGACATTTCGACCGCGACCCTCAGCAACATCGCGCGCCACGACTGCGTCCAGTTCGCCAAGCCGGTGAAGGCGCGGGAATTGACCGAGGCGGTCGCACAGCTCCTCGCCGCGCCGCCGCGGGAGCCGCGCGCGCGGGGAGCGTCGGCGGGGCCCGCGAACGAGTCGGCCCCGGTGATATTCGTCGTCGACGACGACAGCCGGATTCGGGAGGGGGTGCGCGCGCTGCTGGAGGAAGAGGGGCGGATCGTCGAGGACTATGCCTCCGGCGAGGCCTTTCTGGAAGCCTGGCGGCCGGGCCGCGAGGCGTGCCTGCTGATCGACGCGGGCCTGCCCGGGATGAGCGGACTCGACCTGCTGCGCCGGCTGCGCGACGCGGGCGGCGGCCCGCCGGCGATCATGATCACCGGCAACAGCGACGTGCCGATGGCCGTGCAGGCGATGAAGGCGGGCGCCCTGGATTTCATCGAAAAGCCGATCGGCGCCGCCGAACTGCTCGCCAGCGTCGCGCGCGCGCTCGAGGAGGCGCGCGACTCCGGGACGATGTCCGCCTGGCGGGAGACCGCAGCCGCGCATCTGGCGGAACTGACCGCGCGCGAGCGCGAGATCATGGATCTCGTCGTCGCCGGCCATCCCAGCAAGAATATCGCGGCCGATCTCGGCATCAGTCAACGAACAGTCGAGAATCATCGCGCCGCGATCATGAAGAAGACCGGCTCGACTTCGCTCCCGGCGCTCGCCAGACTTGCGCTCACCGCGGCCTGGAAGCGCGCGGGACCGCCAGCTTGAGCCCGTCGCCGCAGGCGGCCGGCCGAGCAGTCGATCGCGGCGTTCGGGGCCGCGCTATTCTGGCCAATGGACGCGCTTTATTCCCCCAGCGGACGGCCGGACAGTCGCGGCGCCGTCCTGATCTGATCCGCCGACAAGACCGTCCGGTCGAGGCGGCGGCTCTGTTCGGGGAGCCAGTCTATGACAGCAGTGTGAAACTCGAAATCGCCTCCCGCGCGCCGGATTTTCTGCGTTCCTACCCGGATTCGACCTCCAGCGCGCCGCCGCTCTGAGTATTTTCCGAGGCTAGCGTGCAAGATTTTCAGTGATACGGATAGGATCCGCTGCGCTGATTCGATGGAGGAGGGCGGGGCCATGCGCTATGTCGTCGAGCAGAAGTTCAGGCCCAAGGAGAATTCCGGGCGTCGCCCGGAACTCGACGAGGCCGAATTTGCGAATCTGCACGCGGCGATGACCGAGACGCTCAAGCATTTCGACGACCAGATTCGCGCCGCCGAGCAGGAGCTGGAAACTCTTCGCGTCCTGCATACCGCCTCGGTCGCCGCGAGTTGTTCGAAGCAGGACGAGCCGCAGAACGACAATTGAGGCCGGACGAGACTGTCGCAAGACCTTCGAGGAGGCCGGGGTCGGGGAATCCTTTCGGCATCGTCTGAAGCGAATCGGGGTGAAAGCGAGCGGCGCGGCCTCGCGCGACGCTTTGGCGAGGTCGCGCTTTGCTCGACCGGGGGCCGACCCCGAGCGCATGCGCCGCGATTGCGGCGACCCGAGCCACGCCACCCCCAATCCTGGAAGGACGCTGGCGCTGCGGGCGCCGCGCCGGCGCTCAGGGCGGCGAAAGCGCGCCGATGATTTCGGCGGTCGTGCGGATCCGCGCGATACGGGGCAGGATCTTCTCGATCGCGAACCGGTGCATGTCCTCGGCGAGGCTGGTGACCGCGTCCTCGGCGACGACGACGGCATAATTGTGCTGCCAGCCCTCGCGGGCGGTCGACTCGACGCCGAAATTGGTCGCGATCCCCGCCAATACGATGGTGCCGATCCCGCGACGGCGCAGCTGGAGATCGAGTTCGGTGCCGTGGAACGCGCCCCATTGCCGCTTCTTGACGAGGATGTCGGCGCGAAGCGCGCCGATTTCGGGCGCGAAATCCGACCAGTCGGCCGGCGGCGCGGTCTGTCGCGCCGGTGGCGCGTCGACCGGCTGGCTCAGCCGGTCGGCCCCGCCGTCGGAGAAGCCGACATGGACCAGCGCGACCGGCGCGCCGACCTCCTCGAAATGAAGGCCGAGGCGGGCGGCGTTCTGGACGATCTGCGCCGCGCCGTGCGGGGCCAGCGGCATCGCCAGGACGCCCTTCTGCACGTCGATCAGAACCAGGGCCGTGGTGCGGGGCTCGAGCGCCAGCATGGCGATAGTCTCCTCGAAGGCGAAAATTGACGGAGGCCGGGGCCGGCGAGCGCCGTCGGCCGCGCGCGGCCGCATCGGAGCGCGCGGCGATCTTACGCAGATTCTGGCGGGCTGACCAACCGATCCGCCGCGCCGCGCGCCAAGCCGGCTTTGGCCGCGCGCGCGCGCCCGCTCGATTTGCCGAGCCCGAATCGCTGCTGCTTGCCGCTCATCCCTCATGGACAGACCAATCGCCTGCCGGGCATCGCGCGAAACCCTTGCGGAATGGAAATTTCTGGAAACTCATTTTACCGCCGATCGGGGGAAATCAGAGGGTCGCAGGCAAAAGGAAGCCCGCGCGGGGGTCTGGGCGCGCCGCCGGCGTCCCGCTCGATTCGCGCTGACCGAGGCGGCGGGCGGCGCGGGCACGGCCGGGCCGGACATTGCGGGGTCGGACATTGCGGATCTCCTGCGGAGAGGTTCTAATGGTCGGACTGTAGCCTATCATTCTGAATTTAGGAAGTACTATTTCAGATTTCTCTTTTGCAGACGTTACGCCGGCGAGCCGCCAGCGCCATCGACCTTCACTCCGATCCTCCACGCCCGCGGCGATTTCGGCGCGCTCGTCATCGTCGCCGTCGCGGCGGCGATCCAAGAGCGGAGACTTCCTCAGCGGGCTGATAGACTGGCCGCCGGCGTCATTGTCCAATCCCGCGCGCCGCGCCGGCGGCCGGACGGTGACCGAAGGCCGGGAGAACCAGACATGCGGACCGCCGACCTCGACATCCTGTTCCTGGCCGGCCTCGGCGGCTCCGGTCCCGATCACTGGCAGTCGCGCTGGCGCGCGCGGCTGACCACCGCCCGGCTGGTCGAGCAGGCCGATTGGGACCGCCCCGATTTGGCGGGCTGGGTCGACGCCGCGATCGAGGCCTGCCGGACCGCCGGCCGGCCGATCGTGTTCGTCGCCCATTCGCTCGGCGCGACCACCCTCGCCCATGCCGCCGCGCGGCTGCCGCCCGGGCGGGTCCGCGGCGCCTTTCTGGTCGCTCCGCCGAGCGACGAGGCCCTGATCGGGCTCGGCCTCGGCGCGTTCGCGCCAACGCCCGTCGCCGCGCTGCCGTTCGCCTCGCTGCTGGTGGCGAGCCGCGACGATCCCTACGACGCGCCGGGATTCGCGGCGGCCAAGGCTGCGCAGTGGGGGGCGCGCCTGGTCGACGCCGGCGAGGCCGGCCACGTCAACGTCGCGAGCGGCCACGGTCCCTGGCCGGACGGCTTGCTGCAGCTCGCCGGCTTTCTCAAGACTCTGTAAGGCGAGCGGATCCTCGACGCGCGCCGCCCGTCGGGTCACGGCCGGCCGATGACACGGCGCCGAGGACGGGTCGTTTCGATTGGTCGGCGCCGCGCTC
>JBEKZS010000060.1:0-23686 GCA_049509635.1 Roseiarcus sp.
TTGCCGCTGCTGTCGGTGTTCCACACCGTATATTCGTTGGCGCCGGCCATCTTCCAGGCGACCTGATAGCCGCTGGCGGTCTGCACCGCGCCGATCGGCGTCCAGCCGCCGAACCCGCCCGCCACGACATTCGCGCCGCCGTATTTGAGCTCCGGTCCCGTCCCGCCGCCATTGTAAAGATAGAAATTATTCGCAGATTCGGTCAGGGTGGTCGATCCATCGGTCTGGATCGCAACGGCGGGACCGGTCACGACAAAACTGTTCCAACCGCTCCAGATTGCCCCATCGTAGGCGCGAATTTCCAGCGTGTCCGCCGATCCCGCCACGCTCTGGTAAGCGAGCTGCGAAAGCTGCGCGGCGGTCACGTCGATTTCCTTGTTGCTCGGTTGTGCGACGCCGTTGAGCACAAAATAGCCGCCGCCGGTGTTGATGAACCCGTACGTCGCGATCGTTCTGCCGTCGGGGTCCGAAGCCGCGAACAGGGAGGATGCGGCGACCGACGCGTGAGCGACGGTCGTCGTCACATTCGACACCGTGACGACGGGTGGACGATAAACCGAGATGTTCAGCGTCGCCGACGCCGTCCCGCCGCTTCCGTCGCTGACGGCGTACGTGAAGCTGTCGACGCGCGGGTTGCCGGGCGACACCGCGTTGATCGCAGTCGTCAGGTCCGCCGCATAGGAATAGGCGCCGTTCGCAAAGATCGTCAGATGCCCATATGCGCCTGCAAGGGATTGACCCACCGCGCCATTCCCGTGCGAAGCATCGCTGACGCCGGTCACCGTCAGGGAATCCCCGTCGAGATCGGTGTCGTTCGACAATACGCCGCTGGCGGGGGTCGTCGTGAGGGTCGAACCCGCACTGTCCGAAGCGGCGTCGTTGCTTGCTACCGGCGCGCGATCGACCGCGATCTGCGAAGTGGCGCTGAAGGCGTTCGTCCCGTCGGTGACGCTCCAGTTGACGGTGCGAAGGGGATGTCCGCCGGATGATGCGTCAATGCCGGTATCCTTATAGCTCACCGCTCCCAGCAACGCGTCGTAGACCGCCAGGGTCGCACTGCCGGTCAGCGTCAGCGTGTCGGTCGAGGCGCTCCAGCCGGCGGTGACGCCGCTGCCGACTGAGCCGGTCTGGACGCCGTTGACATAGAGCTGGTCGCCCGCGACCGCAGCCCCGCCGCTGGTGATCTTGATCGTCGCGCTCGACAGAGTCGTGCTCGCCGAATCCGAAATGGTCGGGGCGCCGCTGAGAAGCGCGACCGCGGACCCGCCCTGGAGCGCCTTCGACGAGGTCGCAGCGACCGAAATGCTGGTCGAAGCAATCGTCGTCCAGCCCAGCGCCTCCATCAGCGTCGTGTCGCTCGGGGAGAACGAAGCGATTACCCCATTGGACGTGTAATCATTGAAGGCGTCGTTGCCGCCCGCCGCCGGACCGGAGGGGTACCAATCCGCCAGATCGCCGTTCGAGGTCTGGTTGTTCCACGTGCCGAGATTCGTCACGCCGTTGTTGGTCGAGAAATACGCGGTGCTCCCCGCGCCGCCGGTCGACAGATCGCGCACGCCCGCGGCCGAATAGCGATAGAGATCGATCGGTGAATAGTAGCTCGGCTGCTGGTCGAGCAGCGAGACCCGCCCCATGTCCTCCGTGATCTCGTGCTCGACGATGCCGACGAAATAGAATTGACTCGCGCTCGGCGTAGCGGTCGTCGAATAGCTGTACGCCTCACTGCTGCTGAACCCGACGTAACCGTCGAGGCTGCCATCGTTGGCGTAGAGCCCGAGGGCCTTCGCCTCCGCCTGGTCCATATACAGGCTGCCGCTGTCCGGGGAAGAGGCCGGCAGCGTCGAAGCGCCGGGAGCGTTCCGTCCGAGCAGGGCGCTGCTGACCGCGCTATAGCTCTCGTTGACGTAATTGCTCGTTTCGCTCTCGCCGAGGTCGCCGGCGCTCAACGCCACCCCGTCGATCTCTCCATAGCCAACGGCGATAGTGATCGTGACGTTGTTGGTGAAAAGGCTATCGAGGTAGTTGACGGCGTAGGTGACGCCGGAAACGAATCCCGCGGGCAGGCTTCCCACGGATTGATCATAAGAGATATTGATCTGCATGGAAAATCAGCCTCGTGCGCCTGACCGGCGTCATCCTCCACTCACCGGGTTTCACAACCGTGAAGGCGGCTTCGAGACTTGGGTTAACGCCGGTTAGCGGTTCGCCTCGAACGATTCGATCCGAGCCCGCCGGTCCGGGAAGAGGCCTCGCGTCGCCTCAGAATTCCACTCTCCGCCAGCGGGGGAGCCGCGCCAAAGGCGTCTCTAGAATCGGAATCGACGCTCCCCTTGTCGCGTCGTCTCTCTCGAACTCGACTGGATCGCGGCCGGAGCGGCTTCAGACTCGGTCGATGGCGCGTCTCAATCGCCGCTCGGCGACGCGACTTTCTTCAGGCCCAAGGCCTCGGCCACGTTTTGACAATATTGGGCCCTCGACAGGGCGCGGTGGGCGACCTCGCGCGCCAGCCCGCCGAGACGGCGCCGAAGATCGGGCGAGTCGCGCAAGCGCAGCATCGCCCGGGCGGCGGCGTCGACGTCTGGGTTCGCCCATTCCATCGAAGGATGATCGTAGGTGCCCTGCGGGTCGTTTGCGTGCGTCAGTGCATAGCCGATGGGAATTCCTGTCGCGTCATCGAGAAAATCGACGTTGCCGGACCAATTCGTCGCGATGACCGGAAGTCCGCGCAGCATCGCCTCGGCGATCGTGAGCCCGAAGCCTTCCGAACGATGCAGGGACACGAAGGCGTCGGCCTCCGTGTAGAGCCCATCGAGCTCGATGCGGGACATCACCCGATCAATGAACAGGATATTGGTCGCCCCGCCGATGACGCGCGCGATCGCCGCGAGACCTTCGGGATAGGCGTCTCCATTGGTGCATTTGACGATCAGCCGTGCGTCCGGATCGTCGGCGAACGCGCGCCCGAACGCCTCGATCGCAGCGCATGGATTCTTGCGCGCCAGACTCGACGCCATATTGAACATCGTCAGCATCGTGAACGGCCGCGCCCGCGCTGGCGTCGATTCCGGCGACGGGCGGGTATCTGCGACCGGATGCGGCAGGACATGAACCGGCCGCCCGTCGGAGATGGTCGAGAATGCGCGCGCAGCGAAGGTCGAAGGCGCCCAGATCGCATGGACGAACGGCGCGCCGCGCGCCCACTCTCGTGGCACCTGGGGCAATTCCCAGGCCCAATAGCCGACGACGCGCTTCCCCCGGATGAGGCCCGCCTTGAGCAGGAGCATCGCGAGCGGCATCAGCGGCCCGTTGACGTGAATGATCAGCGTCCCCGGCCCGACCATCGCCGCGCCGTCCCGAAACGTGAAATCAAGATGATCGACGGCCTGCTGCAGGGGCGCCGTGAGGTCGACGCCATAGACCGGAAAGCCGCCGGCGAGCAGCGCGTCATGGCAGAGCCGCGCGGATTCACCGAGCCCCGACGCCGTTCTCAGCGCGCCGACGACGATGATCGGCGTGGCCGCGGCGGCGTCCGGGTCAGGACGCGGCGCCGCGTAGGCGGTGAAGCCGAACAACAGGGCTCTGCGCCACCGATAGGGCAGACGGCGCCAGATCTGACGATGCAACAGCGACCGCAAAGCGCCCAACGGCACGACTCACGCCTCTCGCTTACTGTCGCCGTCCGATCCGTGACGCGACGCCGTCCCGATCCGTCGCGGCCGCTTGCCCGTCACTCGAAATAGATGAATTCGTGATCGCCCCGATAGCCCGTCTGGTCGAACACGAATTGCCATTCCTTCGGCGTGTGGAAGGCGCGGCAGGTCAGCTGCCAATACATCAGGTTCACTTTCTCGCGCTCATTGCGATAGCCCTCGACGCAAATGTATCTGGCGCCGCGGGCGACCCGCTCGATCTCGCCGAACGCCTGCCAGAGTTCGTAATTGTACAGATTGTGGAGGGTGTTGATCGAGATCACGAGGTCGAAATGCCTGTCCGGCCACGGCAGGCTCGTCGCCGAGCCGACCCGGCAGAACGGCTTGACGCTGTCCATCGTGTGGTCGACGCCGTATTGCGAGACATCGATGCCGGCGACTTCGAGGCCAGGCAGGGCCTCGCGGAAATCGTGCAATATGAAACCCTTGCCCGAACCGACGTCGAGCACGCGCATGCCCGGCTCGATGCCGTAGGCGGCGATCATCGCGTCGGCGACCTTGCGCCAGCGGCCGTCGTATTTGTAGCCGCCGTAGCCGGTCTCGCGGCTGCCGTCCCAGTAGTCGTAGTCCCACCTCAGCGCGAGATCGGCGACATCGGCCTTGTCGCGCTGCGTGACGCGCGCGACATAGTCGCGCTTCGTCGACTTGTGGATCAGGCTCACGAATTCGCGTAGCGCCATTGGCGTCGTCCTCGGTGTCTGGAGGCTAGGAGGCTTTGACGGCGGACAGGATCGCCTCGGCTTTGCGCAGCTGCGCTGCGCTGCGCGCGCCCCAGGAGTCCTGATCCGCGAAGGCGCGGCGGGATGCGCCGAGGGGTAGAAATTCGTTGAGGATGATGCAAGCCCATTTGACGCGATAGGCGTCGACCAGCAGGCGGCAGCGCGCATAGTCGCGGCCGCCGAGCGCGAGACCGTCGCCGACGCGTGCGAGGAAGCGGTCGAAATGACCGAGCGGGACCGGGATCTCGGGCTGACAGAAGAAATCGCAAATCAGCTTTGCGGGATCATCGCGCCCGGCATATTCGAAATCGAGAAAGGTCAGCGCAACGGGGCCCGTCTTCGCGCCGTCGGCTCTCGCGAGCGCATTGTGGAAGCCGAAGTCCGATGGCGAAAGACAGCACGCCGAAGCCGACAGACTTGCGGCCGGATCGATCCGCTCGCGCGCCGCCGCCGCCGCGACCCCGCGCTCGACGTCGCGCCAGACCGGCGTCAGACGCGTCGCGACGAGCCGCTCGGCCTCCTCGCGAAGCGGGGCTCCCGGGTCGAGCGCGCGGAGTCGGGCGACCCGGCGCGCGACGGTCGAAAGGTGTTCCTCGAGGCTGAAGCAGGCCTCGGAGGCGGGCGCCAGCGCCGTCGGATCGCGCGGCGCGGCGTTCACGGCGACGACGAAATCCGCGGCGGCGTCGACTTCAGCGATTCCAATCTCGCCGGCGTCGAGCTTGCGCCCCTCGACGAAATCGTAGAGCGCGGCATGGGTCGCCGCGTCGGCGGCGACCGGTTCGGGAACGTTGCGCACGCCGCGGCGCCAGGCGTGACCAAGAAAGCTCCATTCCGCCGCCAGGCGATCGCGGGGATCGCGCGGGTCGGAAAAATAGCTCTTCAAGGCGAGCGGCGGGCCGTCCCGCATCGCGACGCGGTAGACGCGATTGTTACGTCCGCCCTCGAGCCGCCGAAGATTGCGGGCCGGCCCGCGACCGGCGAGATTCGCCAGGCGCTGCGCGAGAGCGAACAGGTCCGGATCGGCCGCGATCGTCGACGTCACGGCCGGTCCCCCAGCAGGGCCGCGCCGACGCCGTTCCAGCTGACATGCCGTTCGAATCGCCCGAGATCGGCGAAGCGATTGTCGGGATCGAACAGGATCGCGCGCAAGTCGGCGGGAAATCCCGGCATCGCGAGAATCTCCGGGAGGTCGTCGATGAACGCCTCGCACTCGAGAGCGGCCACGCGGGCGACCTTCTCTTCCTTGGACGGTTCGAAGAAGACGTGCGCCGCCGGAACGCCGCCGTCGCCGACGATCCGCTGCGTCTCCAGGAACGCGCGCGCGGCGGCGTGCATGTCGTATTCCGGACCGAGGATCGGCCGCCGGGTCTTGTGGCTCACGATATAGATCCGGTGCCCCGCCGCCAGCGCCGTCGCGATGAACGCCGTGACCCCGGGGTAGCACGCGACGAGATCCATCCTGGCGCCATAGACGAAGCCCTGGAGTCTGGTGAACTCGTCCCGGCGCCCGGAATTGTTGAGATGATCGCGCACCGCGTTCTTGGAGGTCGGCAGATCGGCGGGCACAAGGCCGAGCTCGCGCGCCGCGCGGTGAAAGACCCCGTCATAGCAGGCGATCGTGTTGTCGAAATCGATTCCGATCCGCATCGCCCCGCCGCCGCCTCAGGCCAGCTTCATGTCGATGAGCGGCCGCCCGACCGTGCCGGCCGCCAGATCTTTCAACGCCTGATCGGCGTCGGCGAGGCGATAGGGTTTCGAAAGCAGGTCGCGCGGCGCGAAACGGTCGGACCCGAGCAGCCGAGCGAACCGCGGATAGTCGCGGTCGGGGACGCTGTCGCCGCCCCATGTGCCGAGCAGGCTCTTGCCCTGGTTGAACACGCCAGGATTGAGGTTGAGCATCGCCCCTTGCCGCGCGTTGCCGATGACGACGGCGCGCCCGCCCTGCGCCCGCGTCGCATTGATCGCCTGCTCCATCACCGCCGGCACGCCCGTCGCCTCGACCGCGAGATCGACGCCGCCCGGAACGATTCTCCTGATCGCGGCGGCGACGTCCTCCGCCGCGGGGTCGATGACATGGGTCGCGCCATAACGCAGCGCGAGGTCGCGGCGCCCCGGCGAGAGGTCGACGCCGATGATCGGCATTGCGCCGGCGAAGGCGGCGGCCATGCAGGCGTTGAGCCCGATGCCGCCGGCGCCGAAGATCGCCACCGCGTCGCCCGCCCTCGCTTGCAGGACGTTGAACACGGCCCCCATGCCGGTCGGCGCCGCGCAACCGAGCAGGGTCGCCACATCCATTTCGAGACCGGCGGGCAGCGGCGTCAGCCGGTTTTCCGACACCACCGCGTGACGCTGGAAAGTGGTGACGCCGCCGGCGTTCACCTTCCTGTCGCCCCAGGCGTAGACGCAGCCGCCGGCCTCGATCCCGGTCCCCTTGATCCAGGACAGGACGACCTTGTCCTGCGGCTTGACCTTGGTCACCGCCGGCCCGACTTCGAGCACGACGCCGGCGCCCTCGTGGCCGAGGCAGTGCGGCACCCATTTGTCCTCGCCTTTCAGGCCTCCCGCTTCCATGACCTGGGTGCCACAGGCGCCGGAATAGCCGATCTCGATCAGGACCTGGCCTTGCTTCAGGGCGGGAATCTCGAGTTCGGCGAGAACCAGCGGCTTCCCGGTCTCGACCAGTATGGCGGCTTCGGTCTTCATCGGGGCCTCTCTAGCCGAGCGCGCGCAGGATTCTGTCGGCGATCTGGGGGCCGGTCAGTCCGAGCCTTTCGCGCGCGAATTCCTGTTCGCCGGAGAGCTTGAAGAATGCGTCGGGCGTTCCGAAGCGCAGGAAATGGCGGGGTCGAACGCCGTGATCGACCGTCCATTCCGCGACCGCCGAACCAAAGCCGCCGATCAGCGAATGCTCCTCGACGGTCGCGACCAGCCTGAACCGCTCGAAGGACTCGCGCAGACACGCGGTGTCGAGGGGCTTGACCGTATGAAAGCTGACGACCTTCGCCGAGACGCCCCTCGCCCTGAGCAGATGACCCGCCTCGACCACTTCCGGCAGCATCGTGCCCGTGGAAAGCAGGCACACGTCCTCGCCGTCCTCGATGGTCAGCGCCTTGCCGATCTCGAAGGCGTCCGGGAATCCCTTGTGCACCACCGGCTCGCCCTTCTTGCCCATCCGGATATAGGCCGGCTTGTCCTGGCGCATCACGGCGCGAAGGGCGGCTCGCACCTCCCAGGCGTCGGCGGGGCAGATCACGACCATGTTGGGCAGGGCGCGCAGCAGCGCGACGTCTTCGCAGGAATGATGGGTCGGCCCGAGACCGGCGTAGGAGAGGCCGGCGCCGACCGCGACGATCGTCACCGGCGCCTCGTGATAGCAGGCGTCGGTCCGGATCTGCTCGAGGCAGCGGGTCGTCACGAACGGGGTGATCGTGTAGGCGATCGGGCGCAGGCCCGACATCGCCATGCCGGCGGCGACCCCCATCATGTTCTGCTCGGCGACGCCGCAATTGAGGAAGCGGAGCGGATGCTTGTCCTTGAACTTGTCGAACAGCCGGTTGCCGATGTCGCCCGACAGCATCACGACGCGGGGATCGGTGTCGCCGAGCTTGGTGAGTTCGTCCGTGAAAGCGTTTCTCAATCCAGGATCCTCAGACGAGCCCGAGTTCGCGATGCGCCTTGGCCACCTCTTCGGCGGTCGGCGCGCGGTAGTGCCAGTTGTTGTCGTCCTCCATGAACGAAACGCCCTTGCCCTTGACCGTGTGGGCGATCAGCGCGACCGGCTTGCCGGAGCCATTGGGGACGTCAGCCATCGCCTCGGCGAGCGCGCCGACGTCATGGCCGTCGATCTCGACCGCGTCCCAGCCGAACGCCGCCCATTTGTCGCGCAACGGCGCGAGCATCAGCGTCTCGTTGGACCGGGCGGTCGCCTGCCACTTGTTGTAGTCCACGATCACGCAGACGTTGTCGAGCCTCTGCGCGGCGGCGAACATCGCCGCCTCCCAGACCGAGCCCTCGTTGTTCTCGCCGTCCGACAGCAGGGCGTAGACGCGGAATGTCTCGCCCCTGATGCGGCCGGCGAGGGCGATCCCGCAGCCGATCGGCAGGCCGTGACCGAGCGACCCGGTCGCCGCCTCGACGCCGGGCAGGATGTTGGCCGGCGGGTGCTCGGCGAGGCGGCCGCCGTTCTGGCAATAGGTGTTCAGTTCATCGACAGGAAAGAATCCCTTGAACGCGAGCGCCGAATAAAGCGCGGCCGCCGCATGGCCCTTCGAAAGGATGAAGCGATCCCGCAAGGGATCCCTCGGGCTCGCAGGGTCGATGTTCAGCACATGCCAGTACGCGGTCGCCAGCACGTCGCAGCACGACAGCGACGAGGCCAGATGCGCCGCTTGCGCGGCATGGCTCATCTGGACCACCTGGCCGCGCAATTGCGCCGCTCTTCGTCTGAGTTCCTCGACCACGGTCTGGCTCGGGCGAATTGTCGGCGTCTCGGTCGCAACACTCATTCGCTGTCTTTCCTGCGCTCCGGATTGAGCGGGTAGGGCGGGGCGGCGCCGGCGGCGGGCGGCCGGCTCAAGGCTTGTGCTCGTATCGGGTCGGCAGACCGGCGAGCGCGTCCTTGAACCGTTCCGCCCAGCGTATCACGTCGCTGACGCCGTCTTCGAGCGCGACGCGGTCGCGCCAGCCGAGTTCGGTGCGCAGCTTGAGGCTGTCGAGCGTATAAGCGGTGTCCTTGCCGGGCCGCTCCGGACCGATCTCGACGCATTCGTCGAAGGACTTGCCGAGCCGGTTCAGGATCATCTCGACGAGATTCCGGATGGTGACGAGTTCGTAGCCCGAGATGTGATAGCTTTCGCCGGGCCGGCCCTTTTGCGCGATGCGCAGCGTCGCGTCCGAAACGTCGGCCATGTGGATGAACACCCGCACCGACTTGCCGCCGCCGTCGAGCTTCAGCTTCTGGCCGCCGATCGCCGCGACGATCGTGCGCGGCACGATCCGATAGAGCTGCTGGCCGGGGCCGTAGACATTGGCGGCCCGCGTGAACACGACGGGGAACCCGTAGGTCGAAAAATAGGTCTTCAGGCTCATGTCGCAGGCGGCGCGTGAGACCGCATAGGGCGTCGACGGATTGAACGGGGCGTCTTCGCGCACCCAGCCCTCGGTCGACCCGTAGACCTCCGGCGTCGTGACATGGACATAGCGCTCGAGGCGGTCGTAGCGGCGCAGGATCTCGTGCAGGCGGACCGCCGAGACGACATTGGTCATCATCCAGTGATCGGGATGCACCCAGCTCTCCCCGACCATGCTCTGGGCGGCGAAATTCACGACATGGGTCGGCTTCTCCGCCTCGAGCAGCGCCGCGAGCTCGGCGAGATCGTGATTGAGGTCGATTTTGCGGAAGCGCACCCGGTCCGCCCGCTCGCTCCACTTGTAGGGAAGCAGGGCGGCAGGCGGTTCGGCCGACCGGCTCGTCGCGAGGACCTCGTAGCCCTCGCCGGCGAGATGATCGACGAATGTCGCCCCGGAGAAAGAATTCGAACCGAGAACCAGGAACTTTTCCGCGCCGCTCATGCCGCGTCGTTCGTCGTCGCGGCGGTGATCCGGCCGGCCGGGGCGCCGATCGATTCGCGTTGTGCGTAGAGCCACTGGACGATCATATGGGCCGTGATCGTCTGTGTATCCTCGGCGATCTGCATGTCGTCGACGGCGAAATGAATGACCCGGTCGGCGAGCGCCTTGGCCCGGCCGCCGGCGTAGCCGACGATCGCATAGCTCATGATGCCGAGCCGCCTGGCCTCCTCGAGCGCCTTGAGGATATTGGGCGAATTGCCGCTGCCGGAGAACACGACGAGCACGTCGCCCCTGCGGCCGAGCACCGCCAGCTGATAGGCGAACACGTTCTCGTAGCCTTCGTCATTGCCGAGGCAGGTGAGAACCGAGGGGTTGGCGGTCAGCGCGTGGGCCCTGATGCCCGAACCCCTGACCTTGGAGACGGGATAGATGAGGTCGTTGACGAGGTGGTTGGCGTTGCCGGCGCTGCCGCCGTTGCCGGCGAAGAACACCTGCCGGCCGCTCTTCCAGCAATCGAGGAGTTCGACCGCGAGCGGCTCGACGCAGGACCAGTCGAAACTCTCCAGGACTGCCGACAGGCGCCGCGAGTAATCGGCGAAATGCGCCTTGGGCTCGGGAAGCGGCATGCGGGCTACTCCCATCACAACACCTCTTTCTGCATCCACTTGAGGTTGTGCCAGCGGTCTTCTTCCCTCAGCACGCCCTGACCGTAAAGTCCGATCATCTCCTTGATCGCATCCTCGACCGTCTTCTTCGGCCGGAAGCCGGTCGCCAGCAGCTTGTCCGAATTGACGCGGTAGGACCTCGGATCGTTGGACGGGCTGACCACGATTTCGGCCGGCGCGTGCTTGGTCACCAGTCGGGCGATGTCGAGGATCGAGATGTTTTCGAAGCCGGCATTGTAGATGCCGGTGTGTTCGGGATGGTCGAGCAGGAACAGATAGAGATCGGTGATGTCGTCGATATGGATGTTGGGTCGCGTCTGATCGCCGCCGAACACCGTGATCCTGCCGTTCTTGATCGCCTGCATCGTCAGCAGATTGACCGAGACGTCGAGCCGCATGCGCGGCGAAAAGCCGCAGACCGTCGCCGGGCGGACGATCTGGACCGCCATGTCGTCCTTGTAGGACAGGACGATGCGCTCGCCGCACATTTTGGTCTTGTTATATTCAGAAATCGGCAGCAATTCCAGGTCTTCGGTCACGTCGGCTTCGTCCTTGACCCCATAGACGCTACCCGACGAGGCATAGATGAAATGCTTGATCCCCATGCGCCGGGCGCGATCGGCCAGTTGCATCGTCGCCAGACAGCTGATTTCCCAGGTCAGCTTCGGATCGAGGTCGCCGCAGGGGTCATTGGCGACGCTCGACAGATGGATGATCGCATCGACGCCGTCGAGATCGATCTCTTCGGGATTGCGGACGTCGCCCTTGACGACCGTCAGGTCAGGATGCGGCTCGAGGAAATTGCCGAACCATTGCAGATCGAACGCGATGACGGAATGGCCGCGGCGCAGCAGCTTGGGCGCCAGAACCGAGCCCTTGTAGCCGCAGGCGCCCGTTACGAATACCCTCATGCTCGCTCCGGCTCGTTGCCTTGTTCATCGCTTCGGCTGCTCGATCGTCATGCGGATTTTCAGAGATCACGGTGGCGACCCAAACCCGGCGCGACGACTGTTTAATAATTTCCACGCGCGTGTCCACCCCCTAATGCCGCAGCGCCGTCCGGGGAAGAAATCCAGAGTCTTTCCAAACGATTGGCGTCATTGAGATTATAACCTCCGTCGCCTGTCGAGACCGACGAGAAAAACTCGAGTCGCTCGAATCCCTCGTCTCGGCTCCCGGAGCGCCCTGACGGAGGCGCACACCCTCCCACCGTCCCCCGCGCGGCCGGGGATAAGGAAATATTCGGAAATCGATTTTCTTGGGTTCTGAGCGATTCCAATGGCCTGCGAGCAAAAGGAAGCGCCGTGGAGCTCTTTGCGGCTTCTTTCCGAAACTCTGAACCTCCTTCCGTTCGCCTGGCTCGGACCGGCCATCGATCCACGGTCTGATTGTGGACCGGGGAACGGCCGGAGTCAAGCTAATTTCTGTAAAAGAGAATTTTGTGGGGTCGGCAGCGGCGGCCGGGCGCCGACGTGACGGGATCGCCAGCAAGCCGCGCCGGTTGCTCGAGCCGGTTGAATGCCCCAAGTTCGTTCCCCGGACAGGCCTGCCAACGCCGGAGGCGCGCGAGTCAGCGCGCCGCTCCGCCCGGCGGCCGAGCTTTGTTCGGGCCTTCGGCGACGATGAAAAAGGCGTCGAGCGCTTCGCCCGCCCTGCGCGAGAGCCGGGTCGGCGCGGCGTCGATGAGGCGATACAGCCCGGCCGAAGCCGCGATCACCAGAGCCGTCGTCGAAACCGCGGCCAGGCCGGCCGCCAGAGACGGGGACGCCGGCGCGAATAGCAGAAAAATCCACGCGGTGAAGCTGCAAATGACGGGAACCTGGATGAGGTAGAGCACGAACGATATCCGCCCCAGGAAGCGGCCGATTCGACCGCCGAAGCCCCGGCGGGCGAGAGGCCAGTGCAGCGTCGCGACGACGAGCAGCGTCGCGCCGAGCATGTGCCAGTGCATCCCGGAATCGCCCGGCACGAGCGCAGGGAGCCACCGAAACGCCCGGCCGACGAGGCCGGCGTCCGTGACGAGGCACAGCGCCAGTCCCGTGACGAAGACCGATGCGCCCGCCGCGGCGTTCGCGACGCCTCGATTCGTGAACGCCCGCGCCAGCTCGAGCCGGAACTCGCACAACAGGGCGCCGATCGAGAACAGCGGCAGGTAGTCGGCGCAATAGACCAAAGCCAGCGCGATGTAGCTCAGCGTGCGCAGCCCGCGGCTCCGCGTGGTCGCGCTGATCGCGAAGATATAGAGGCTTCCCATCAACTCCGGGCGCATCGTCCAGAGATTGCAATTGTAGAGCGACTGGCCACTGGCAAAAGCTCCGTAGAGCGTTTCGACGATCATCTGCGGGAAGGAGGGCGGGAATTTGTACCACATCGCCAGCCACCAGCTCGACAGCGCGGCGGCGGCGTCCTGGTTCCGATAGAGCCCGGCGGCGAGCAGCGCCCAGGCGAAGCACGAAACGACCAGCATCGGCCCGACCAGGCGGATATATCGTCGCAGGGCGAGCGCCTGGAAGCTCAGGCCCGAGCCGAGCGAGAGCGCGGCGAGCACGTAGCCGCTGAGGACGAAGAAGATGCAGACGGCGGCATTGCCGTTGAACAGCTCGACGAGCGGCGAATTCAGAGCGAACGCCAGATGATCGAACAGCACGACGCACGCCGCGCAGCCGCGCAGCCCGTCGAGGTGGGCCAGCCGCAAGGTCTCCGGGGCCATCGCCGCGAACGCCTGCCGAAACTCGCGATCGTCGCCCGCCGCGCCGGGCGGGTCAGATATCCTGCGGCGCTCGCCGTCGACGCTCGGCTCGCCCGGCGCTTCGTTCATGATGCGGACCGCCGGCCGCGGCGGCGGTTCATCGGTCGGCCGCCGCCCGAGGCGCGAACTCCGCATGCGCGCGCGCCAGGCTCGCCAGATTGCCGATGTCGCGATGGTAGCGCGCCGCCTCGACTGCGAGGACTTTTCCGACGAGTTCGGGAATGATCTGCGTCGACAGGTCGATGAACGGCCGCTGCTTCGCCGCCAGCCGGTCCAGAACCTGCGGCCCGATCACATAGACCGCGCCGTTGGCGAGATCGCCCGGGGGATCGGCGACCTTTTCGTGGAAGCCGACGACGAGCCCGCGTCCGTCGAGCTCTAGAATGCCGCATGAGGAGGGATCGTCGGTGCGGAAGGCGAGCATGGTCATTTCGCAGCCGGCCGGCCGACGCCGATGCGCCTCGACGAGCGCGTCGACATCGAGGTCGGTCAGATTGTCGGCGTGAGCGACCAGGAACGGCTGCTCGGCGAAATAGCTCCGGTTGGCGAGGATCGTGCCGCCGGTGCCGAGCAGCTCGGGCTCGTGGACGAGATCGATCGACGCGCGCCACGGCGAGGCCGCGACATGGTCGCGGACGGTCTGGGCGAGCCAGTGGGTATTGACGAGCACGCGTTCGAAGCCGGCGTCGAACAGCAGCGCGAGCCAATAATCGAGCAGCGGACGCCCATGCACCGGGACCAGACATTTGGGCACGGCGTCGGTCAGCGGCCGCAAGCGCGTTCCCATCCCCGCCGCCAGCAAAAGCGCGCGCATGTCTCAGCTCCGCTGAAAGGCTCAACCGTTGGGATCGTCCACCTGGTCCGCATAGGATGGAGCGTCGATCTCGTCCGTCAAGTCCCGCAGCGAAAGGGGCGAATTGCCGACGCGAGACACCTGACAGGCCGCCGCGATCGCGCCGATATAGGCGCTCTGCCAGATGTCGACGCCGGCCCGCAGCGCCATCGCCATGCCGGTGAACAGGCTGTCGCCGGCGCCCGCGGGATCCTTCGGCAGCGTGTTGAACGCGGGCAGGCGATCGGCGAGATAGCGCCCGCTCTTGGCGCCCCACACCAGCATGCCCTCCGAGCCCAGCGTGATCACCACGTTGCGCGCGCGCGCTTTGGCGCACAGATGCTCGCTGAGGTAGGCGAGGCCGGCCGCCGAGTCCTGCGTCGCCAGCCGCGCCTCGCGCTCGGTCGGGGTGATCAAAGTCATTCGCTTGAAGCGCGAGACGTCGCTGAGCTGCGAGGAGGCCTGGCTGTCGGCCGCCATCAGGATGCCGCGGCGCGCGGCGCGCTCGGCCACCTCGTCGACGAGCGCCTGCGGCAGGCAGCCGTAGTTGAAGTCGGAGAACAGCAGCACGTCGGTGGACGGCAGCCGCCGCTCGATCGCCGCGAGCATCCGCGCCTGGATCTCGTGGCTCGCGGCGTGCTGGCGCAGGTCGTTGACGCGCAGAAGGGTCTTGTTGTGCGCGCGGAAGCGCTGCTTGCGGGTCGTCGGCCGGGTCGAATCGGGAAACAGGTCGATCCCGACCCCCTGCGCCTCGAGGCTGGCGCGCGCGAATTCGGCGCCCTCGTCCTCGCCGACGACCGAGCAGAAATGAACCTCGGCGCCGAGGCCGCGCGCATGGGCGGAAACGACGCCGGCGCCGCCGACGAAGGTCGTGGTGTCGATCGGCGATACCACGATCGTCGGATCCTCCTGCGACATGCCGAGCGGCTCGCAGGTGATGTAGTCGTCGATGATGAGGTCGCCGACCACCAGCACGCGCATGCCCGAAAAGCGCGCGAGGCTGGCCTTGATCTCGAAGAGCGTGAACCCGTGGCGGCGGGGGTATTCGAGCGGCTTGCGGATCGCCGAGAAGTTCATCGTGGTGAATTCGCGGCGCAGCAGCGCGCCGGAGGAGAAGCGCATCTCGCCCGACGAGAACACGAGCCGGCCGCCATAGGCGGCGACGACCGGCTCTTCCGGATTGTCCTGGCCCTCGAACTCCTTGCCCTTGACGACGAATTCGGGCCTGAGGGCGGCGATGAACCGCTCGGGAGGGGCGTCGAGCAGGATCGCATCGCCGACCATTCCGATCGCCCTGACCCCTTCGACCCGAAGGGCGCTCGGCATGGCGACCCCCTGATGATCGTCGGGATTGACGCCGACGACGAGGCGATCCGAGATTTCGGCGGCGAATTTGAACAGGCGCAGATGGCCGGGATGGACGACGTTGAAGTTGCCCGAGACGAACGACACGGTTTCGCCGGGGCCCAGGCGGGAGCGGATCGACCGCGCGATGGCGTCGAGGCTGGGCGATTCGTCGCTCGTCATGCCGACCTCGCCCGGCGTCGCCTCGTGAGGGCGGCGGTCGCACCGAACCAAGATGACCGCCGCGGCCGACGAACCTTCATCATTCGCCAGCCCTTGACTGGGATATCCCTCGGGGTCCCTCTATCATCCGGCCAAGCCGTCATGCAAGCGACGCGCCAGCCGATCCGGTTCGCAGCATGGGACGGACGGCGTCGAGAAGGCCGCCCCACGACGGCGACCCCGGGGCCTGTCCAATTGCGGCCAGGCGCGCCGGACCCCGCCGCGGCCCGGCCGGGCGGCCGCGCGGTCCGCTGAGCAAATCGCTTCGGTCCGGGTGCGACGGTTCCGGGATCAGGCGACGCGCATTTCGCGCCCTGATGAGGCGGCGCCGAGCGACCCCTGGGCCGCGTTCAGCCGATCCTGGAGATCGATCATGTCGACCATGCAGTTGCGCATGACCGCGTGCGCTTCGGTGAGGAGCCAGTTCAGGTGCTCGATCGCGGCGGCGTCGCCGCTCTCGGGCATCAGCGCAGAGAGATAATGGACGTATTCGCCGACAAAGTGCTGGAGCCCGTAGAGGTCGTCCTTTGCCAGCCGGTCGACATCCAGCTTGCCGAGCAGGCGCTGGACAAAAATCCGTTGCTGCATCGAAGGGGTGTCGACTTCCACGTGTCGGTTCAAATGAACCGAGCGGAGAGACTCGGGCGCCCCCACCGCCTGCGCGAGCGCGGCGCGAACCGAATCGTCGCCCAGCGATTCCGTCTCGATCTCGATCGTCGCCGCAAAAAGGTGACTGTATTGATGGACCAGCGCGTGCGTCTTGTCGTAATACCAGCCGAATTTTTCGGTGAGGCTGCGACGGTTCCACTCCGCTTCCGACATTTCGCCGAAATGGAACGCCGCCATCCGCTTGCCGATCGCCTTCGAAGGATCGGCATAATAGCGGTGATTGACGGGGTACAGTTCGGCGTTCCGAGCCAGGCTCGCCACGCAGGCCGTCCGGTCGCGGCGACGCAGATGGACCAGGGTCACCCCGCTTCCGAACATTTCCGCGATGATCGGCAGGATCGCGGCATAGCCGTTGCCGACGATGCAGGCGTTCGGGCAGTCGCGCAGAATGGCGCGGACCCGCTGTTCGTGGACGGGATCGCCGGTCTCCTTCAGGTCGCAGAAGGCGGCGTTGAAGGACACCGAAGCCCATTCGTGGTTGACCAATTCGCCGCAGCCGCGCGCGTCGAATCCTTCCTGGATCATCTGCGCGAGAGACGTCGTTCCGTCGCGCCCGGTCCCGACGCAAACGACGCGCAGCGGCGACTTCGCCGCCGCGGATGAAGGGGGCGAGTCGGAGCGCCGGCTCTCGATTGATGACCGCGGCGCTTCCGCCCGATCGGCCGCATCGGCGGCCGCCGGCGCCGGATCCCGACGCTTCGGCCGCCGCAGCTCGATCGCGGCCGTCTCGAGCATCGCTTTCAGCGCGTCGCGCTCGTCGCGCAGCCGGGCGTTCTCCTGCGCGGTTCCGAAGACTTCGTCGGCGTAACCCTTGCCGACCACCGCGTAGCCCATCGCGCCGACGATGCCCCGGACTGCCTGCCGCAAAGTCATGCCGCTCTTCTCCACGAATCCCAGCAGGACGATAGCGGCGAACGTGGTAAACAGAGTGTTGACGGCGCCGCTCGCCCCGAATCAGGCGCGTCGGGGGGATCGGGCGAGACCCCGGGGTAACTGGGCCGATCTGTCAAGTCCCGCATCAGAGGCCGAGGCGTATTTCCGCTCGAAGTCGAGGCGTGCGACTCGATACAATTCGATGTCCAACTGATTGAGATCAGTTATGATTTCGATCTCCTCGGGCTGAGGCCGTCCATAATCGACGCGCTCGCGCGTGACATTGAGCCTCTTTGGCGGGATCGGGTCGCGCAGTCCGAGCTTGTCCGATAATAACAGGACACTCTTATTGAACTCTTCAACGAAACCGACAAACCAAAAGCGATCGAGATTTGCCCTCGCGATACCCAGAGCGTCCGGCCCCGAAACAAATCCGGGGCGATAATCTTGGGCGATTACGTTGGTCTGATGATTCGATGTGAACATCCGAATTGCCGGATCTTCATTGAGGAGAAAATCCCGAAGCGAAAGCGACTTGGCTCCGCGTAAGGCCTCGCTGCTCGTATTGTCGTCATGGCCTGACCATGCCTTGAGGAAATGATAGGTCGAAACGACGCGCTCGATGGGATCTCGGAGAAATGTCGTGAGATATCTGTCGTCACGGAATTTGGGAACATGCCTGAACGTGAAGTGGCCCATGACAAGATCGAAACTGGCCAAGCTCCCGTCGTCCAGGCTATCGAAGTCTACGACCGAGGCATGATAGACATCGGCGTCCGGCATGGCCTCCAGCAGCATATGGTGGAGCGAAGTGCCTGCGGTCTTGCCAATATGCATAAAGCATAGCTGGTTGGAGCGGAGCGCCGGCGGCAGGGAATGCTTGCTCCGACGCACGCGCTCCAACGTCGATTCGAGCGCGCCCCGCTCGGCCCGCAACGGGCCGATTTCGCGGTTCGCGATTTCGAGGGCGCTTCTGTACCCGTCACGGTCTCGCTGCAGATCGTCGACCTCGCGCTGCAGCGCTTCGAGCGCGCTTTGCGACCGACCTGCCGCTTCCTGATCAAAGTTCGACCCGCTCAGGCGCAAGCGACGAAGACTTTGTTTGAACGCGCTCCTGAAACCCATTGTGGACTGATCCGTCTCCGGGCCGACCCCCGCTCGCTTCAGCGGGCTTCGCCCGGACCGCCGAAATCAAACTCCCAGCGCGACGCGATAGGGCGCGATGCAATGCCTGCCGCCAATATGCCCCGAAGACGGGGGGCGTCAAATGACAACATTAGGACTGACGCCACGGATGCGCTCGCGGGTGATCCCTGACCCGCACAGGTCAAGCCACGGAGCCGGCAGGCTCGCTTGACAAGGACCATAGGCCATTCGATGGTCGGCTCAAAGCGGCAGGAATGGAATGAGTTGCCCCTATCATCATTTGCCGCCGACGAGCTGGTGGGATCGCGCCGTAGCAAATCGTGCGCCGGAGAGCGTCAACCCGCATCTCCCGAGCGCCTTTCGTATTTCCCGTAGGTCGCGGGTGGCGTCCGCCGGCAGTTGCTTCGCCCAGCATATTTCGAACGCCCTGCGCCAGCGGGGCTATGACTACATGGTCGAGGAGCGGGCGCCGTCGTTCCTGTCTCCGGAAAAGGCGCTGACGTACAACTACGGCGTGTTTTCCGCGCGATACGGGAATGTCTACACGACGCTTCAGTTGCTGCAGCTCGTGCAACGCGCGCTCGGCGATTTTTCGCCGCGCGAACAGTTCTGGACCGATGGGGAAGGTCGTTGGTTCGACCTTTTGAGGCCGCGCATCACCCCCAACGGATTCGCTTCCCGGTTCGAGGCCGAGGCGGACTGCAGGCAGCATCTCGCCGCAGTGCGCCGGGTGATCGAATCGGCGGATGTCTTTGTCTTCACGATGGGGCTGACGGAGTGCTGGCGGGCGACCGTCGACGGCACGGTCTATCCGACATGTCCTGGCTGCGGCAGCGCGGGGGAATTCGATCCTGCAAAGCACGAGTTTCACAATCTGACGGTCGCGGAGACATCTGTCCATCTTTCCGACGCGGTCGATCTCATCAGGCGATTGAACCCCTCGATTGAGATCGTCCTGACCGTCTCGCCGGTTCCGTTGATCGCGACGATGGAGCCGCGTCATGTGCTCCAGGCGACGACCTATTCGAAGAGCGTGTTGCGGGTCGCAGCGGAGGAACTGGTCAGGCAGCGCCCGCGCGTTCATTACTTCGCCTCCTACGAAATCATCACGGCAACCAGGAACACGCGCGCGTTCATCGAGGAGGATGGGCGGACGATCGCCGGGGGCGGAGTCGGCGCCGCGATGGCGCATTTCTTCGACAGTTTTGGCGAGGACGCGCCGAGCGAGGAAACGCCCGTCGCGGCGATCCTGAACGACACCCCGCAACGAGCGACATCCCTCGTGTGCGATGAGGAAGAGTTCTTCCGCGCCGTCGGCCGGTTGCGGTCGCATTGATCAATCGCGCGGTCTCGTCGCCCTGCCGCGCGACGGCTCGAGCGGGGGCAGTATCGTGAGCGAAGTCAGCCAGACCGTGCTGCCGATCTATATCGTCGGCGACAGTCATGCCCTTCCGTATCGGGGTCTCATGTTTCGGGAGAAGTGGACCGGCGCCTGGGCCCTGGCGCGTTCATGCTACATATCGGGATTCGCCGCCGGGGATTTCTATCGCCCCGACACCGGGGAGTTTCAGCCCGACCTGATCCGGTTTCTTGAATTCGAAGGTCTTGTTCGCGACGGACGCGCGACGCATCTTTCGATGGACGCGACCGATTTCGCGATCGCGACCGCCGCCGGCCAGCCCGTCAAACCACCGCTCATCATGGTGGTCGTCGGCGATATCGACATCCGCGCCGTCATCATGCCGATCCTGGCCGACAAGCACGATTTCGTGCCGCCGTTCGAGACCCCGCTTCCGGTACTGGACAAGCCTTTGATCCCTTGGGATTTGGTCGAGGAGGCGATCGATCGGCAGTTGTCGCCGCTGATCGCGGGGCTTCGACAACTCGTCGCCTGCGGGTTCAACCGCCTTTATGTCCAGGCGGTCGTGCCGCCGACCAGGAACGAGGCGGCGGTGCGGCGTCTGCACGGCTATGGCTGTCCGGCGTCGGTGCGGACCAAACTCGTCGATGCGTTCAACCGCAAGCTCGCCGAGTTCTGCAGGCCAATCGGCGTCACGGTTCTCGAAAACTGGGCCGCTCTGACGCAGGACGGTTTGCTGAAGCCCGATCTCGAACTCGATGGTGTTCACTTGCCGCCGCGCGCGGCCAGGTGGTATGTGGAAATGCTCCTCGAACATGCGATCAACTGCCAATGGTTTGCGACCAACCACGTCCGATATGAACTCTTTTATCGAATGGCTTGCGGGCTCGAACCGGTCGGGACGACTTTTGGCGCGCAATCCACCCAATGACGCGGGGGGAGGTGGGCCTCGTGACGATCAAATCGACGATCAATCACGCGCTGAGCAGGTTCGGCTACAGACTGGTTCGCGACGAAACGCTGGCGCGCTTGATTCGCGGGAGCGAGGAGCGCGCGCCCGACGCTGATCGCGCGAATTTCAGCCGCCCGGAATTGCGCGCCGCGGCCGCCGTCGAATCGGCGCCTTCGGTCAGGCTGACGCTGAGCCCGGCGACGAACACGCCGCCTCGGTCCTGCACCATGCTCGCGCCGCGATTCAACGGCGATGCGTCTGCGCGCTTCGCCCGGCACATCGTCGAGTTCCAGCAAACCGGGATCACGATCATCCCGACCGACCCCGAAGCCGCCGCGCACTGGCGGGAGTCCGAAGTCTTCGACCGGAGTTTCGGCAATCGGCATTCAGCATGGGATTGGTCGGGACCGACGATTTTGACCCAGGCGCCTCATATCCGGACCGGCGTTCCCTCGCCGGGGCTGGTCGAGGCCCTTCGCGACCTGATGTCTGGGCAGGACTTCGAAACATTCTTCCGCGGAGTCGCCGGTTGTCCGATGACCGTCATCAATTGTCGGCTCGTCAAATCGCTGCCGCATTCCGGGGGAGGGGACGGCCCGCAATCCTGGCATCACGACGGCTGTCCGCCGGGCGTCATTCGGGGCGTCCTTTATCTGACCGACGTGGATGAGCAAAGCGGTCCGTTTCAGTATGTCGACGAAGCCGGGACCGAACACACCGTCCTCGGCAAGCCCGGCGATCTCCTCGTATTCGATGCGATGCGGCTGCGTCATCGCGCGAGGCCGCCGGAACGGAAAATCCGGACCGCGATCGATTTTGTTTTCATGCCGCGCCTTCCAGGCCAGGAGATGCAGATCAATGTGGCCGGAATGAACCACTGGCCCGCCGACCCCTTCTACTACCGGCTTCCGGTCGACCATGGGGGCGATCAGGGGCGAGACCGAACCTGATCCTCGCAGCCGGGCGGGGGCGATCCCGCCGCAGGACAATTGCGGGCCGAATCGCGGCTCGCCAGGACCAGCGACTCCTGTCGCATTACAATTTTGCTCGAGTGCGCCTATTGTCGCGGCGCGGAAAGTCGGATGGGATCGGCATGGCGATACGGCAGGTTGTGAAGAGCGTCGCCGGGGCGGTGGGTCTGGCTGTGGTCAGAAGGGAGACGCTCGACCGACTCGTCCATTCGTCCGCCGAACCGAGGACCGTCGAGGGCGGGAGGCAGGTCGTCGTCGAGGCGCCGCCTCCGGCGGCGTCCGTACAGTCCCCGGTCGCGCCGACGCCTCCGACGGCGGACGACGGCGCCGAATATCGCCTCCTTCTTCGCTCAGGCGAGGAAACCGTGACGGTCCCGAAGACGACATTGGACACGCTGTTGCGGGAATCGCTGTTGCTGCGCCGCCAGTCCGCCGAATTGAGGACCCTCAAGGCCTCTGCCGAGCGGCCGCTCGCTGCCCCGGGCGCGGCGGATGGCGGCGTCGACCCGCCGGCCTCGGGCCCGAGCGAGCGCTTCTATACCCCGATATTCGACTTCGACGGACTTCGCACTGATCCGCGGACCATCCACAATCACGACTTCATGAAGGATCCCCGCTTCGTCGCCGCCTATGCCCGTGGCCTCGAAGCCGCGGGGAGCGAACAGCATTATTACTGGCGATTGCATGTCGCGCTGTGGTGCGCCGAGCACGCCCTGAAGCTCGGCGGCGATTTCGTGGAATGCGGGGTGTGGCGGGGCCTGCTGAGTTCCTCGATCATGGCCTATCTCGACTGGAACAGCCTCGATCGGCATTTCTACCTGTTCGACACGTTCCGGGGAATCGACGAGTCCCAGCTCAACGACGAGGAGATCCTGAAGGGGAACGTCGCCCATTTCCGGCATCATTATCAGATCGACATCTACGACGACGTCGTCAGGAATTTCGCCGAGTACAACAACGTCACCTTGTGCCGGGGCAGCGTTCCCGACACGCTCTCGTCGGTCGAAATCGGCAAGGTTTCCTATCTCTCGATCGACATGAACAACGCCGCGCCTGAAATCGCGGCGGCCAATTATTTCTGGGACCGGCTGGTTCCGGGCGCCGTGATTCTTCTCGACGACTATGGGTTCGTCACCTACGAGGAACAAAAGAAGGCGTTCGACAGGTGGTCCGCCGAGCACGGCGTACCCATACTGGCCTTGCCGACCGGGCAAGGCCTGATGATGAAGCCATTCAAGTCGTAGTCATCGGCAAGGGAATGCGTCCCGGACGGGCGGCGCCGTCGAGGGTGCGCCGAAATGGGAGCTGGCGAATTGGCGGGATTGGGCAAGCGGACCCTCAACGGTCTTGTCGGAAGGATGGGCTTTCAAATCGTGCGGAGCCAGACGCTGGAGCGGCTGGTTCATCCGGTTGAGGCCGTCGAGCCGCGGGCAGGGGTGGCCGACGGTCAGAAATTGTTGCCGTAGACGTCGATGAACCTGCCCTGCTCGAGCGCGGCGGCGCGCTGCTCGCGCAATGCGTTGATGTCGATCTCGGGCACCATCGCGTGAAAGTCTGGCTCTTCGTTGAGGTGAATCAAGGCATCCAGCATTCCCGCTTCGTCGGCGTGTGCGGCGTCGATGAAGTTGCGGTTGTCTGCGGTCATCGGCAATCGGCTCAGATCGAAGAACGCGATGCCGAGGTCGCGGAGCTTCCTCGCCGTCTCCGGACTCTCGAACTCCTTCCAGACTCCTGCGTAGGGTCGATATGACGGCTCGTTGTCTAGATAGTCCGTCGAGGCTTTGAGGATGGGCCACTGGACAGCAACCAGACTCACCTGTCGATCACGTCCGAGCGCGGCGATACGCTCGAGCGCGGTGAGCTGATGCGGCTCCATCTTCGGGCCACCCGGCATCGCCTCGAT
>JBEKZS010000061.1:0-23424 GCA_049509635.1 Roseiarcus sp.
GACCAGCGACCCGACCGCCTTGCGCACGCGCGCGTGATAGGCGTTCAACCAGGCGATCTCGTCGGCGGCGAGCAGCTCCGGCGCGATGAGCCGCGTGTCGATCGGCGCCAGCGTGATCGTCTCGAACCCGAGCATCTCCCGCTCCGCGCCGGAAATCGCGCGCGGCTCGACGATCATCAGATTCTCGATGCGGATGCCGAACTTGCCCGCCGCGTAGTAGCCGGGTTCGTTGGACAGGATCATGCCGGGCACGAGCGCGGTGGTTCCGGTCTTCGCGATGCGCTGCGGGCCCTCGTGCACCGAGAGATAGGAGCCTATGCCATGGCCTGTGCCATGGTCGAAGTCGAGGCCCGCCTCCCAAAGCGCCTTGCGCGCATAGGCGTCGATCTGCGCCCCGCTGACCCCGCGGGGAAACACCGCGCGCGCGATCGCTATATGGCCTCTGAGCACGCGGGTGAACCGGTCGCGCATTTCCCGGCTCGGCCTGCCGACCGCGATCGTCCGCGTGATGTCGGTCGTGCCGTCCTCGTATTGCCCACCGCTGTCGATGAGGAAAATGCCGCGCTCGATGCGCCGGTTCGACGCCTCGCTGACGCGATAGTGCGGGATCGCGGAATTGGGGCCTGCGCCCGCGATCGTCGGAAATGAAATATCCCTCAGTCGGCCGGTCTCGCGCCGGAAGGTCTCGAGCGCTTGCGCCGCCTCGATCTCCGTGAGACCGCCGTCGGGCGCCGCACGATCGAACCAGGCGAGAAAGCGCGCGACCGCGACGCCGTCGCGCAGATGCGCCGCGCGCGCCCCGTCAAGCTCGACGTCGTTCTTGGCCGCCTTCATCAGCGCGATCGGATCGACTCCGACCTCGGCCTTGCCGCCCGCCGCCTCGAGCGCCTGGGTCAGCCGCGCGGGGGCGCTCGCCGCATCGAAGGCGAGCCGCTTGCCCTGGCCGCCCAGCGCGGCGAGGTCGCCGACCAGCCGATCGGGCTCGGCGAGCTCGGCGAGCTTCGACAGATAATCGCGCACGCCGTCAGCGAGCTTGCGGCCGTCGACGTAGAGCGTCGGCCGCCCCTCGGAAGGCACGATCGCAAAACACAGCGGCAGCGGCGTATGGGCGACGTCGGCGCCGCGAATGTTGAACAGCCAGGCCGCGTCATGGGGGTCGCTGATCACGAGGCCGTCGGTTTTCTGCAAGGCCGCGCGGACCCGCGCGATCTTGGTGACGGCCGTCTCGCCGCAGAAACGCGCCTTGTGTCGGACCACCGACGCGAGCGGCGGCGACGGACGATCGAGCCAGATCGAGTCGATCGGGTTGGTCTCGACCGCGACCAGTTCGCCGCCCGCATTTGCGCAGGCCTGCGAGAGCCGGGCGACCGCGTCGGGCGTATGCAGCCAGGGATCGTAGCCGAGCCGGGCGCCCGTCGCCAGATGGGCCTCGATCCACCGGGAGGGCGGCGCGTCGGTCAGGTGCTGCGGCGCGAAGACGGCGACGTCGACCTGCTCGGCCGCCTGCAGCGTATAGCGCCCGTCGACGAAAATCGCGGCGCGATCCGCCAGGACGACGGCGACGCCCGCCGAGCCGGAAAAGCCGGTCAGCCACAACAGCCGCTCGGCGCAGGCCGGCACATTCTCATTCTGGTGTTCGTCGGCGCGGGGGACCACGAAGCCGTCGAGGCCGCGCCGCTTCAGTTCGCCGCGCAGCGCATCGGCGCGGGTCCGGCCCCGGCTGGGGTCGCCGATTGCGGCGAAGGATTGAAACCGGCTCTCGAACATCGACGCCGCCCGCCTCGCAAACCCGCTATTCGCCTTCGAGCACGACCCGTCCGATGAAGGGCAATTCGCGGTAGGAATGAGCGACATCCATGCCATAGCCGACGACGAAGACGTCAGGACTGATGAAGCCGACGAAATCGGCCTCGATCTGCACCGCGCGTTTGCCGGGCTTCTCCAGCATCGTGCAGACCATGACGCGTCGCGCGCCGCGCGCCGTGACGAGGTCCTTGGCGAAGGCGAGAGTCCGACCGGATTCCAGGATGTCGTCGACCAGCAGCACGTCGCGATCCCTCACCGAGGACTCGATGTCCCTGAGGATTCGCACGACGCCCGACGACACCGTGCCTTCGAGATAGCTCGACAGGTGAATGAACTCGACGTGCGGCTCGAGCCCGACCCGGTGCAGCGCGCGGATCAGATCAGCCGCAAACATGAACGAGCCTTTCAGGACCGCGACGACGAGCAGATCCTTCGGGTCGGCCGCGGCGATCTCCGTCGCCAGACCCTCGATGCGGCGGGCGATCGCGGCCTCGTCATAGAGGACCCTGACTTGCCTGGCGCCGCTCATAATCCCTCTTTCGTCGGCGTGACCTTGCCTGTGCTGGACGCGAACCTCACGAGAACGTCGCGCACGCCCTCCGGCGGCGCCGCCAGCCGCGTGCGAAACGAGACCTCTTCGTTGGCGGCGAGCCGGTCCTTGGGCGCGGGCGACGTCCAGACATACAGCTCCCGTTTGTCGGCGCCGCGCAAGGCGATTCTGATGTCGGGCGCGGCAATCGCCGAATCGCGCAGATTGACGACGACGCCCTCCACGACGAGAACCTTTCCCTCGGGGAGATCGAATGTGTTCGTTCGGACGTTGTCAAGCGCCAGGCCGCGCAGATTCACCGGCAGGCCGACCGCCGCGAACAGACGCGCGCTGACGGGAACGGCCCGAACGATCTCCGCGCGCGCGGCGAGCGCCCACATCACCGTCCCCGCGACGGCGACGGCGGCGAGCGCGGCTGCGGTCTTCCCGGCAAGATGGCGACGCGGCGCGCCCGCGCGGCGACGGCGAGCCCCCGCCGGCTTGCGCGCGAGCGCGCCGAGGCCGCGGCGCGCCTCCGGCCAACCCGCGGGCGCCGAACGGTCGGCTTCGACGACCGGCGCCGCGCCAGCGGCGATCGCCTCGGCGGTGACCGTCCATTCGTCGCCGCAGCCCACGCAGCGCAGCTGGCAGCCGCTTTCGCCGAGAATCTCGGGCGGAATGTGATAAGAACTCGCGCAGGTCTTGCAAACGATCAGCATGGCGAATCAGACTGCCCCCGCGCCGTCTCGCGCGATTGGCATTTGGTGGCGTTCGTGGTTAAGGGCGCGTTAAGCGGCGGCGCGCCGCGACCGCCGCACAAGGGTTGCATTTGCTTCGATTCGAGAACGTCGGCTTGCGATACGGGATGGGCGTCGAGGTCGTGCGCGATCTCAGCTTCTCGATTTCGCCGCAGAGCTTTCAGTTTTTGACCGGACCTTCGGGGGCCGGCAAGACGACGTTGCTGCGGCTCATGCTGCTTTCGTTGAAGCCGACCCGCGGCATCATCAAGATTTTCGGCCAGGACGCGGCGGCGCTCCAAAAGGACGCGATCACCAGCATCCGACGTCGCATCGGCGTCGTATTCCAGGACTTTCGGCTTCTCGACCATTTGACCACTTATGAGAACGTGGCGCTGCCGCTGCGCGTGATGGGTCGCGCCGAGGCGAGCTATCGCGCCGAAGTGGTCGAGCTGCTGCGCTGGGTCGGACTGGGCGACAGGATGAACGCCTTGCCGGCCGTGCTGTCGGGCGGCGAGAAGCAGCGCGCCGCGATCGCGCGCGCCTTGATCGCCCGTCCCGAACTGCTGCTCGCCGACGAGCCGACCGGGAACGTCGACCCAGGCCTCGCGCGCCGCCTGCTGCGGCTGTTCATCGAATTGCACAAGTCCGGGACGGCCGTCGTCATCGCGACCCACGATCTCGCGCTGATGGATCAATTCGGCGATGCGCGCCGCCTCGTCGTCGGCGATGGTCGTCTGCAGATATTCGATGGCGAGCAGGCATGACCGCCGTGCGGTCGGGCAGCGCCAGGACACCGCTCGACACCCAGGCGGAGCAGGGACTGCGCCGCGACATGCCGCTGGTGCCGTCCAGTTCGATCGCCGGCCGGGCGCTGGTCATCGTGATCGCCATCATGACCTTCCTCGCCTGCCTGACGGCGGGCGGCGCGATCCTGGTCGCGGGCGCCTCGCAGGATTGGCGTGGCGAGGTCTCGAGCGAAGTGACCATCCAGATCAAGCCGGCCGCCGGCCAGGACATCGACGTCCAGGTCGCCAAGGCCGCCGAAGCGGCGCGCCGGGCGCCCGGCGTCGCCGACGTGCGCGCCCTGTCGCGGCAGGAATCCGAAAAACTGCTCGAGCCCTGGCTCGGCAATGGCCTGGATCTCACGGAATTGCCAATTCCGCGTCTGATCGTCGTCCGCATGCAAGACCTCACGCCGCGCGACATAGAAGGCCTGCGGCAAACGCTCGCCGCGCAGGCCCCCGGCGCCAGCCTCGACGACCATCGCCTCTGGCTGGCGCGTCTCGACACGATGGCGGACGCCATCGTCCTGTTCGCCGCGCTGCTGTTTCTGCTGATGATTTCGGCGATGGCGATGGCGGTCGGCTTCGCCACGCGCGGCGCGATGGCGGGCAACCGCGAAATCATCGAGGTGCTGCATTTCGTCGGGGCCGCCGACGGCTATATCTCGCGCCAGTTCCAGAGCCATTTCCTCCGGTTGGGACTCAAGGGCGGCCTGCTGGGCGGCGCGCTCGCGGCGGCGCTGTTCGCGGCCGCCGCGGGCCTGTCGGCCTGGTCGCGAAACACCGTCGGCGGCGAGGAGATCGGCGCCCTGTTCGGAGCCTTTTCGCTCGGCATGGCGGGTTACGCGGCGATTCTCGGCGTCGCCGTCGCGATCGCGGTGCTCACCGGAGCGATCTCGCGGATCATCGTCTTCCGGCACTTGCGCCGACTCCAATGAGCCGGCCCAACGCCTCTTTTCTCGAAATCCGCGTTGGGCGATGATGGGCGATGGTCACGCTCCGTTCGCTCCTGTTCAACGTCCTCTTCTACGTCAATCTCGTCATCCTCATGATTCTCGGCCTGCCGTCGATTCTATTCGGACGCCGCGCCGTCTTGTTCATGGCGCGGACCTGGGGCGCGTCCTCGCTGTGGCTGCTACGGACGATCTGCGGCCTCAGCATCGAATTTCGCGGCCTGGAAAACATCCCGCGCGGCGGCTATATCATCGCCTCGAAGCACCAATCCTTTCTTGAAACCTTTGCGCTGCTGCGCAATGCGCCTGACTTCGCATATGTCCTCAAACGCGAGCTGACCTACATCCCATTTTTCGGCTGGTACCTGATCGGCGCCGAACAGATCGGAATCGACCGCGCGGCGGGTCGCAACGCTTTGTCGCTGCTGAGTTTGCGCGCCGGCGCCGTGCTGAGGGCGGGCAGGCAGATCTTCATCTTTCCCGAGGGAACGCGACGCCCGCCGGGCGCGCCGCCGCAATACAAGGCTGGCGTCGCCAGACTCTACCACGACACCGGTTCGCCCTGCCTGCCGGTCGCGCTGAACACCGGCCTGTTCTGGGGCCGCCGAGGCTTCTCGCGACGACCCGGCGTCGCCGTGATCGAATATCTTCCCGTGATCGCGCCCGGCCTCGACCGCGACGCCTTCATGGAGCGGTTGGAGACCACCATCGAGACCGCCTGCGCCCGCCTCAACCAGGAAGCCTCGGCCCGCTATCCCGCGCTTCCTCGCACGCTCGCGTCGGCCAGCGGCTGAGCCCCGACGAAAGCGCTTGACGCGGCGCCGACCGTGTTCTAGTTTTGTTCTCTGCCTCCAACCGGGAGCCCTCGATGCTGGCGCTTGACGGAACCCCTGCCGAATGGCGCGGCGGAATCGAATCGGCAGCCATGAGTCAGGTGCGCCGGGCGCCGACCGCCGGCTCGTCGGCCCGCCCGCCCGACGCCGAAGGCGCGTCGCTGGCGGCGCTCGCCGGAGAGGGTCTCGAACGCCAGTTCCGGTCCTGGCGCGGCCGGTCGGGCCGCCGCTACGTCTGCTCCGTCTATGATCCCGCAACCTGCCCCCCCTATGAACACGCCTTGCTGATGGTCGCGGCAGTCGCGCCCGACGACGCGCGGCGTCTCCTGTCGATCGTCGACACCGGTTGCTTCCCCGAGATCGTCCTCGCCGGCGCCGTCGAAGCGGCGCGCGCCGGGGCGCCCGTCGAATTCCACCTCCATCTGCTCGCGCGCTCGCGCGCCGAACGCGCCGCGATCCTCTCCGATCTCGCTCATTTGCGCACGAGCTGAGCCGCCAGTCGCTCCAAGGCCGGGTCGCGAATGCCGATCTCCCGCAGATGCGCCTCGGTGTTGAGCACATAGTCGGCGTTCGCTCCGGATTCTCCGGCGCCGTTCGCCACCAGGCGGAGCACCTGCTCGGGTTCGAGCGTTCCTGCGTACTGGGGATGCCTCCTGTCGGCGACATAGGCGATCGCCTCGGCCTCGCCCCCGTCTGCGAGACGGACGACGACCCGCCGCTCGAGATAGACCGCCGTCACGAGTTCCCGCCGGCGCAGATAGGCCGTCGTCTCCTCGCGCAGCGCCGCCGCCACGCGAAATGCAACGCCGTTACAGGAGCCACCCCGGTCGAGGCCCAATACGAGGCCGGGCCGCTCGGGCGTGCCGCGATAGACATGCGAATAGATGCACAGGCTGCGCCGCCAGCCGTGCACCTGAGCGTTGCGGCGTTCCAGATAGGCAAAGCCCGGCCGCCACATCAGCGAGCCATAGCCGAAGACCCAGAGATCGCCGGGCTCCGGAACGCCAGGGGACACGGCCAGCGCCGCCTCCGTCACGGCTTGGTGGGCGACTCGGCAGCGCGACGGCCGAAGTCGGGCGCGGCGGTCTCCTGGCCCTGCGCCACTATGCCCCGGCGGATCGCGCGCGTTCGCGTGAACAGATCGAACAGCCCATCGCCGTCGCCGCGGCGGATCATTCGTTGCAACGCCGTCAGATCCTCGTTGAACCGGCCCAGCATTTCGAGCACCGCTTCCTTGTTGTGGAGGAACACGTCGCGCCACATCGTCGGATCGGAGGCGGCGATGCGGGTGAAATCGCGAAATCCGCCGGCGGAATATTTGAGGACTTCGGACCGCGTGGCCTCTTCGAGTTCGGCCACGGTGCCGACGATGTTGTAAGCGATCAGATGCGGCACATGGCTGGTGATCGCCAGCACCAGATCGTGGTGGGCTGCGCTCATCGCCGCGACGTTCGACCCGAGCGCCTCCCAGAACGCGCGCACCAGCGCGAGCGCCTGCATGTCCGCCTCGTCCGGCGGGGTCAGGATGCACCAGCGATGGAGGAACAGCGTTTCGAAGCCGGCGTCGGGGCCCGATTGCTCCGTCCCCGCGACGGGATGGGCGGGAATCAGCCGCACACCCTCGGGCAGATGGGGCATGATCGCGGCGATCACGGCTGCCTTGACGGAGCCGACGTCGGAGACGATCGCGCCGGGCTTCAGATGCGGCCCGATCGCCGCGGCGACCCCGGCATTGGCGCCGACCGGAACGCAGAGAATCACGAGATCGGCCCCACGCACGGCCGCTTCCGGCGTCGGCGCCACTTCGTCCGCTATCCCCAGTTCGGCGACGCGCACGCGCACGGCCGGATCGGCGTCGGCCGCCACGATCGTCGCGGCGAGGCGGCGCCGGCGCGCCGCGCGGGCGATCGACGAGCCGATCAGCCCGAGACCGATGATCGCGAGCCGGTCGACGAGCGCCGCGGCGAGGGGAGCTCCCAGCCCATCAGGCAAGACTCGCGTCCTTCATGAACGCCGCCAGCGCCGCCACCACGCCCTCGTTGGCCTCCGCCGTCCCGATCGTCATACGCAGGCAATCCGGCAGGCCATAGGCGGCGACCGCGCGCAGCACGAAGCCGCGCTCGCTCAGCCAGGCGTCGGCCGCCCTCGCGCGGCCCTCGCCGGGAAAGCGCAGAAGGAGGAAATTACCGACGCTCGGCGTCACCCCGACGCCCAGATCGCCGATCCGCTCGGTCAGCCAGCGCAGCCAGCGCTCGTTGTGGGCGACCGCGCGCTCGACATGCGCGACGTCGGCGAGCGCCGCGACGCCCGCCTCGATCGCGGCGCCGTTGACATTGAACGGCCCTCGAATGCGGTTCACCGCGTCGATGACGTCGGCGGGCGCATAGGCCCAGCCGAGGCGCAGGCTGGCGAGGCCGTGAATCTTCGAAAACGTCCGCGTCATCACGACATTGTTCGAGGTCGCGACCATTTCGATGCCCGACGCGTAGTCGTTGCGGGTGACATATTCGGCGTAGGCGGCGTCGAGGACGAGCAGGACGTCCCCCGGCAGGCCGGCATGCAGCCGCTTCACCTCGGCGAAGGGCAGATAGGTGCCGGTCGGATTGTTCGGATTGGCGAGGAAGACCATCCTGGTCCTCGGCGTCACCTTGGCCAGCAGGCGATCGACATCCGCCGTCAACGCAATTTCCTCGGCCACGACCGGCGTCGCGCCGGCCGCGCGGATGACGATCGGATATTCGAGAAAGCCGTGCTGGGTGTATAGACCCTCATCGCCCGGGCTGAGATAGGCGTGGGCGAGCAGGCCCAGAATGTCATCGGAGCCGTTGCCGCAGACGATCTGCGCGGGGTCGAGCCCGAAGCGGCGCCCGAGCGCCTCGCGTAGCCGCGCCGCCGATCCCTCGGGATAGAGCGCGAGATGATCGGCGATCGACCGGAACGCGTCGGTCGCGCGCGGGGAGGGCCCGAGCGGGCTCTCGTTGGAGGACAGCTTGAACACCTTGCCGAGGCCCGATGCGCCGCTTCTCCCGGGCACATAGGCGTCGATGGCCATGACGTCGGCGCGTGGAACGGGACGCGAATGCCTCTGCCCGGACATGGATGTCGACGCTCCCTTGTGCGGACCGCTCATTGCGGTCCCATTGTCTCGAACCGCGCGGCATGCGCGCCGACCTCCGCAATCCTGACATCCGCGGCGCCGGCGCCCAGCAGAGCGTCATGGATCGCTGGTCCGGCGAGGGCGCCGGGCCGCGCGACCAGCAGCGAAAGGCCCATCCCGTCGGCGGCGTTGCCGATGATGTCGACGCCGAGCGCGCCGAGCGCGTCCGGATAGGCGCCGCGCCAGCGGTCCAGCGATATCGTCTCGATCACGACCTCCCGCGCCGCCCCCTCGGCCAGCGGCTGCGCGATGACGAAGACCGGCATGCCGGCAGGATGGTCGGGCCGCTCGACCATCGGTAGGCGCGCGATGATCTTGGGGGCGGACTCGGGACCCAGCCGCGTCCACCACGCCCCCGCGCCGGCGCCGCCGTCCAGCGCGAACATGCCCAGGTCCCCCGGCGCCCGCGCGACCGCGTCGATCACGCCCCCAGCGCCATGGTGGGGGACGCAGGGCACGGTAAAGCCGAAATGGAATCGCGCGGAATCGCGCATCGCGGCCTCGCCGTGCGAAACGTCGACATGGACCGAATAATTGGCCTGCACATAGGTGAACGTCGAGATGATGATGCGCCAGATCCCCTCCACGGTGTCGAGCGGCAAAAGGCCGCGGTGGCGCTCGGCGAGCGCGCGCATCATCGACGCCTCGCGCGCCGGCCGGAAGGCGGAGCCGCCGCCCTGGCGCGCCTTGATCGCAATCAGCCGATCGATGATCCGCCCACGCTCCATCAGCAAGGCGTGCATGGACTCGTCGATCCGGTCGATCTCGATGCGCAGGTCGGCGAGCGTCTCGATGACGGCGGATTCGGGCACGGGTCAGCGGCTCCACGGCGCGCGAGCGGGCGCGGCCCTTAATACAGAGGCCGCCGCGCGCTGGCTATCCCCGCGCGGTCAGGTGTTCATCGATTCGAAGAAATTGGCGTTGGACTTGGTCTCGCGCAATTTGCCGATCAGGAATTCGATCGCATCGACCGTGCCCATCGGATTGAGAATTCGGCGCAGCACATACATTTTCTTCAGAATGTCGGCCGGCACGAGCAATTCCTCCTTGCGCGTTCCCGAACGGGTGATGTCCATCGAAGGGAAGGTGCGCTTGTCCGCGACCTTCCGGTCGAGGATGATTTCCGAGTTGCCGGTGCCCTTGAACTCCTCGAAAATCACCTCGTCCATGCGCGAGCCGGTGTCGATCAGCGCGGTGGCGATGATGGTCAGCGAGCCCCCTTCTTCGATGTTGCGCGCCGCGCCGAAGAACCGCTTGGGCCGCTGCAGCGCATTGGCGTCGACGCCGCCGGTCAGCACCTTGCCCGACGAGGGCACGACCGTATTGTAGGCTCGGCCCAGACGCGTGATAGAATCCAGCAGGATCACCACGTCGCGGCCGTGTTCGACGAGCCGCTTGGCCTTTTCGATCACCATTTCGGCGACCTGCACGTGGCGCACCGCTGGCTCGTCGAAGGTCGAGGAGACGACCTCACCCTTCACCGAACGCTGCATGTCGGTCACCTCCTCCGGACGCTCGTCGATCAGGAGCACGATCAGATAGCATTCCGGATGATTGGCGGTGACCGATTGCGCGATGTTCTGCAACAGCACCGTCTTGCCCGTGCGGGGCGGCGCGACGATCAGCGCGCGCTGGCCCTTCCCGATTGGCGCGACGATGTCGATCACCCGCGCCGAAAGATCCTTGCGCGTGGGATCCTCGACTTCGAGCTTCAGCCGCTCGTCCGGATACAGCGGGGTGAGATTGTCGAAATGAACCTTGTGACGAGTCTTTTCCGGGTCTTCGAAATTGATCAGATTCACTTTGAGCAGCGCAAAATAGCGCTCCCCGTCGGGAAGCTTCGGGCTCCGGATGACGCCCTCGACCGTATCTCCGGTGCGCAGGCTGAGACGTCGGATTTGCGACGGCGAGACATAGATGTCGTCGGGACCTGGAAGGTAATTGGCGTCCGCGGACCGCAGGAACGCGAACCCGTCCTGCAGGATCTCGACCACGCCCTCCCCGATGATCTCGACGTCCATGCTCGCGAGCTGCTTGAGGATCGCGAACATCAACTCCTGCTTGCGCATGATCGAGGCGTTCTCGACCTCGTTCTCCTCGGCGAAAGCGAGCAGTTCGGTCGGCGATTTCTGCTTGAGGTCTTTGAGCTTTATTTCCCGCATCGGGGCGTCCTTGAACGGCGGTCGCGCCAAGCGCTTGGGCTGGGCGGAGGAAAGGCAGGATTGGCGAAGGTTCGCATGCGAAAGCCGCTGTTTCGCTGGACCTCGAGGAGGAGCGACCCATATCGGCCGCTGGTCACAGGAAACGCCTGCTGGGGTGGGACCAGTCCTATAGAGCGCTTTGCCCGGCCTTTCAACGGCAATGACAGAAAATGTCGATCCCGATCCGGTTCGGACTTCGCTCAGAACGGCTTGACGACCACGAGCACGACGATCATCGCCATCAGAACCGGCGGAATCTCATTGAGAATTCTATAGAAGCGAGCCGGACGCACGTTGCGGTCGGCCGCGAATTTCTTGACGAGGCCGGCGAAATAGCCGTGCAAGCCGGTCATCGCCAGAACCAGCGCCAGTTTGGCGTGCAACCAGGGATCCTGAAAGAATCCCGAGGCATAGGCGAGCCAGAGTCCGGTCGCCCAGACGACGATCATGGCCGGCGTGACGATTATCCTGAGCAGCCGACGCTCCATGAGCTTGAACGTCTGCGATTGAGCCGACCCGGCCGGAGCATCGACATGATAGACGAACAGCCGTGGCAGATAGAACATGCCGGCCATCCACGATATGACTGCCATGATGTGCAGCGCCTTCACCCAGAGTTCGATCATCGGATCTCTGCTGCCCCCGCCCGTAAAGTCCCGACCGGCGGCCGAGCATGGGCTCGCCGCGACCGTCCAGGTGATTAGCCTGACCAAACGAATTAATGAAGAGAGGGATTCCTTTTTCTCCTTCTTTGGGGGCGCCTCAGCGCGCGCGCGATTCTTTCCCCACCCGGGCCGCGTCTCCCCGCCCCTCCAGCGCGGGTCGCTTGGGCTGACGCGGCCTGTGGACGCATTAACCATTTGTCAATGCTTTCATGCAGCGCGGCGCGGAGCCGGCTGTGAATTCGAGCTGCGCCTTCCCCGCAACTCCCGGTTTTGCGCCGATGGCGAACTTTTCCATCCCGAGGCCGAGTCCTGTGAACCCAGGAACGGTAGTCGGGCCGGCGCTGGCGGCGCCGCCGATCGCAGGCCCTTTCTCCACGCCTGTCCACAATTGCGTCCCCCGGCTATAAGGGAGCATCGGGCCACGCCCGCGGGAGGTCGACGCGTTGGGACGCAGCTACTTCCACCTTCACCTCGTCTCCGATGCGACCGGCGAAACGCTCATCGCCGCCTCACGCGCGGCGGCTGCCCAGTATCAGGGCGTGGCGTCGATCGAACACGTCTATCCCCTGATCCGCACCCACGCGCAGCTCGACCGGGTGATCGCCGAAATCGAGAATTCCCCCGGCATCGTGCTGTTCACCCTGGTCGACCTCGAATTGTCGCGCCGTCTCGAGGCGACCTGCGAGGCCTCGGGATCGCCCTGTCTTTCCGTCCTCAACCCGATCCTGACCCTGTTCCAGTCCTATCTCGGCACTTCTTCGACGCCGCGCGCGGGCGCGCAGCACATGCTCAACGCCGATTATTTCAAGCGCATCGACGCCCTAAACTTCACGATGCTGCACGACGACGGCCAATTGCCCGAGAATCTAGAGCAGGCCGATATCCTGTTGCTCGGCGTCAGCCGCACCTCCAAAACGCCGACCAGCATTTATCTGGCCAACCGCGGGTTCAAGACCGCCAACATTCCGCTCGTTCCCGGCGTTCCGACGCCGAGCGAACTCGAGGTCGTGCGCCACCCGCTCGTGGTCGGCCTGCTCGCGTCGCCCGAACGGATCGTTCAGATCCGCCAGAATCGCCTGCTGGCGCTCAAGGCGGATTACCAGTCCCCCTATGTCGATCGCGTCGCGGTCGCCGAAGAGGTCGCCCAGTCGCGCCGGCTGTTCGCCGATAAGGGCTGGCCGACGATCGACGTGACGAGGCGCTCGATCGAAGAGACCGCGGCGGCGATCATCGACCTCTACAAGGTGCATCGGCTGAAATTCATCGCCCAAGCCTGAGCGCTCGAAATCGAAAGGCTCCCCCTTGTCGGCCAAGCCCTCGTTGTGGAACGCTGCGATCGCGCCGACCCTGGCCTCCCGCAGCGCGACCCGGCGGGCTCTGCTGGAGGCCGCCGGCCTTCCGGTCGCCGCCGAACCCGCCGCGATCGACGAGCGCCGGTTGGAGGAGGAATTCCTCCGGTCCGGCGGGAACTCCCAACAGGTGGGGCCGGCCTTGGCGCGCGCCAAGGCGATCGAGGTCAGCGCACGGCGACCTGGCGCGCTCTGCATCGGCGCCGACCAGACGCTTCTGTTGGCGGACGTCCTTTTCCACAAGCCCGAGACCATGGCGGGGGCCGCGCGAAGCCTCGCCGCGCTCTCCGGTCGGACTCACGTGCTGATCGCCGCGGTCTGCGTCGCGCGTGACGGCGCGATTGTCTTCGAAGCGCACGATCGCGCGCACCTGACGATGCGCGCGCTCGACGAGGCCGCCATTTTGCGCTATTGCGCCGCGGCGGGGCCTGGGATCCTCTCGAGCGTCGGCGCCTACCAGATCGAGGGGATCGGCATTCACCTGTTCGAGACGATCGAGGGGGAACACGCGACCGTGCTCGGCCTGCCATTGCTTCCCCTCCTGAAAGGGCTGCGCGCGCAAGGATTGCTGGCGTTATGAATCCGGAGGCGCCTTGGGCCTGCGTCGTCGGATGGCCGATTGCTCATTCGCGTTCGCCGCTGATCCACGGCTACTGGCTGCGGACTCTCGGCGTCGCGGGCCGCTACGAGAAGGTTGCGGCGCCCCCCGGCGAATTTCCCCGGTTTGCCGCCGGCATCGGCGCCGCGGGCCTCATCGGCGCCAACGTCACGGCGCCGCACAAGCAGGCTGCCTTCGCCGCCTGCGACCGGCTCACGGGAAACGCCGCCGAACTCGGCGCCGTCAACACGCTGTGGCGCGAGAACGGCGCGCTCTGGGGCGACAACACCGACGTCGCCGGATTCGTCGCCAATCTCGACTCGCAGGCGCCGGCATGGCGCGAAACTACAGGATCGGCGATCGTGCTCGGCGCCGGCGGCGCGGCGCGCGCTGTCATCCAGGGCCTCGTCAGCTCCGGCTGCGATCGGGTCGTCATCGTCAACCGCACCGTCGAACGCGCCGAGGCGCTCGCCGCACAATTCGGCCGCCGGGCGCGGGCGGTGGGCTGGGCCGCCCTGCCCGGCCTGCTGGCCGAAGCAGATCTTCTCGTCAACGCGAGTTCGCTCGGCATGGTTGGTCAGCCGGCGCTCGCCATCGACCTCGAACCGATGCGCGCGGGCGCGCGCGTCGCCGACCTCGTCTACGTCCCGCTCGAAACGCCGCTGCTGGCCGCGGCGCGCGCGCGTGGGCTCGCGACGGTCGATGGTCTGGGCATGCTGCTGCACCAGGCGGCGCCGGGCTTCGAGCGCTGGTTCGGCCGGCGTCCGCGCGTCACCGCCGAACTGTACGCGCTGGTCGCGGCGGACATCGAGGAATCGGGAAAGGCGCGGGGGTGATCATTCTCGGACTGACCGGCTCGATCGCGATGGGCAAATCGACCGTCGCTGCAATGTTCGCCGCCGAAGGCGCGCCGGTGTTCGATTCGGATGCAGCGGTGCACGCGATCTATCGTAGCGCAGGCGCGCAGTCGGTCGAGGCGGTGTTTCCCGGCGTGCTTCGCGAAGGTGCGATCGACCGCGATCGCCTCGCCGCCCGCGTCATCGGCGACCCGGCGGCGCTCGCCCGGCTCGAGGGCGTTGTTCACCCGATGGTCGAGGCGGCCCGGCGTGAGTTCCTCGCGGGGGCCGCCGCGCGGAATCGCCGCGTCGTCGTGGTCGACGCGGCGCTGCTATTCGAATCGGGCGCCGATCGGTCGGTCGACGTGATCCTGGTGGTCAGCGCATCGGAACTTGTGCAAAAGGAGCGGGCGTTCGCCAGACCAGGCATGACTCGGGCGCGCTTCGAGGCCATGATCGCGCGCCAGACGCCCGACACGGTGAAGCGGCGAAGAGCGCACATGGTCCTCGACAACAACGGCCCGCTCGAGGCGACGCGCGCGCAGGTCGGCTGCGTCTTGCGCAGTGTCGCCGCCATGGCGGGCCGGCGGGTCGCGGATGCGTGAAATCATCCTCGACACCGAAACGACGGGACTCAACCCCGCCGAGGGGCATCGCCTGGTGGAGATCGGCTGTCTGGAAGTCGTCGACCAGATGCCGACCGGGGCGGTCTATCACGTCCTCATCAATCCTCAGCGCGACGTGCCGGACGACGCGTTCCGCGTGCACGGCCATTCGACCGCATCACTCGCCGACAAGGCCGTTTTCGCGACGGTCGCCCCGGAATTCCTGAGCTTCATCGGCGACGACCGGCTCGTCATCCACAATGCCGAATTCGACATGAAGTTCATCAACAGCGAGCTGACTCGGGCGGGTCATCCCGCGATCACGGCCAGCCGCGTTCTCGACACGCTCGCGCTGGCGCGCAGGAAATTTCCCGGCTCGGCCGCCAGCCTCGACGCGCTGTGCGATCGCTACCGGATCGACCGTTCACGTCGGATCAAGCATGGCGCACTGCTCGACGCGGAAATCCTCGCCGAGGTCTACATCGAGCTGCTCGGCGGTCGCCAGCGCTCGCTGGCCTTCGCGAGTGCGGAGCGGGTCGCCCGGACGCAGGTTGCCCCAGGGATCGCAACGCGATCGCGGCCGGCGCCGCTGGCCTCCCTGCTGACCGAGGCCGAGCGCGCCGCACACGCGGACCATGTCGCGAGCCTCGGCGAAGGCGCGGTCTGGCGGCGCTATGGCGCGCCGCGCCACGGGAGTTCGGCGCCGTGACCGGTCGCCGCCCTGCGAGCCTCAGGCGCCGCCGGCCTTTTGCGAGGCGGCGGCCGTTCGCTGCGCGTACAAGGCGTTGAAATCGATGGGATCGAGGTAGAGGGGCGGAAAGCCGCCGCTGCGAACCGCCTCGGCGATGATCTGCCGCGCGAATGGGAACAGCAACCGCGGGCACTCGATCATGACAGCGGGCTGGATCTGCTCGGCCGGGACGTTCTCCAGGCGGAAGACGCCGGCGTAATTGAGTTCGAACTTGAACAGCGTGTTTTCGCCTTCGCCGGCCCCGCCTTCGAGCAGCAACGTCACCTCATAGTCGGTCTGGCCGATCTGCCGCGCATTGACGTGGATCTGGACGGAAATGTTCGGCGGCTGCTGCTGCGGACCGAGCGTGCGCGGCGCATTCGGATTCTCGAACGACAGATCCTTGGAATACTGGACGAGGACCGCAAGTCTGGGCGGCGCGCCCGCCGCCTGCCCCGCTCCATTGCCAACCTGATCGACCATTCGTCATCTCCCCGCCCGCAGGCCTGTGCATCAACCATGCGACCCGCGCCGGCCGGCCCGCTCGCAGGAAGTCGGGCGCGGGACTCGGGATGGCGCCGGTCATGTGCGCGCCCGGGGCGCCGATCTGGCGTTGCGGTCGCCTAGCACGTCATCGGCGCGCGAACAAGAACGCGGACAAGGCCGCCCGCCGGCAGGATCACGATCCGTCCGGCCGCTTCAGAGCCGCGGCCAGGCGAAATCATCCGCGCGGCCCGGCTTGGGCGCGATTGCGGCGCCCAGAGCGAGCACGCGCTCGACCGACGCGTCGACCCGGGGCGTAGTCTGGCGCGCAGCGAGCGCGCCCCCCGGCGAGACCGGCCGCGCCGTCAGCGGCAGGATCGGCCCCGCGAGCGGCCGTTCCGACTCGATCGGCGCGGGCGCGCCGATGGGTGCGCCCGCGCCCATCTCATGGCGGATCAGGGCGTTGATGTCGTTGGCGGTCTGTTCGATGTCGGGCGGCAGGTTCGCGATGTCGCTCGGCGGCTTCGCCGAATCGAAGGCGCGCCGGATGTCCGTCTCCAGAAACTGCGCCAGTTTTCGCGCGCCGGCCTTGGTGAAGTGGATGCCGTCCGACGACCTCAGCTTAACCGTCTGACCGTTGATGTCGGGCCCGAACGCGTCATAGGCGCCCTCATCGTCGGCGAAAGCGTCCCAGATGTCGATGTAGCGCGCGCCGGCTTGCTCCGCCTTTTCCTTGAACATCTCGTTGAGCTTCACGGCCTGGGCGTCGAATCTCTCGCTGCGCATCGGCGGCAGGCCGACCCACGCGACCGGCACGTGGGCGGACTTGAACGGCGCGACCAGCCGCTCGATCCGCTGGCCGTAGATTTCGCGCCATTTGTCGGAGAGGGGGTCGAGGGCCTCGGCGCCGTCTCTGAGCGTCTGCATGTCGTTGATGCCGAGAACGATCACGACGAAGTCGAGCTTGTCCTTCGCGTTCGCCAGATCTTCGGCGGCCTTCGGCCAGTCGAAATAATCGTCCCGGACGAGGCCCGAGGATTCGTGCGCGCGGTCGAGGACTGCGATCTCGGGCTTGTCGGCGAAGGCCTGACTCAACCCGTCCGAGGCGAGCACCGCGAGGCTGTCGCCCAGCACGTCGATGAAGAAGGTCGGCGCGACCGGGGTCCCGCTCGCAGCCTCCGGCGTCCGGGTGGCTTCCGCCGGCATGAAATCGCGCACCGGCCTGTGAACCGGTCGCGGTTGCGCAATCCTCGGTCTCGGCGCCGGATCGCCCTGATCGTGCTGCTGGAGAAAGAACTGCAGCGGGCCCTCGTTTCCGGCGAAGACCGCGGGGCCGCCCGCCGCGAAGAGAAACAGCGCGGCCGCGGCGATCTTCCAGCCGCGAAGTCGGCCGAGAAAGTCGCATGCGACGGCGGTGGCTTTGGCGAGCATCTCGCGCTCCCGTCCGGATCGACCCGCTGGCGCCGTCACTTGCGCATCTGGAGCAACAGCGCGAGCGTCGGATAGCCGTCGGGCGTCTGTCCCGTCTTCTCCTGGTAGGCGCGCAAAGCGGCGCGCCCCGAGTCGCCGATCTTGCCGTCGACCTTGCCGGCATCATAGCCCATCCGACCGAGTCTTGTCTGCATCTCCCGCATCTGGCCGACGCTGAGCTGGCGGTCGTGCACGGGCCAGGCGGCGCGGAGCCCCTCGCCGCCCATCGCGCGATCGCCAAGCAGAGCGACGCCGAGCGCGTAGGCGGTGGCGTCGTTGTAGCTCTTTATGACGAAGAAATTGGGTGTGACCAGGAAGATCGGCGCGTCGAGTCCAGCCGTGATCAGGAGTTCCGCCTCGCCGGAGTCGGGCAGGGCCTCGCGGTCGACGCGCGCGACCCCGCGCGCGGCGAAAGCGCGGAACGGAACGAAACGCGCGCAATCGGCGGCCTCGAGGACGAATCCCTCGGGGAGGAAGACTTCGAAACCCCATGGCGCGCCGGCGATCCAGCCGTGCCCGGCGAGATAGTTGGCGGTCGAACCGATCGCGTCGGGCGCGCTGGTCCAGATGTCGCGCCGTCCGCCGTGGTCGAAATCGACGGCGAACCGGCGGAAGCTGGACGGCATGAACTGAGTCTGGCCCATGGCTCCGGCCCAGGAACCGATCATGCCCGCCGGCTTAATGTCGCCGTCCTCTAGAATCTGCAGTGCTGCGAGCAGCTCGTCGCAGAAATATTCGGCCTGGAAACCCACGTAGGCGAGGCTCCCCAGCGCGCGGATCACATAGTCGGAGCCGACGAAAGCCCCGAATTCGGTCTCCAGCCCCCAGATGCCGATCAGCACGGCGGGATCGACGCCATAGGCGTCGCGCGCCTTCGCGAGCCAGGGGCGGTACTCCTCCGCCACCGCCCGCGCCCGCGCCACACGCCGGTCGGAGACCGCGGCGGCGAGGTAATCCCAGATCGGCCTGACGAATTCCGCCTGGTTCTCGGTATGAGCGATCACCCTGGGATCAAAGGTCACGCCCCTGAACGCGGAATCGAAGGTCTCGCGCGACACGCCGCGCGCCTGCGCCTTCGGCCACAGGCTCTCGATGAAGCGGTCGAAGGCGCCCGGCTCCCTGGCCGCGGCCTTGGATCCGCTCGCCGCCAGGGCGGTCGCGGATCGCGGCGCCAGGCCCGCCGCGCAGGCCGTCGTCAGAAAAGCCCTCCGCGAAGGCCCTGTTCGGGCGCCGGCCCCGGCTGGCGCTTGTTCGTCGCGTTCAGTCATCCAGATCCTCCAGGCGGCCCGGGCGAGCCGGAGGCGCCGTCGCGCACGATGAGGCGCCGTGATCGGGCCGGCTTCGCCCGCCTCGCGCCAGCACCCGCTATTCCGCCGCCAGACCGGCCGCGCCGTTCTCCGCCGCCTTGATGTCCTCGGGGCGCGGCATGGACACGATGTTGTAGCCGGCGTCGACAAAATGCGTCTCGCCGGTCACTCCCGCCGACAGGCTCGACAGCAGATAGAGCGCGGCCCCGCCGACGTCCTCGATGGTGACGGTGCGGCGGAGCGGCGAGTGGTCGCGCTGGAAATTGAACATGAAGCGCGCATCGGCGATGCCGGCGCCGGCCAACGTGCGAATCGGGCCCGCCGAAATCGCGTTCACGCGGATCCCGGACGGTCCGAAATCGGCGGCGAGATAGCGAACGCTCGCCTCGAGCGCCGCTTTCGCGACGCCCATCACGTTGTAATTGGGCATGACGCGCGTCGCGCCGCCGAAGGTCAGGGTCACCATCGCGCCGCCGCGCCGCATCAACGCCGCCGCGCGCCTGGCGACCTCGGTGAAGGAGAACGCCGAAATGACCATCGTTCGGGTGAAATTCTCCCGCGAAGTGTCGGCGTAACGCCCCTTGAGTTCGGCCCGGTCGGAATAGCCGATGCAATGGACGAGGAAATCGAGCGCGCCCCATCGCGCCTGCAGGGTCTCGAACGCGCGGTCGACGGACGCGAGGTCCTCGACGTCGCAGGGAAGCACCAATGACGAGCCGAGGCTGCCCGCCAGCGGCCGGACCCGCTTGCCGAGCGCCTCGCCCTGATAGGTGAAGGCGAGCTCGGCGCCGTGCTCGGCGAGCGCCTTGGCGATTCCCCAGGCGATCGAATGATTATTGGCCACGCCCATGATCAGGCCGCGCTTGCCCGCCATCAGCCCCGCTGCGCTCATGGCGTCCCGCTCCCCGGCTCAAGCATCGACGTGCTTGAGAACGATGGCCGCGTTGGTGCCGCCAAACCCGAACGAATTGGACAGAACCGCCCTGAGCCTGACGTCGTCCCGCCGTTTGCGCACGATCGGCATGTCGGCGAAGGCGGGGTCGATCTCCTCGATATGCGCGCTCTCGCAGATGAACCCGTTCTGCATCATCAGCAGGGAATAGATCGCCTCGTGCACGCCGGTCGCCCCCTGGGAATGGCCGGCGAGCGACTTGGTCGCCGAGATCGGCGGGCATTTGTCGCCCGAACCGAACACCTCGCGCAAGGCCTCGATCTCCCTGACGTCGCCGACCGGCGTCGAGGTCGCATGCGGATTGATGTAATCGATCGGCGCCTTCACCGTGGCGAGCGCCAGCCGCATGCAGCGCACCGCCCCCTCGCCCGATGGCGCGACCATGTCGTGGCCGTCGGAGGTGGCGCCGTAGCCGGCGATCTCGCCATAGATTCGGGCGCCGCGGGCGCGCGCATGTTCGAGCTCCTCGAGCACCAGCACGCCGGCGCCGCCCGAGATGACGAAGCCGTCGCGGTTGCGGTCATAGGCGCGCGAGGCGACCGAAGGCCTGTCGTTGTAGTTGGACGACATCGCGCCCATCGCATCGAAGAGAACCGACAGGGTCCAGTCGAGATCTTCGCAGCCGCCGGCGAACATGATGTCCTGCTTGCCCCACTGGATCATCTCATAAGCGGCGCCGATGCAATGATTGGAGGTCGCGCAGGCCGACGAGATGGAATAGCTGACGCCCTTGATCTTGAACCAGGTGGCGAGCGTCGCCGATGGGCTCGAGCTCATCGCCTTGGGCACGGCGAACGGGCCGACCCGCTTGGGCCCCTTGGATCGCGTGATGTCGGCGGACTCGACGATCGTTCGGGTCGAGGGGCCGCCCGAACCCATGACGATGCCGGTCCGTTCGTTGGAAATCTCACCCTCTTCGAGGCCGCTGTCGCGAATCGCCTGCTCCATCGCGACATGGTTCCAGGCGGCGCCGCCGCCCAGGAAGCGCATCGCCCGCCGGTCGACCGAGTCCTCCGGCTTCAGGGTCGGCGCCGCCTGCACCTGGCAGCGGAAGCCGAGTTCGGCGTATTTTTCCGCGCGGGTGACGCCGGACCGGCCTTCCCGCAGGCTCGCCAGCGCCTCCTGCGTCGAATTGCCGATCGAGGAGACGATCCCCATGCCGGTGACGACGACCCGTCTCATTCCTTGCTCCCGCGGCGTCCCGCCGACAGCGACCGGCAGCCGCTCAGCCGACCGCGCCCGCCGCCTCGGCGGGCTTGGCCGCGCCGATCAGGCCGACGCGCATGTCCTTGACGTCATATATGCGCCGGCCGTCGGCTTCCAACCAACCGTCGGCGATGCCGAGCACCAGCCTGCCCCGGAACACGCGCTTCACGTCGACGCCATAGATGATTCGCTTGACCGACGGCAGCACCTGGTCGACGAGTTTGACTTCGCCGACGCCCAAAGCCCGCCCGCGGCCGGACAGGCCGAGCCAGCCGAGGAAGAAGCCCGTCAATTGCCACAGAGCGTCGAGCCCGAGGCAGCCCGGCATCACCGGATCGCCCTTGAAATGGCAGCCGAAGAACCAGAGCTCCGGCCGGATGTCGAATTCGGCGCGCACGCCGCCCTTGCCGTTGGCGCCGCCCGCCTCTGAAATGTCGGTGATGCGGTCGAACATCAGCATCGGCGGCAGCGGCAGCTGGGCGTTGCCGGCGCCGAACAATTCGCCGCGGCCGCAGGCGAGCAGGTCTTCATAGCCGAAACTGGAACGCCTCTCGTTCATCGAAGCCACGTCCCTTTCGGCGCGCCACCCTCGCGAAACTCAACGCCGCGTCTTTGGATCGCGCGCTTCCTAACACAGGCGGCCCGGTCCCGAAAGGCGCGCCGGCGCCGGTCGCCCGAATCCGACACGGGCGATTGCCCGTTGCGGAGGCAGGAGCGTCTCCGTATATATGCATGAGGGCGAGCACGCGCCGCTCCGGACCAGGGAAGTCGGACGATTGGCTGATATTCGGACATTCGCGCCAGGGAGCGCCCCGCGCGGCGCAGCCATGACCGGGTGTCCGGTCCATCAGTTGCGCGGCAAGCTGCGCCGCGCGAGGCTGCGCCCGACGCGCCAGCGCATCGCCCTGGGCTGGCTGCTGTTCGGCAAGGGCGACCGCCATGTGACCGCCGAGGCGCTCTATGACGAGGCCGTGGCGATGAAGGTGCCCGTCTCGCTCGCGACGGTCTACAACACGCTGCATCAGTTCACCGAAGCTGGCCTCCTCAACGAGATCGCCGTCGACGGCTCGCGGACCTATTTCGACACCAACGTCACGCCGCATCACCATTTCCTCATCGAGGAGACCAATGCGCTGGTCGACATACCCGAGGGCGATGTCGATGTGTCCGGCCTGCCGCGCGCGCCGGCGGGGACCGAGATTTCCCGGGTCGACGTGATCGTGCGACTCAGGCGCATCGCGTCGACGGGCTGACCGGCCCGGCGCCCGGCGCGGTGGCGTTCCCCGGGTCATCCCGCGATCCTCGAGAAATCCGCGACCGTATGGACCGCCGCGCGCAAGGCGTTGAGCAGCCGCAGGCGGTTGGCGCGCAGGGCGGGATCGTCGGCGTTGACGGTGACGTCGAGGAAGAAGGCGTCGACCGGCGCCCGCAGCGGCGCCAGCGCCCGCATCGCGCCCTCGAAATCCTCCGCGCCGATGCGCTCGGCGGCCTCGCGGGCGGCCGCCGCCAGCGCTTCGGCGAGCGCCTTTTCGGCGGGCAGCGCGAGCAGCGCGCCGTCATGGGCGCCGAGAAACGCGTCCGCGCCGTCCTTCTTCTCCTCGGCGCGCAGAATGTTGGCGGCGCGGCGGTAGCCGGCGAGCAGGCTTTTTCCGTCCTCGGCGTCGAGGAAGCGGCCGAGCGCCTCGACGCGGCGCACGATCATCAGGAGATCGTCCTGGCCCGGCAAGGCGAAGACCGCGTCGATGAGATCGTGGCGGGCGCCCTTGTCGCGGAGGTGGACCTTCAAGCGGTCGGCGAAGAAGGCGAGGAGGCTGTCTTCGGCAACTCTGTAAGGCAAGATCATGCAGCCAACGCTGTATGGGTCATAAAGATTGTCGGTTTCAAATGGGACCGCTTTTCCAATGTATTGTGGCTCGACAAAATTAACGTAATTAGTTCGTGCTTCGTCGACATCAAAATACGCGTCGGACTCGATCACGTCCTTTAGTTCATCGGTCAATCTAGGGCGAAACTCCCATCCCCTTTCAGCTCTCGTTACTAGGAAAGGTAATCTCGTGACCGCCAAAGTTTCTAGTAACACAGAAAAAGCTCGCCAGAATATTGGCCGCAATGAACAACGCACGTTGTTATCCAATAGAATCCCGATCACACCTAGCGTCGCGCGGCGCAGCGCGTAGGGGTCCTTGCTTCCGGTCGGCTTTTCGTCGATCGCCCAGAAGCAG
>JBEKZS010000062.1:0-23379 GCA_049509635.1 Roseiarcus sp.
CCCTGCTCGAAGGCGGTGCGAAGTGCCGAGTCGAACTGATGGATCGTGTCCATCCGAGAGTAAATCAGAGCGGTCGTGTAGAATCGCGTGACGGCCAAGTCGCCGGCACTTTCAACGTCGAAGCGCACTGCAAGGCGATCCTCGCGATCGCCGGCTTCGGTTCGTTCGGGGCGCCGTTCGGCCTTGATCCAGCGCTTGGCGCCGCCGGGGCGTTCGAGCGCCCCGGAACCGCGGCGGCCGCGGGGTCGCAAAAGCTTCCACTCGCTCGCAAGCCCTTGGAATCCCAGTAAATCTCAATGAAATCGGGAGCCTTCCGGAAGGCTTCCGATAGCCTTCCCAAGCGTTCCCAACCCTTCCAAAAAATTCCGGGCCCCGGCGTCGCCCAGGGATGGCGGTGGACGCCGCTGCGCCGACGACGGCGGACCGCTGTTGTCCATGGCGAAGGAGTTCAGAAGCGTCGCCAGATCGCCAGTTCGCCATAGGGGCCGTGTTCGCCGCGCCGCCAGGCGATACCCATCGAGGCGCGCGCCTCGAAACCCTGCCACAGGCGCAGCCCGGTCGCGTGGACGCCCGCGCGCGGCGCCTCCGCCGACGACCCGGCTTCCGGGCCGATCCACGGCCACAGCTCGGCCGGCCTGACGCCCGCCGACACCCGCCACGAGACATATTCGGCGGTGGCGTGCGCGAATGCGGCGGTCATCCAGTCGGGCGAGGGCTCCCACCAGACGTCGGCGGACGCCGACGGCCGCAGGCTCGCCGCGTGGGCCATCCCGCCCTCGAACCCCCCGGTCCAGGTCGCCGAGAAGCCGTCCCGCGAATAGCGCCATCCGGCTTCGAGCTGTCCGTAGCCGGACGCGGGTTCCTGGCCGCCCAGTTCGACGGCGAGGATCGGACCGCTCGAATCGAGGCCGGCGGGCGCGTGCAGCCAGCCCGATCCGGCCCAGCTGCGCCCGCTCAGCAATGCGCCGGAGAAGAAAACGAGGTCCTTCGCCTCGTCGCCGCGCGCCGCGCAGTTCGAGACGGCCAAAGCAAATACGCTCACGCACGCGGACCCGACCGCTCGCATCGCGCCCGTCCCCCCCGCTCCGCCGATCCGTTGGGCGACGGACGGGCGCACTCCGGACAAACGCTTCGCGTCGCATCGACCGGGCGCGGCGCTGCGGCCGCGATGACGCCCCGCAGGCCGCCCGGTCCGAAACAGTACGAACGCGATACGATAGTCCGATCGCCGACGGCGTGGAAGCGCCCGATCCGGTTCGAGCCGACAAAAATATCCATGACGAACGTACCCTCGCCCGCTCGCTCCGCCGACATCGGCGCGACGCAAATATGCGGGCGCCGTCCGCGCCAGACGATTGCCTCGCGCCGTCGTTTGTCGGCAAATGGGCGCCGCCGTCCGCGGTTGCGTGACGGATCGGCGCGCGCCCGAGCGGGGCGCGCGGCCGCAAGCACATCGGGAGCCTCGCATGGCCCATGATCAACCTGTCGCCCCGGCCGGGCCCGCCAAGCTCGTCGTCCGCAACATCGGGCTGATGTTGAGCGGCGACATCGGCGCCCCGATCCTCGAGGCCGATGCGATCGTGGCGATCGATGGCCGGATCGCGGCGATCGGCCGCGCCGGCGACCTCGACCTCGAGGGCGCGACGACCGAGATCGACGCCTGCGGCGTCTGTCTCGCCCCGGGCCTGATCGACAGCCACGTCCATCCCGTGGCGGGCGACTGGACGCCGCGCCAGAACCAGATCGGCTGGATCGATTCCTCCCTGCACGGGGGCGTGACGACCATGGTTTCGGCCGGCGAGGTCCACACCCCCGGACGACCGCGCGACATCGTCGGCCTCAAGGCGATGGCGATCGCCGCGCAGCGGAGCTTTTCGGCGTTCCGTGCGAGCGGCGTCAAGGTCCATGCCGGCGCGCCGGTGATCGAGCACGGCATGGAGGAACATGATTTCCTCGATCTCGCGCAGGCCGGCGTGCGCTATCTCGGCGAAGTCGGGCTCGGCGGGGTCAAGGACGGGCCGACCGCGCGCAAGATGGTCGCCTGGGCGCGCCAGCACGGCATCAACAGCACGATCCACACCGGCGGGCCCTCGATCCCGGGCTCCGGCCTGATCGACAAGGACGTCGTGCTGGAGGCCGACGCCGACGTCATCGGGCATATCAATGGCGGGCACACCGCCCTGCCCGACGACCAGATCGTCTGCCTGTGCGAAAGCTGCAAGCGCGGCCTCGAACTCGTCCACAACGGCAACGAGCGCGCCGCGCTGCTGACGCTGGCGACCGCGCGCGAGCTCGGCGAACTCGGCCGGGTGATCCTCGGCACCGACGGTCCCGCGGGTTCGGGCGTGCAGCCGCTCGGCATCATCCGGATGGTGGCGATGCTGTCCTCGCTCGGCGGCGTTCCCGCGGAAGTCGCGTTCTGCTTCGCCACCGGCAACACCGCCCGGATGCGGGCGCTCGATTGCGGGCTGATCGAGATCGGCCGCGCCGCCGATTTCGTGTTGATGGACCGGGCCCAGCATTCGGCGGGACGGACGCTGCTCGATAGCGTCGGGCTCGGCGATCTCCCCGGCGTCGGCATGACGGTCATCGACGGGATCGTGCGTTCCGGGCGCAGCCGCAACACGCCGCCGGCGGAACGGATTCCCGCCGTGGTCGCGCGCTGATCAGCGCGCGGGCGCGAGCCGGGCGGCGGACGAATGGAGCGCCGCGACGAAGGCGTCGATGTCCGCGATCGTCGTGCGATGGTTGACGATCGCGGCGCGAATCACCGGGCGGCCCGACAGGCGGGTCATCGAGGGCGCGGCGAGGCCGCGCTCCTGGAGGTCGATGACGACCGCCTCGTTGGCCTCGTCGGGCCAGCCGGCCTTCAGGGCGAAGCAGACGATGTCGAGGCTGACCTCGGCGCGCAACTCGAAGGCTTCGGATCGGGCGAGGCAGTCGGCGAGATGGCGCGCGCATGCGCAGGTCTTCTCGATCGCCCGGCCGATCGCGTCGGCGCCGTGGACCTGGAAGGTGAACCAGGTCTTCAGCGCGCGGAACCCGCGCGACAGATCCGGCCCGAGGTCGCAGGGCCAGACCTCGCCGGCGGCGAGGCCGCGCGCGGCGCGCTGGAGATAGGCGGCGGGGGCGGCGAAGGCGCCGCGATGCATCGCGCCGTCGCGCACCAGCAGGAAGCCGGCGTCATAGGGGACGTGCGCCCATTTGTGGAAATCGAGCGCGATCGAATCGGCGCTCTCGATCCCCGCCAGCCGCGGCCGCAGCTCGGGGCTCAGCGCCGCCAGCGCGCCGAGGGCGCCGTCGATGTGGAACCACAGGCCATGGCGCCGCGCCGTCAGCGCGAGTTCGCGCAGCGGATCGATCGCGCCGGTGTCGACGGTTCCCGCCGTCCCGACGATCAGGAACGGCGCCAGGCCGGCGGCGCGGTCGGCGTCGATCGCCGCATCCAGCAGTTCGGCGCGCATCGCGCCGGCCGCATCGGCGGGTATCCTGCGCAGATACGCCGAACCGGCGCCGGCGAGCTCCATCGCCTGGGCGAGGCAGCCATGGGCCTGGTCGGAGGCATAGGCGACGAGCTGCCGCCCGGCGGCGACGAGCCCGGCGCGGCGCACGCCGTGCCCCAAGGCGGCGTCGCGCGCGACGATGAGGCCGAGAAAATTGGCGGCCGAAGAGCCGGTGACGAACACGCCGCTCGCCTCGTCGGGGAACTCGAAGAGCTCGGCGACCCAGCGGACGATCTGGCGCTCGACGACGACGCCGATGTGATTGCGCCCCCCGCAATTGGCGTTGAGCCCGGCGGCGAGCATTTCCGCGATCATGCCGACGGGCGTTCCCGCGCCATGCACCCAGCCCACGAACAGGGGATGGGTGTTGCCGACGGCGTAGGGCTTGATCGACGCCTCGAAATCGGCGAGCGCCGCGTCGAACGGCCGCGGCCCGCGCGGCAGCGGCGACTCGAAGACCCGGCGCGCCTCGGGCGGCGCCTCGCGCCAGACCGGACGCTCGCGCGTGGTCCTCAGGAAATCGATCATCCCGTCGAGCGCGGCGTGGCTGGACCGCCGGAACGCGTCCCAATCCTCGGGATCGAGATTCTCGCTCATGCGGACGGCGCCGTCGGCATCGCCGCCTCCGCCGCATCGCGGCGCGTCGAGGCTTCCCGGATCAGCCGTCCCCAGGTCTCGAACAGCGCGCCGATGATCCCGCTCCAGGGGGCGAAGGCCTGGTCGAGACTGTCGCCCGCCTCGATGCGCGCTGCAATGTCGCTGACGATCGGCGCGCTCGCGCAGACGCGCAGCGCCGACCTCGGCCCGATCGCGACCGTCTGGCCGAGGTGCCAGCTCAGTCCGGCGGCCGGATCTCCCGGCGGGCGCGAACAGGGCTGGCGCAGGCGCGCCAGGATCGCGGCGGTTTCGACGGCCGAAAACGGCGCGCCGCCGGGATGGCTCATCGAAAAACACAGGATCGAGCTCCGCTCGCCGTCGGACGCACGGGAATCGCCGCCAATCAGATGGAGATGATCAATGCATAGAGCCATTGTTCGGATGGTCTGTTCGAAGTGGGAGAGGATCTCCCGACGCAGCGCGCCGGGCAGATCGTAGAAGCGATCCATCTCTTCGAGCGCGGCGACCCAACGCAGCCCGAGTCCCAGATTGGCGTCGCGGGCCCAGGTCGCCGGGCTCCGCGCGCGAAGGTCGGCGGGCCAATCCAGGCGCGCGCTGTAGTCCGCGAGTCCCGCGGGCAGCGCCAGCGTCCCGATCCGCCTCAGCAGGCGGGGCGGCAGCAGAAGGGCGCCGGAGAACGGCGGGCCGCCGAAGAATTTGGAGCCGGTGATCGCGACCATGAATCCGCGCGAGAGGTAGCGCCGGATGTGCCGGCGCGAGCAGCGCAACTGGCAGCAGTCGACGAGGACGACGGTCCGCGCGGGAGCGCTCGCCATGATCTGCGCGGCGACGGCGCCAGTGACGCCGGAACGGCCGGTCTTCGACGTGTCGAGACGATGCAGGAGCACGCCGCGCCCGGCGTCGACCGCCGCGAAGGCGAGCCGGCGCGCCTCGGCGTCGACATCGCTGCTCGAGCGCAGTTCGCCGCGGGAATCGCGAATCTCGACCGAGGCGAGCGCGACTTCGTCATCCGCCCAGCCGCCAAGCGGATCGCCCGCCCGGCGATCGCCGCCCAGCGGCGTGGAATCGAGAAAATGGCGCCCGGCCGCCGCGCGCCGCACCCCGCTGCCGGTTTCGGCGGGGGCGACGAGGATGTTGGTGAGCGGGCCGGGAAGGATGCTCCTGGCGATCGCGAGCGCGATGAGTTCTGCCTCGGTTCCCGATCCCGCCAGGACCACCGAGCCGCCCGCGATCCCGAACAGCGCGCCGAGACGCGCCCGCAAGCTGTCGAACCAGGCCTCGAGCCGCGGGGCCGGGCCGCCCGGAGCGCCGGCCATCGTGGCCCATGCGGTCTCGACGGCGCGGAAGGCGCGCGGCGTGATCGTCGAGGCCGTCGACGACGACAGCGAGATTTCGCCCGGCTGCGGCGTGGGCGCGGTTGCGTAGCGGCTGCGCCGCGTTACTGGATCGAGCCGGATGCGTTCGTCGCCGTCCGCCGCCAGCGCGGACGCGACCTCGGATGCGATCGGCGACCGTTCATACACGGGCCGTTCGACCTGCTGAAAATTCATGGAGAGTTCCGAGCCGAGCGGGTCGGACCGACGATCCGAACCGCGCGCATTGCGAGCCGCGGCCGGGCGGGAGCGATGGCCAGCGCGCGAGGGGAACCTAGAGCGCCCGACTTACGTGGGGCTTATGGACATCCGCCGCGCTGCAGAGGAGGCGAAACGCGTCCGCGTCGGCGCGGATCGGGTTCGCCGGATGAGCATGGCGTCGCCCCTCGGCCGGCGCGCCGGTCGGGCTGGTCGGGCTGGTCGTCGAGCGCGACGGATTGACGGGTCCGCTCACTCGCGCTCGATCCGGATCACCTGCGGCTTCTGCGTCACGAAGCCGTCGGCGAGCGCGAGATCCAGCGCCTCGCGGATCGCCGTCTCGCTGGTCGCATGGGTGATCAGCACGACCGCGACGGCGGCGGAGGCGGCGCCCTTGGCGGGCCGTCCCTTCTGCATGATCGCCTCCAGCGAAATCCGCTTCTCGCCCATCCTGGTCGCGATCGCCGCCATCGCGCCAGGCCTGTCCTCCACGGACAGGCGGATGTAATAGCCGCCCTCGTGGCGCTGCACGGGAATCCGCTCGGCCTCTTCGAGCAGCGCGACCGGGCGGCCGAACGCCGGGATCACGATTCCGCGCGCGATGTCGGCGATGTCGGCGACGACCGCCGATGCGGTCGCCGCGCCCCCCGCCCCCGGCCCGATGAGGGTGAGCTCGCCGACCGCGTCGCCGTCGATCGTCACCGCATTGAGGACACCCATGACCTGCGCGATCGCCGAGGATTTGGCGACCATGGTCGGATGCACCCGCTGCTCGACCCCGCGCGCGGTCCGCTCGGCGACCCCCAGCAGCTTGATGCGGTAGCCGAGTTCGTCGGCGGCGGCGAGGTCGGTCAGGCTGATCGTCTCGATGCCTTCGACATGGATCGCCTCGGCGTCGATTTTCGCGCCGAAGGCGAGCGAGGCGAGGATCGCGAGCTTGTGCGCGGTGTCGAAGCCGCCGATGTCGAAGGTGGGGTCGGCCTCGGCGTAGCCGAGCCGCTGGGCGTCGACGAGGCAGGCGTCGAACGAGAGACCCTCCGTCTCCATCCGCGACAGGATGTAATTGCAGGTGCCGTTGAGAATGCCGTAGACGCGCCGCACCGAATTGCCCGCGAGCGCCTCGCGCAGGGTCTTGACGACCGGAATGCCGCCCGCGCTCGAAGCCTCGAAACCGAGCGCGACCCCGGACGCTTCGGCGAGCGCCGCGAGCTCCAGGCCGTGGCGGGCGATCATCGCCTTGTTGGCGGTGACAACGGGAACGCCGCGCCGCAGCGCCGCCTTGGTCGCCTCGAAAGCCGGACCGTCGGCGCCGCCGATCAGTTCGACGAAGACGTCGATCGGCGCGGCCGCCGCGAGCGCGACCGGATCGGGGAAGAAGGCAACCCCGCCGAGATCGACGCCGCGATCGCGCGCCGACCGCGCGCTGACTGCGGCGACGGCGATCTCGCGCCCGGTCCGACGCTCCAGCGCCTCCCGTTGCCGGCGCAGCAGCGCGACCAGCGCCGCGCCGACGACGCCGAGGCCCGCGATTCCGACACGCAATGGTTTCGACATGACCGTCATCGCCCGGCCCATAGCTGCCAAGTCTCGCCTTCTGCCTGATTTGCGGAGTCGGGGCAACGCCGCCGCTCGCCGGGGCGCGCCCTCGCCGTGGCCGGTGGGTCGAAGGGTTCGAGTCGGGCGCGCCCGCCATTGCGATGCCGCGACGCCGGCCCGTGGGCCGGCTCGGTGTTCAGGACGCCGCTTCCTCGGCGGTCACGACCTCGAACCGCGTGAGTTCGGCGACGCCGAACGCCGTGGAGATCGCCACGTCGGCCGCATCGCGGCCACGCGCCATCACGATGCGGCCGATGCGCGGATGATTGTGGCGCGCGTCGAACGTATACCAGCGGCCGTCGAGGAAGGCCTCGAACCATGCGCTGAAATCCATCGGGGCGGGGTCGATCGGCACGCCGATGTCGCCGAGATAGCCGGTGCAATAGCGCGCGGGAATGTTCATGCAGCGACACAGCGCGACAGCGAGATGAGCGAAGTCGCGGCAGACGCCGATCCCCTCGCGCATCGCATCGCTCGCCGAGCGGTTGGAGCGCGCGTCGGGATAACTGAAGCGGATCTTGCCGTGCACGAAGTCGCAGATCGCCTTGACCCGCTGATAGCCGCCGCTCAGGCCGCCGAACATCGACCAGGCGAGATCGGTCAGGTTGTCGCTGTCGCAATATCGGCTCGCGATCAGGAACACGAGGACGTCGTCGGGAAGGCGGGCGATCGGCGTCACCGGCGAATCGGGCGGCGTCTCGTCCGGCGCGCCCGAATCATGGATGACGAACCGGTTCGAGAAGGTGACCAGACCGGGCGGGACTTCGACCCGCGTGACGCGATTGCCGAAGCGATCGAGGTAGGCCCCCATCGCCAGATTTGGATCGGAACGAACGATGTCTGGCGAACGCAGGTCGCCGACGCGCGAGGGATGCACGTTGAGCTGCAGCAGCATCGAAATCTGCGCCGGACAGCGAAACGCGATATCGTAGCCGGCTCGGATCAGCATCTGGCACCTTCCCGGGCTCTCGCCGTCCAAGCCTCGTGGCCCGTGTCAGGCGATCAGCAAAAACCATGCCTGCGACGATCTGAGGCGGGCCGGCGCTTTCAACGATCGGCCCCGGCGGAAGGTTCCGCTGCGCGCAGCCGGCGCACGCGGACGGAAACCGCCATGCCCTGCTCGTCGCCGACGCTGCCGAAGAACGAGCCGTAGAGCGGGATCGCCTGTCGGGCGTCGCGCGCGACGGCGACCCGGATGAGGTCGCGATTGCCGACGATGCCGTTGGTGGGGTCGAATTCCACCCAGCCAGCCCCCGGCAGATAGACCTGGCACCACGCGTGGGTGGAGCCGCCGCCATGATGGCGATCGCCCGAATCGCGATCGGGAACATAGAGATAGCCGGACACGAAGCGGGCAGCGAGGCCGAGGGTGCGCACTGCCTCGATCATCAGCACGGCGAAGTCGCGACATGAGCCACGCCGGCGCAGGAGGGTCTGCGCGGGGCTCTGGGTGCCGTTTTGCGTGCGCCGCTCGTAGGCAAACCCCTCCTTGATCGCATAGGTGAGGGTCATCAGCAGTTCGCCGGTCTCGGTCGGCCGGCCCTGATGGATGAAGCGGCGCACCCAGCGATCGAGTTCGCCGGGGTGATCGGGATGGATGCGCTCGATCGCGCGGGAGAGGTCGGGCGATTCTTCGGCAGCGTAGGAGAACGGATAATAGCGGGCGCGCTCCTCGAGGAGAAATTCCGGCCCGTCGAGCGGCGAATGATCGAGCGTGATGGCGCTCGCGATCCGGAGCCGGCGGGTCTCGCCGGTGAAGGTCGCGATCGCGACGCAATTGTCGAAGACGTCGTGGATCCAGGTCAGGCGCACGGGCTCGGGATCGATTTCCAGCGCGGCGCTCAGCAGCCGCTGGTCGTAGCTGTCGCGTGGCCGCAGCATCATCCGGTGTTCGCCGAGTCCGACGGGCCGTGAATAATCGTAGGTCGTGACGTGGTCGACGGTCAGGATCGGCATGGAGCCTCGAGGGAGCGCCGGGCGGCGGGCCGATCATCTATGGAAAGCGCCGCGCGAAGCAAGAGCGCAGGGTCTGGTCGGCCGAACCCTCGGCAAGCTCGGGCGCACCCGGTCCGCCCGGTCGTCCCCTTGCATTCGCGCCAGCGCTGGGGCACGCCCCTCGCCGACACGATGCTCGCCCCTCACTCGCCGGATCCGCCCATGCGCACCTTCCTGATCGACACCGACACCGCTTCCGATGACGCCGTCGCCCTCATCATGGCGCTGTGCGCGCCCGACGTCAGTGTCTGCGCGTTGACGACCGTCGCCGGCAATGTCGGGCTGGAACAGGCGACGCGCAACGCGCTCATCGCCGCCGAGGTCTGCGGCGCCGCCGTTCCGGTGTTCCCGGGCGCCGCGGGACCGCTGACCCGCGCCCACGAGGACGCCCACTGGTTCCACGGCCGCGACGGCCTCAGCGATCGGAACTATCCCCAGCCGCGCCGCGCCGCCGAGGCCGAGCACGCCGTCGATGCGATCATCCGACTGGTCCGCGCCGAACCCGGCCTGACGCTGGTCACGCTCGGCCCGCTCACCAACGTCGCGCTGGCGCTCGCGCGCGATCCGGCGATCGCCGCAATGGTCGGGCGCTGCGTGGTGATGGGCGGCGCGCCCTGCTGCGAGGGCAATGTGACGCCCGCGGCCGAATACAACATTTGGGTCGACCCCGAGGCGGCGCGCATGGTGTTCCGCTCCGGCCTGCCGGTCGAAATGATCGGCTGGCAGGTCTCGCGCGGCGAATCCGTGCTCACAGAGCCCGAAATCGAGGCGATTCTGGCGCTCGGGACCGACAAGGCGCGGTTCGCGATCGAGTGCAACGCGCGTGCGAAGGAAGCCTATTTCATCCAGACCGGTCAGAGCGGCCTCTCGCTCGCCGATCCCACGGCGATGGCGGTGGCGCTCGACCGCGGAATCGGGACGAACTGGAGCCGCCATCTCGTCGAGGTGGAATGCGCGAGCGAACTGACGCGCGGCATGACGGTCGTCGACCGCCTCGACGTGGCGCACGACGCCAACAACCGGGCGGCGTGGAAGCGCGCGCTCGATTCGCAGGTCCTGACCGACGTCTGCTGGACGCTCGATTGCCCAGGATTCAAGGCGATGCTGCTGCGCGCGCTCGCGTGACCATCGCAGGGATCGCCGAGGCGCGGTTGCGGGGGCTCCCCCGGTCAGACGCCATTGCTCTCCAGGACGTAGTGGCATGGTTTCGACAGCCGCTCGCGATGCGCCTGCAGGCATTGCAGATAAGCGCTCGATCCATCCTGCTCGGTCAGCTTGTGGCAGAAGCGGCGCACGTCGGGCGCGCAGGCCGCGCGTTGCTCGGGGGTCCCCGACTGCGCGAAAGCCGCCGACGAAAGGCCTAAAATCAAGGCCGACATAAGAATTGCGCGGATCGTCATCGGGCCCTCCTCCTTTGTGAGGTTTCGGGTAAACGCGGCGCCGACGACTTCGATCCGTCGGGACCTGCGGCTTTCTGGCTGGGGCCGGCTCGCTGGGGCCGGGCCGATCGGCTATTCGCCGGTGATGACGGCCTCGACCGCCGCGACGCTCGTTCGCCTCGGGTCGATGTCGTCGGCGACGACCCTGCCGCGCCGCATGACGACGATCCGGTCGACGACCTGGAACACGTGGTGGATGTTGTGGGCGATGAAGATGCAGGAATGGCCGGAGTCGCGGGCGCTGCGCACGAAGCGCAGCACGCCCTGCGTTTCGGCGACGCCGAGGTTGTTCGTGGGCTCGTCGAGGATGATGAGGTCGCTGTCGAAATGCATCGCGCGCGCGATCGCCACCGCCTGCCGTTCGCCGCCCGACAGCGAGCCGATCGGCGTGTCGGGAGGGATGTCCTTGCCGATGCCGACCTTCTTGAGCAGGTCGCGCGCGACCTGTTCCATGAGCACATGGTCCATCCGATCGAGCAGGCGCGGTCCGCTGATCGGCTCGCGGCCGAGGAAGAGGTTGCGCGCGATCGACAATTGGGTGACGAGCGCGGAATCCTGGTAGATCGTTTCGATGCCTTGCGCGATCGCGTCGGTCGTGCCGCGCATCTTCACCTTGCGGCCGCGCACCCAGATTTCGCCGCGCGTCGCCGGCACCGCGCCGGACAGAACCTTGATGAGCGTCGACTTGCCGGCGCCGTTGTCGCCGAGCAGGCCGACGATTTCGCCGCGATCGACCGTCAGGTTCACGTCCTCGAGCGCCTGGATCCGGCCGTAGAACTTGTCGATGTGCTCCATCCGGACGAGCGCTTCGGCCATTTCAGGTCCCCGCCTGGTGTCGGCGCTCCAGCCAGGAGTGCAGCGCCATCATGCCCAGGATGATCGCGCCGATGAAGATGTTATAGGCGAGGCCCGGCACGCCGATCAGGACAATCCCGTTGCGCATCACGCGCAGGATGAAGATCCCGAGCACGGTGCCCACGATCGTGCCGCGCCCCCCGGTCAAGGCGGTGCCGCCGATCACGACCATCGCGATGACCTCGAGTTCGTAGCCGGTTCCACTGTTGGGATTGGCGGCCGAGGTGCGGATCGAGCTGATCACGCCGGCGAGCGAGGCCATGATCGACGACAGGACGAACAGCGCGATCTTGACGCCGTCGACCGCGACGCCGCGCGCGCGCGCGGCGCCCGGGTTGCCGCCAGTCGCGAGGATCCAGTTGCCCGCCCTGGTTCGGGTCAGGACGTAGCTCAGGGCGATTGCGGCGGCGATGAACCAGAACAGCGACATGTAGACGCGGAAGCCGCCGACATAAAAGTCGCCGACCAGCGCTTGCGCGAGCCAATGGCCGCCCGCGCTCCAGGTGCGCTGGGGAAAGCCGTCGGTGACGAACAGCGCGGTGCCGCGCACGACCAGCAGCATGCCCAGAGTCACCAGGAATGAAGGAATCTTGAGCTGCGTCACGAACCAGCCGTTGACGAGGCCGATCAGCGCCGCGACGAGGATGGCAATAGCGAACGCGACGTCCAGCGAGGCGAGGCCGGCGTTGAACAGCGTCCACATCAGCACCGGCGAGAAGCCGAACAGGGACCCGACCGAAAGATCGAATTCGCCCGCGGTCATGAGCAGCGTCATCGACAGCGCGATCAGACCGAGCTCGACGGTGAACGCGAGCGTGTTGCTGATGTTTCCGACCGACAGGAAATCATGGTTGATCGCCCAGAACCCGAAGAGTTCGACGATGAGCAGGACGAAGGGTCCGAATTCCGGCCGCGCGACCGCGCGCTGAAGGAGAGAGCGTTGTTTCAAGCGCAGCCGCCGATCGCCGTCAAGAAGCGCGTTCGCGGCCGCCGGCGGCCGCGAACGCCGGGATCGCGATCTATTTGCCGGACAGGATGTGGTCGTAAATCGAGGCCTTGTCCTTTTCGTAGAGCGCGCCGGTTATGATGTTGAAGCCCGGCGGAATGCCGCTCGACGCCATCGCGGCCAGCGAGAGCGCGACATAGCTGGTGGCTTGCGGGTCCTGCCATTGGGCGGCGTTGACGTATCCGGTCAGGACTTCCTGGGTCGTGTCGAGCGAATTGCCCCAGCCGACCACCGGGATTTCGCCCGGCTTGACATGGACCTGGTCGAACACGCGCTTGATGCTGCCGTCGGCGAGATCGCCGAGCGCGATGATCGCCTTGATCTTCTTGCGATTGGCGGTGAGGTAGTCGGCCATCCGGGTGATGATCTCGCCCTGGTCGAGCGTCGTCTCGGTGACCTCGGTGGTGATCCCGAGCGGCTTGAACACGCTCGAAATGCCCTCGGTCTCCTGGACGCCGTAGGTCGCGCCCGGCACTTCGACCGGCGTCCAGACGAAATCCCCGGCCTTCACGAGACCCTTGTCGACGAGATATTGCGCCCAGTGGCGGCCGAAGGTGACGTTGTCGCCGCCGACATAAGCGTTGAAGCTCGCCTTGGGATCGGGCGTGTTGAAGTTGATGATCGGAATCTTGGCGTCGTTGGCTTCCTTGGCGACCTGGATGAGGCTGCCGGGATCGGGGCTCGTCGTCACGATGCCGTCGGCCTTGGCGGCGATCGCCGAGCGTACGGCTTCCTGCTGCGAGGCGACGTCGCCGTTGTGGAAGGAGGTCTTGACGGTGTTGCCGGTGTCCTTGGCCCATTGGTTGGCGCCGGCGAGGAAGTAGGTCCAGACCGGGTCGGCGGGCGAGCCGTGCGAGATCCAGAAGTAGGTCTTGGCCTGCGCGGCAAGCGGCGCGCCGAGCGCGAGCAGCGCGCCGCAGAGAAGCAGCATCAGTCGCTTGAGCATTCGATATCCTCCCTCGCGGCGCGTTTGGCCCGTTCAGATGCGAGCTTCGCGCCGATTCGTCAGTCTGACATGCCGGTATGAACGGTGCAAGACGAGGCGAGCGGGCCGGATCGGCCGCGCTCGGGCGCGATCAGGATTTCACGCTCGCCCTGAACTTGCCCATGAGGTAGGGCCCCGACAGCACCGGCTGATATTTCGGCGTCTCGCCCGGCGCGAGGCACGCCTCGAGGCAGGCGATTTCGGCGAACCAATCGGGCTGGTGAAAGAAGGCGAGCGACTGGCGGCGCGCTCGGCCGCCCAGCTCCGCCGCGGGATTGGCGACACGGTGCAGCGTCGAGACCCAGCGGTCGTTCGTCCAGCGCTGCATGAGATCGCCGATGTTGACGATGAAGGCGCCGGGGATCGGCGGCGCCTCGAACCAGGCCCCGTCGCGTCCCCAAATTTCGAGCCCCCGCGAACCCGCCTGCGGCAGCAGGATCGTCAGGCTGCCATAGTCGGTATGCGCGCCGGCGCGCAGCTGGCCGGCCACCGGCGCCGCCGTCTGCGCGGGATAGTTCAGCGCCCGCAGGGCGCTGACCGGCGCCTCGATGAATTGGTCGAAGCGGTCCTCGGGAAGGCCGAGCGCCGCGGCGAACACGCGCATGATGCGCGCCGCAAGATCCTCCATCGCGGCATAATACGTCGTCCACGCCGCCCTGAACCCGTCCGGCCGGCCGGGCCAAATCGTCGGCGCGTAGCAGAAGGCGAGCGCCTCGGCGTCGGCCATCCCGTCGGGCGCGCGCGCCGGTCCGCCGTTGAAGCTCTCCTTGAGATCGGGCGGCGAGTCGACGTCCCGCGACCGGGCGAGCGCCTCCGTCCCGGGGCCGAGATAGCCGTAAGGGTAGCCCGGATATGGCGCCCGCGACCTCTGCTTCTCTTTGGCCGGTAGATCGAAGAAGTCGCGGGCCTTCGACCAGACGCCGTCGATGACCTCCTGCGCGACGCCATGGCCGGAGACCGCGAGAAAACCCGAGGCGCGGCACACCGCGTCGACCGCGGCGGCGCGCTCGCGCCGGGCGGCGCCTCCCGCCCGCTCGAAATCTCGCAGATCGAGAACCGGAAACGGCGTGGACGGCATGACGGCCTCTGGTAATGTGCGGCAAGGCCGGGACTATAGGGGAGCGGCGTTTCCGGGCCAACCGGAGCGGCGCACCGGGGCGCCCCGGGCGACGAAGGGACGATCATGCCCGCGAACCACGACGCGACGCGGCTGGACGTGTCCGGCGTCTGGAACGGCGTCTACAGCTATGCCGTCGCGTCCATTGCGGCGACGCCGGTCGCTTTTCTGGCGAGCCTCGCCGAGAGCGATTCCGGGATCGTCGGGGTGACCGTGGAGACGATGCGCGGGGGCCCAGCGCCCGCGACGCTGTGCGGGCGGCGCGCCGGCCGCGCCGTCGCCTTCGTCAAGCGCTACGACCGGCGGCCGCATCGCCGCGAAATCCACTACGAGGGCGAGCTCAGCGGCGACGGGACCGAGATCCGCGGGCGCTGGCGGATCGTCCCGTTTCCATCGGGCACGTTCCTGATGATCCGCGCGCGGGCGGTGGCGAACGCGGCGCAGCGGGAAGCCGTTGCGCAGATCTGACGCCGGCGCCCGGCCTCGCGTGGCGATCGAACCGCCCGCCCTGCCCTTCACGCCGCGGAAATCGCCGCCTCCGCGACAAGGAACTCCCGCAGCGCCTTGATCCGGTTCGAGCCGGCCTGGTTCGGCCGGCACAGGAAATAATAGCCGAACGGCGTCTGCACGCTGGTCTTGAACGGCGCGATGAGCCGGCCGGCGGCGAGTTCGTCGGCGGCGATCGCCAGCGAGGCGAGCGCGACCCCCTGCCCCTGCGCCGCCGCGTGGATCGCCATCGACATATGGTTGAACCAGACCCCGCGCGTCGACTCGACCTCCGCCGCGCCGGCCGCCCGCAGCCAGTCCGACCACGCCGGCCAGGTCGAAAAGCTCGGGTTCCAGTCGAGATGCAACAGCGTGTGGTCCTTGAGGTCCTGCGGCGATCGGATCGGATGCGGCCCGTCGGCGAGGGTCGGCGCGCAGACCGGAAACACGTCCTCCTTGAACAGCAGCGTGGTCGCGAGGCCGGGAAAATCGCCGGTGCCCCAGCGGATCAGCGCGTCGACGCTGGCGCGGTCGAGCGCATCCTCCATCGGATTGGCGTCGAGCAGCACGTCGATGTCGGGATGGCGCGCCTTGAACTTGCCGATCCGCCCGACCAGCCAGGTCGCGGCGAACGAGGCGCTCGAATTGATGACGAGGAAGCGCCGACCGTTGGCTTCGCGCATCGCGCGGGCGGCGCGGCCCAGCACAGCGAAGCCGTCGCCCAGATCACGCGCGCCGGCGAGGCCCGCCTCGGTGAGCCGCAGGCCGCGCCCGACCCGCTCGACCAGCGGCGCGCCGATCTCCTCCTCGAGCAGACGCACCTGCTGGGCGACCGCGGCCTTGGTGACGAAGAGCTCATCGGCCGCCCGTGCGAAGGACAGGTGGCGCGCCACCGATTCGAAGGCGCGCAGGGCGTTGAGGGAGGGTAAACGAATGGGGGCTTTCATCGGATATTTTTTCTATCCCAAACGCGCACAAAGCATGACTTTGCCGCGTCGCGGCATTCGCCTATATCAGCGCCAAGCGTCGAGTGTATTCCCTGAAAGAGCAACGAAAATGAGCAGCGCAGCGGCGAATTCCCATGTTTCTCGAGATGTCATCAGCCGGGCTGGCGTCGGCCGCATCGGCGCCATCGGTAAACATATTCTAAACGAATTGTCGACCCTCGCGAACCGCCCGGCCGAGCATCGGCGGCTCGCCGCGCTGTCGCCGCGGCTGCTCGAGGACATCGGGATGACGGTCGCCGAGCGCGACGCCCTGACGCGCTGAGGCGCGGCCCTATCCGACCGGTCTTTCGTCGACGATGATCCTGCCGTCGTCGGGCAGCGAGCCCGGCGCCACGAGTTCGACCGCGCCGCGCAGTTTCGTCAGCGTCGCGAGCGTCGCGGCGACCGCGGTCCGCAGCTCTTCGTTCGCCTCGGCAGTCTCGGCGCGCAGCGTCATCGCGTCCTGCTCGCCGGCGCGCGCGACCAGCAGCCGCAGGATCCCGAGTTGAGGGTGGCGACGTCCGACTTCGACGACCTGGGCGGGATGGACGAACATCCCCTTGACCTTGGCGGATTGATCGGCGCGGCCGAGCCAGCCCCTGATGCGCCGGCCGACATCGGCGCCGAGGAACGCCGAGAGGTCGCCGGTCGCAAAGCGCAGCAGCGGATAATCCGCGTTGAGGCGAGTGACGACGACCTCGCCGACGCGCCCTGCGGGCGCCGGATCGCTCGAGCCCGGCGTCACGATCTCGACTATGACGCCCTCGTTGACGACCATGCCGTCGAGCCGCGCTCCGTCCTGGCCGTCGGCCTCGTAGGCGATGACGCCGAGATCGGCGGTCGCATAGGCCTGCCGGACCTTGATCCCGTGCGACTCGAGTTCGGCGCGCAGGCTCTGCGGCAACGCCGCGCCGGAGACGAGCGCGCTGCGGATCGAGTCGACGGCGGCGCCGGTTTCGCGCGCACGGTCGATGAGAATCTTGAGGAAATCGGGCGTGCCGCAATACGCGTCGGGCCTCAGATGCCGGATCGCCTCCAGTTGCTGCTCGGTGGCGCCGGGCCCGGCCGGAATCACCGCGCAGCCGAGCGCGTGGGCGCCGCTCTCCATGATGTGGCCGCCCGGCGTCAGGTGATAGGAAAAACAGTTGAGGACGACATCGCCGGCGCGGATGCCCGCCGCGGCCAGCGCCCGTGCGGCGCCCCACCAATCCGCGCCGAATCCCTCCGGCTCGAAGATCGGCCCGGGCGAGACCATCAGCCGCTTGAGCCGCGCGGGGCGCGTCGCGGCGAGGCCGCCGAACGGCGGCTCGGCCTCCTGCATCGCCTTGAGCGCGGATTTGCGCAAAACGGGAACGCGGGCCAGATCGGCGCGCGAGCGCAGCGCGGCAATGTCGATTCCCGCCAACTGGCTCGCGAGCGCAGGCGCGCTCGGGGCCGCCGCCCCGAGAATCTCGCGCAGGCGGGCGAACGCCGGCGCCTCGCGGCCAGCCAATTCGTCATTCGCGCTCATGGAGTCTCCGCCCGCCGATCACGCCAGCCATCGCTTGCGTCGCTTGTAATGCTTGACGTCGCGGAACGAACGGCGCTCCGGGCCGGCGACGCCGAGATAGAATTCCTTGACGTCCTCGTTGGCGCGCAACGCGTCCGCTGCGCCGTCGAGCACGATGCGCCCGTTCTCGAGGACATAGCCCGAGGTCGCGTAGCGCAGCGCGATATTGGCGTTCTGCTCGGCGAGCAGGAACGAGACCCGCTCGCGCCGGTTCAAGTCGCTCACGATTTCGAAGATTTCCTCGACGAGCTGCGGCGCCAGCCCCATCGATGGCTCGTCGAGCAGGATCATCCGCGGGCGCGACATCATCGCGCGGCCGATCGCGCACATCTGCTGCTCGCCGCCCGAGGTGTAGCCGGCGAGCGACAGGCGCCGCTGCTTCAGCCGCGGAAACCAGCCGTAGACCGCCTCCAGGTCGCGCGCGATCGCCTTGGCGCCGTCGCGGCGCGTGAAGGCGCCGGTCAGCAGATTCTCCTCGATCGTCAGATGTCCGAAGCAATGCCGGCCCTCCATCACCTGGATGCAGCCGCGCCTCACGAGATCCTCGGGCGCGAGCCCGTCGATCCGTTCGCCCCCGAACGCGATCGTTCCCTTGGTCACCTCGCCGCGCTCGGCGCGCAGGAGATTGGAGATCGCCTTCAGGGTCGTCGTCTTGCCGGCGCCGTTGGCGCCGAGCAGCGCGACGATTCCGCCCCTCCGCACCGCCAGCGAGACGCCCTTGAGGACGAGGATGACCCGGCTGTAGACGACCTCGATGTTGTTGACGTCGAGCAGCGGCGCCTCGGCGGCGGGGTCTGGCGTCATGGGCGCTCCGTTGGGCCCCGCTCGCAACGCGAGCGAGGCGTCCGGCGTCAGGACTTGCTGTCGCAGGTTTCGGTCCGCGCGGGCCAGCCCGCATTCTTCTCGACATAGGACTTGGCGGCCTCGTCGAGCAGCGGCTGCACCCGGTCGAGTGCGGAGGGGATGGGGTCGGTGACCTTCACCCATTGCGCGCCGTCCCATTGCTGCACGAATGTCGCGCTGTGGCTGTTGTGATCGGCGCAAGTCAGCTTGAACGGCGCGGCGAAGCCCTCGAGCCCGAGCGCCTTGAACCGCGCGGCGTCGAGATCGATCGTCTCGAGGCCGCGGCGGACGTCCTCGCCGGTCACGACCTTCCTGCCGGTCAGCTTCTGCGCGTTGAGGATGCCCTCGGCGATCAGCATCGAATTGTAGACGCCGTGATTGTAGAGGACCTGTCCGACCTCGCTCGCCGGCGCCAGACTCTTTCCCGCCTCGACAACCCGCTTCTGGATGTCGCGCAGCGCGGGGAAATCGGTCCCGGTGGCATGCCAGTTGAGCGTCTTGAAGCCCTTGGCGCCATCGCCCGCCGAGCTCAGATCCGCCTCGCTCGGCCACCAGATCGAGATGAATCGGTCCATCGGATAGCCGGCCTTGACCGCTTCTTTCACTGCGGTCGCGTTCATCGCGCCCCAGCCGTACATCACGACGAAATCGGGCTTGTCGCGCCGCACGTCGAGCCATTTGGCCGATTGGTTCTGCATGTCGGCGGGCGCGACGGGATAGAGTTTCAGCGTGAACCCGAGATCTTTCGACAGATCCTGGAACAGCGGAATCGGCTCCTTGCCGAAACCGGCGTCGAAATAGAGGTAGCCGATCGTCTTTCCCTTCAGGTTCTCCAGCGAGCCCTGTCCGATGTATTTCAGGATTTCCGAGAGGCCGTCCCAGTAAGTCGCGGGCGGATTGAAGATCCAGGGAAACACGTCGCCCTTGGCGGAGGCCGACAGGCCATAGGCCATGCTGAGGATCGGGATTTTGTCGACTGCGGCCTTGGGGATCAGCGACAGCGTGATTCCGGTCGACCAGGGATTGACGATCACCGGATTCCTCGGCTTCACCGAGTCATAGCACTCGACGCCGCGCTTGGTGTCGTAGCCGGTCTCGCATTCGTCGACCACCAGCTTGACCCCGCCGATCCCGCCGTCGCGCTCGTTGAGCATGGTGAGATAGTCGTGCATGCCGTCGGCGATCGGCGTGCCGGAGCCGCCGAATGGCCCGGTCCGGTAGGTGAACAGCGGCACGTAGATCGAATCCTCGGCCGCCGCCGGCGGCGCGGCGCCGATCAGCGCCGCCGCCGATATCACCGCCCCGGCCATCAGCCCGAGAGCCCGCCTCGCGTTCCTCATTTCGTCCCTCCCTCGTCCGTTCATTGGGTTCATTGTGCGCCTCGCCCGCTAATAGGGGAAGGGCCAGGTGCGGAGCTTCTGCTTGCCTATGCCCCACAAGCGCGCCAGGCCGTGCGGCTCGACGATCAGAAAGAAGATGATCAGCGCGCCGGTGACCATGAACGTCAGTTGTTCCACCGTCGCCGATCCCAGCTGGAGCCCGACCAGCGCCGGCAGGGCGCGCAGAGCGATCGGCAGGATGTGGATCAGCGCCGCGCCGAGGAAGGCGCCCAGAATGCTGCCGAGGCCGCCGATGATGACCATGAACAGCAAAAGGAATGACAGATTGATGTTGAACGCCTCGGGCTCCGCAGCGCCGAGCCACAGGAACACCATCAGCGCGCCCGCCACGCCAATGTAGAACGAAGAGACCGCGAAGGCGAGCAGTTTGGCGGGCAACAGCCTTATGCCCATGAGCTGAGCGGCTATATCCATGTCACGCACCGCCATCCAGGTCCGGCCGATGCGCCCGTGGACGATGTTCGAGGCGATCCAGGCCATCGCGGCCACGATGGTCAGCACGACGAGATAGCGGGTCGCCGGCGTCGCATTGGGGCCGGTCACCGCTAGCCCGAACAGGCGATGGGTCGAGACCTCGATCGCGCCCGAAGTGTTGTCGTTGTAGAGCCAGGACACCCGCGCGAAGCACCATTGGAGGAAGAACTGCGCGGCGAGCGTCGCCACCGCAAGATAGAATCCCTTGATCCGCAGGCTCGGCAGGCCGAACAGCGCGCCGACCGCGCAGGAGACGAAGCCGGAGGCGAGAATCCAGACCAGGATGTTCACCTGCGGAAAAAAGGTCGCCAGCTTGTAGCAGGCATAGGCGCCCACGCCCATGAACGCCGCCGAGCCGAGCGACAGCAGCCCGGCATAGCCGGTCAGGATGTTGAGGCCGATCGCGGCGAGCGAGAAGACGAGGAACGGGATCATGATCGAATTCAGCAGGAACTGGCCGCCGAGCGCCGGAATCGCGACAAAGGCGACCACGAGAATCAGGCCGAGCCCGATCCGGTCCTGGCGGATCGGGAAGATCGCCATGTCGGCGGCGTAGCTGGTCTTGAACTGGCCGGCTTCGCGATAGAACATCTCAGCGCCTCGCTGCGGTCGCGGTCATCGCTCAGACGCGCTCGATGATGCGCTCGCCGAACAGGCCCTGCGGCCGGAACAGCAGGAAGCCGAGCGCGATGCCATAGGCGAGCCAGCTCTCGATGCCGCCGCCGAAGATCGGGCCCCAGTAGAATTCGCCGAGCTTTTCGCCGATCCCGACGATCAGGCCGCCGACGATGGCGCCGGGGATGGATGTCAGGCCGCCGAGGATCAGCACCGGCAGCGCCTTCAGTGCGACGATCTGGAGCGCGAACGAGACGTCCGAGCGCGCGCCCCACAGAATCCCGGTCGCGAGCGCGACAATCCCGGCGGCGAACCAGACGACGACCCAGATCTGGTTCAACGAAATCCCAACCGAAAGCGCCGCTTGATGGTCGTCCGCGACGGCGCGCAGCGCCAGGCCGACGCGGGTCTTCTGGAAGAACAGGGCAAGCCCCGCCACCATGACCAACGCGATGACGGCGGCGGCGATGTCGATCCTCTGCAGCGACACCGTACCCCCGAGAACCGGCAGATCGAGCGCGCCCGACGGCAGCCAGAGTTCGGCGGCGATCATCGTCTTCGGGTTGCCGCCGAAAGTCAGTTCGCCGAGCCCGATGAGAAAATACGTCAGGCCGAACGTCGCCATGAACAGGATTATGTCGGGCTGGTTGACGAGTGGGCGCAGCACCAGCCGCTCGACGCCGCGAGCGAGCAGATACATCACGCCGACCGTCGCGATCAGCGCGACGAAGGCCGGGACGCCCTTCTCGTGAAGGCCGACCAGGGTCAGCGCGGCGAACACCATCATGATGCCCTGCGCGAAGTTGAACACGCCGGACGCCTTGAAGATCAGCACGAAGCCGAGCGCGATCAGCGCATAGAGCATGCCGCCGACGAAACCCTCCCAGATCGTCTGGACGAGCAGATCGGGCGCGCCCGCCATCTGGACGAAGGGGTCGACGAAGAACTGGTGGAGGAGGTCCATCGCGCCGCGCTCCTCAATGCGCCACGCCGAGATAGGCGGCGATCACCTTCGGGTCGCGCTTGACGGCGTCGGGCGCGCCGTCGGCGATCTTGCGGCCATATTCGAGCACCACGACGCGGGTCGCCAGATCCATCACCACCCCCATGTCGTGCTCGATCAGCGCGATCGTGACGCCATAATGATGGTTCACGTCGAGAATGAACCGGCTCATATCCTCCTTCTCCTCGAGATTCATGCCGGCCATCGGCTCGTCGAGCAGCAGCAGGTCGGGCTCCATCGCCAGCGCCCGGCCGAGCTCGACGCGCTTCTGCAGCCCGTATGGGAGCACGCCGACCGGCGTCTTGCGGATCGCCTCGATTTCGAGGAAATCGATGATCCCCTCGCAGACCTTGCGATGCGCGATCTCCTCGGCGAGCGCCGGACCGTGGCGCAGCCCCTGCCAGAACAAGCCGCGCTTCATCCGCAGCGTGCGCCCCGCCATGATGTTGTCGAGCGTGGTCATCCCCTTGAACAGCGCGACGTTCTGGAAGGTGCGCGCGATCCCCTGCGCCGCCGCCTCGTGCGGGCGCATCGCCGCCCGGGTGCGGCCGCGAAACGCGATCCGGCCCTGCTGGGGATGGTAGAATCCGTTGATGACATTGAGCATCGACGTCTTGCCCGCGCCGTTCGGGCCGATGATCGCGCGGATTTCTCCCTTAGCGATGTCGAACGAGACGTCGCTGATCGCCCTGACGCCGCCGAACGACAGCGAGACGCGCTCAACCGCCAGCAACGGCTCGCCGGCCCCCGGCTGGCTCATGCTGCGCGCCCGCGCTCAGGCGGCGCGGCCGGATGCGGCGTCATCTCGATGATCCGCGCGCTGCCGGTCAGGACGCCCTTGCGGCCGTCCTCATAGGTGATTTCGGTCGAAATCTCCGCCATCTCCGCGCCTTCGTAGAGGCCGGCGACGAGCGAAGCGTAGCGTTCGGCGATGAGCCCGCGCCGAACCTTCTGGGTGCGGGTGAGTTCGCCGTCGTCGGCGTCGAGCTCCTTGGGCAGGATGAGGAACCGCCTGATCTGGGCGCCCGCCATCGCCGTCTCGCGCGCCAGCGCGCGATTGACCTCGTCGACATGGGCGCGGATCATCGCATAGACCTCGGGATGGCCGGCGAGCTCCTGATACGAGCCATAGGCGATGTTGCGGCGCTCCGCCCAGTTGGCGACCGAGGCCAGCTCGATGTTGAGCATCGCGACGACATGGTCGCGGCCCTGCCCGATCGCGACCGCCTCCTTGATGTTGGGAAAGAACTTCAGCTTGTTCTCGATGTATTTGGGCGCGAACAGCTGGCCGGAGGCGAGCCTGCCGACGTCCTTGGCGCGGTCGACGATCTTGAGCTG
>JBEKZS010000063.1:0-23240 GCA_049509635.1 Roseiarcus sp.
GTCGAGACCTATACCGCGATGACCTTCTCGCTGAAAACAGGGGAGACGATCGACCAGCGCCAGCTCGTCGCCGACCTCGTCGCGCTGCAGTACAAGCGCTCGCTCGGCGACTTCACCCGGGGCGTGTTCCGGGTGCGCGGCGACACGATGGAGATATTCCCCGCCCATTACGAGGACCGCGCCTGGCGGATCGGCTTCTTCGGCGACGCGATCGAATCGATCGCCGAATTCGATCCCCTGACCGGCAAGAAGACGCAGGACCTCGAATTCGTGAAGGTCTACGCCAACAGCCATTACGTGACGCCACGCCCGACGCTGCTGCAGTCGATCAAGGCGATCAAGGACGAGCTGCGCGTCCGGCTCGACCAGCTCCACCACGGCGGCCGCCTGCTCGAGGCGCAGAGGCTCGAGCAGCGCTGCCTGTTCGACCTCGAAATGCTCGAGGCGACCGGCTCCTGCGCGGGCATCGAGAATTATTCGCGCTATCTCACGGGCCGCCGGCCAGGCGAGCCGCCGCCGACGCTGTTCGAATACCTGCCCGACAATGCGCTCGTCTTCACCGACGAGAGCCATGTCACCGTGCCGCAGATCGGCGCGATGTACAAGGGCGACTACCGGCGCAAGGCGACGCTCGCCGAATATGGCTTCCGCCTGCCCTCCTGCATGGACAACCGGCCGCTCCGCTTCGAGGAATGGGACGCGATGCGGCCGCAGACCGTGCATGTCTCGGCGACGCCGGGCGCCTGGGAGATGGACCGGACCGGCGGGATTTTCGTCGAGCAGGTGATCCGGCCGACCGGCCTCATCGATCCGCCGGTCGAGGTGCGGCCCGCGCGCAGCCAGGTCGACGACCTGCTCGGCGAGGTCCGCGAAGTCGCACTGCGCGGCTATCGGACGCTGGTCACCGTGCTAACCAAGCGGATGGCCGAGGACCTCACGGAGTATCTTCACGAGAACGGCGTGCGCGTGCGCTACATGCACTCGGACATCGACACGATCGAGCGCATCGAGATCATCCGCGACCTCAGGCTCGGCGCCTTCGACGTGCTCGTCGGCATCAATCTGCTGCGCGAGGGGCTCGACATTCCCGAATGCGCGCTGGTCGCGATCCTCGACGCGGACAAGGAGGGGTTCCTGCGTTCGGAGACCTCGCTCGTGCAGACGATCGGCCGCGCCGCACGCAACGTCGACGGCAAGGTGATCCTCTACGCCGACGTCGTCACCGGCTCGATGACCCGTGCGATGGCCGAGACGACCCGCCGGCGCAGCAAGCAGGAGGCGTACAACCTCGCCAACGGCATCACGCCGGCCTCGATCAAGCGCGGCATCGCCGACATACTCGGCTCCGTCTACGAAGCCGACCACGTCACGGTCGACGCCGGGCTGGCGGGCGGCGGCGAGGGCGTGATGCTCGGCCACAATCTCAAGGCGACGATCGCCGATTTCGAGAAGCGGATGAAGGAGGCGGCGGGCAATCTCGAATTCGAGGAGGCGGCGCGGCTGCGCGACGAGATCAAGCGGCTGCAGACGGTCGAACTGGCGGTCGGCGACGATCCGCTGGCGCGGCAGGCGGCGATCGAGGCGATTGGCGGCGGCTACAAGGGCGAGCGCAAGTTCGGCAAGGCCGCCAACACCCCCGCAAGCCGCGCGCACAAGCCGACCGACGCCGACATGGGCCCGCACAATTGGGGCGGCGGCGAGGCGCGGCCGAGCGGCGCGGCAATCCGCGGGCGGCGACGCGGCCTGTGATCCGCCGGCGCGCCCTCCCGCGCCGCTACGGGCGCAACAGGAGGAGCCCGTCGGAAGCGCCGGCCGCCGCCGCGGCGTGCGCCGGCGGCCCCGGCTCAGCCGCGACCTCCATCGCCCAATAGACCCCGAGCCGGCTCTGCGCATCCTTGGCGATCGCGATCCCGAACCGGGTCGCCTGCAGCAGCAGCAGATTGGCGTCGTGCTCGGGCGAATGGCGCCAGCCCGCCATCGCCTCCGCGGTCGATCCATAGCCGCCGCCGATGTTCTCGCCAGCGCGCACTGTGTCGACGCCCGCCGCTTCGAGCCGCGCCGCATAGCCGCCGCCGAGGTCGTGCGACAGCGCATTGGCGGCGACCATCGCGTCGGCCTCGCGCTGCGCCATCGCGGTCAGCGCGGGATCGAGCCGCACCGGCCCGAGGCCGTGGGCGGCGCGATAGGCGGTGAGCATCGCCGCGGCGGCGGCGGGATCGACGCGCGCCTCGGCGATCGTCCGCCATGCCTGCGCGCTGATCGGGCGGGTCAGCGGCTCCTCGCCGCCGCAGCCCGCTAGGCCGAGCGCCGCCCCGAGAGCGATCAGGTCGATCAACCGCATGCGATCCCGCCTGTTCCCCGCCGCCGGCGGCCCCGGGGGCGGCCCCCGGGCGGCGCGGCCGACTCGCTAATGCGTCAATAATAGCGCGGGATCGGGCCGTTGTGCGGCGTCATGCGGTCCGACAGGTCGAACATGACCTCGTCGACGAAGCACCAGCCCCAGCCCTCGGGCGGGTCATAGCCCTCGATGATCGGGTGACCGGTCGCCTCGAAATGCCTGGTCGCGTGCCGGCCTGGCGACTGATCGCAGCAGCCGACATGGCCGCAGGCGCGGCAGACGCGCAGGTGGAACCAAGCCTCGCCGAGACGCAGGCATTCCTCGCAGCCGAGCGCGCTCGGCGTCACTCGTCGAATGGTGTCGAGATGCGTGCACTGGATCGCCATGGCGGCTCCCTGGGGTCAGAGCTTGGGACTCGAGGAATCGGCGAGGAAGCCGTGCAGCGCCTGCACGACCTGGGCGCCCTCGCCGATCGCGGCGCCGACGCGCTTGACCGATCCCGCGCGCACGTCGCCGACCGCGAACACGCCTGCGATCGACGACTCGAGCGGCGCGCGCGGGCGTCCGGTCTCGCCGCAGCGGGCGCCGGTCAGCACGAATCCGGCCTTGTCGAGCGCGACGCCGCATCCGTCGAGCCAGCCGGTCGCGGGGTCCGCGCCGATGAACAGAAAGACGTTGCGGATCGCGGCTTCGGACTCGGCGCCGGTCCCGCGGTCGCGCCAACGCACCCGTTCGAGACTTGCATTCGGCCGGCCCAGCAGCGCGACGATCTCGGTCCTGGTCATCAGTTCGATGTTCGGCGTCGCGGCGATCCGGTCGATAAGATAGCGCGACATGCTCTCCGCGAGGCCCGCAGCGCGCACCATCATGCGCACCCGCGCGGCGTGGCCGGCCAGAAACACCGCCGCTTGGCCCGCCGAATTGCCGCCGCCGACGAGGATGACCTCGTCGCCCGCGCACAGCCGCGCCTCGATCGGCGAGGCCCAGTACCAGACGCCGCGCCCCTCGAACCGGGCGAGGTCGGCGATATCGGGGCGTCGATAGCGCGCGCCGGACGCCACGACGACCGTTCGCGCCGCGACGCGGTCGTCGCCGTCGAGTTCGATTCCGAGCGCGCCATTCGCGCGTGCGCAGTCGAGCGTCGTGACGCGGGCGGGAATTATCATTTCGGCGCCGAACTTCTGCGCCTGGATCGAAGCCCGCGCGGTCAGCGCCTGACCCGAAATTCCAGTGGGAAAGCCGAAATAATTCTCGATCCGCGCGCTCGCGCCGGCCTGGCCGCCATAGGCGCGCGCATCCAGCACTACCACCGACAGGCCCTCCGAGGCTGCATAAACCGCGGTCGCCAGGCCGGCGGGGCCGGCGCCCACCACCGCGACGTCATAGACGACTTCGCGCCGCGCGCCGCCGATCATGCCGAGTTCGCGCGCGAGCGCGGCCTCGGTCGGATTGTGCAGCACGGCGCCGTTCGGACAGACGACCAGCGGCAGCCCGCCCGCCTCCGCCGCGTAATGGGCGACGAGATCGCCGGCCTCACGATCGCTCGCGGGATCGAGCAGATGTTGCGGCCAGCCGTTGCGGGAAAGAAAGCCCTGCAGCCGCACAATGTCGGCCATGTCAGGGGCGCCGACCAGCGCGGGGCCGCCGACGCCCGACTGGATCAGATTGACCCGGCGCAGGATCAGCGCGCGCATGATCCGTTCACCCAGATCCGCCTCGGCGACCAGCAGCGCGCGGACGCCGGGCGGCGGAATCAGCAGCGCCTCGACGTCGCCCTCCGCGACGCCGTCGACGAGGGTGGGGCGGTTGGAGAGCTGGCCGACCTCGGCGACGAACTGGCCGGCGCCCTGATCGGCGACCGGCGTCACATGGCCCATGCCGTCGCGCTGGGTGATCGCGACATGCCCGGCGAGGATCGCGAACATGCCGGGCGACGGTTTGCCGGTCTCGAACAGTTTCTCGCCGTCGGCGTAGCGGCGCAGCGTCCCGAACCGGCGCATGCGGTCGATTTCCGCCGCCGTCAGGGTCGGGAAAGTCTGGTCGTAGCGCGAGCCGGGCGCTTCTCTGTCCCGCGCCTGCGCGATTTCGTCCGGTTTCGTCTGGTCCTCCGGCATTCCGCTCGCCCTCGGCCTCGTGCGATAGGGGTAATCCATCGCGGCGGCCACGCCAAGGCTTGCCGGAAGCGCGCGCGCGGATCCGGCGCGGCGCGAAATTTTGGGATAGGATGGCCAGCGGCGGCGCTGAAGGCGCGGGAGACGACAGGCTTGCGCCCCCGCGCCTCGCCGCCATGGCGAAAGGAGAGACGAGATGAACGGAAGCCGCTCTTATGGCGTTCGGGTCGAGGGCGCCAAATATGGCGTCGGCTTCGGATCGGCGCTGGCGATCGCCATTTCCTACGTCAACAATCACTCGATCCTGTGGGCGATCATCGACGGGATTCTCGGCTGGATCTACGTCATCTTCTTCGTGTTGTTTCGCTGACGCCGGGAGGCGCAATCATGGATCGCCGCATCGTCATCGCCGGGTTGCTCGCCGGCGCCGCGGCCGGCGGCGGGGCCTTCGCGCAGGACACCCCGGCCGGCCGCCGCATCGTCGAGCATTTCGCCGCAGCCCTCTCCGCGCATGACATCGCCGCCTTCGCCGCGCTGTTCGCGGAGGACTACGTGAACCACCAGACCAGCGCCGCCGCGCCGCCGCCGGCGCCAGGGGTCGCGCCCAAGCAGGCGACGGTCGGCTTCTTCGCGGGACGGCTGAAGGGCCTGCCCGATCTTTCCGTCGCGATCGAGGCGATGGTGGCTGCCGACGACAAGGTCGCCGCGAGCTTCGTCTATTCGGGAACCCACGACGGCCCCTATCTCGGCGTGCCGCCGACGGGGAGGAAGCTCCGCTTCACCTCCTGCGACATCTTCCGGATCCGCGACGGGCAGATCGCCGAGCACTGGGGCATGGGCGACATCGCCGGGACGCTGGCGCAGATGAAGGGGTGAAGTCAGGCCGCGCCGAGCTTCACCCGCGACTTCCGCCTCGCAACGCCGGCCCGAGCAAACGAGGGAGCGTTCCGCCTCGTCGGGAAAGCTCTCGAACCCGGACCGGCGTTTGACTTCAAGCTTCTGTCGTTCTATTCGCATTCCCAATCTTCGTCAGGTTCGTCCCTCGTCGATCAGCCGACCCGCCCGCGAGGCGGGCGGTCCCCGTCCGGCAGCGCTTGGCGCCCCCGGGCGCGATCTGCGTTGGACCTAGGCAGGAGCGGGCCATGTTCGAGAGCCTTTCGGAAAAGCTCTCCGGCATATTCGACAAGCTGACCGGCCGCGGCGCCCTTTCCGAGGCGGACGTCAACGCCGCGATGCGCGAGGTCCGGCGGGCGCTGCTCGAGGCCGACGTCGCGCTCGAGGTGGTGCGCTCGTTCATCGATCGCGCGCGGACGCGGGCGGTCGGCGCGGCGGTGCTGAAATCGGTCACCCCCGGCCAGATGGTGGTCAAGATCGTCCATGACGCGCTGGTCGAGACGCTCGGCGGCGACAGCCAGGCCATCGACCTCAACGCGCCGGCGCCGGTCGCGATCATGATGGTCGGCCTCCAGGGCGCCGGCAAGACGACGACCACCGCCAAGATCGCCAAGCGCCTTTCCGAGCGGATGAAGCGCAAGGTGCTGATGGCCTCGCTCGACGTCAAGCGCCCCGCCGCGCAGGAGCAGCTCGCCGTGCTCGGCCGCCAGATCGGCGTCGACACGCTGCCGATCGTCGCCGGCCAGGGCCCGGTCGCGATCGCCAGGCGCGCCGAAACCGTCGCCCGGCTGCAGGGCTACGACGTCGTCCTGCTCGACACCGCCGGGCGCACCCATATCGACGAACCTCTGATGGCCGAGATGGCCGAGATCCGCGATGCGACCCGGCCGCATGAAATCCTGCTGGTCGCGGACGCCCTGACCGGCCAGGACGCGGTCAATCTCGCCAAGAACTTCAACGAGCGGGTCGGCGTCACCGGCATCGTGCTGACCCGCGTCGACGGCGACGGGCGCGGCGGCGCCGCGCTGTCGATGCGCGCGGTCACCGGCAAGCCGATCAAGCTGCTCGGGGTCGGCGAGAAGATGGACGCGCTCGAGGATTTCCATCCCCAGCGCCTCGCCGACCGCATCCTCGGCATGGGCGACATCGTCAGCCTCGTCGAGAAGGCGGCTCAAAACATCGACATGGCGCAGGCGGCCAAGATGGCCGAGCGCATGCGCAAGGGCGTGTTCGACCTCGACGATCTCTCCGAACAGCTCGCCCAGATCGAGAAGATCGGCGGCATGGGCGGCGTCATGAGCATGCTGCCGGGCATGGCCAAGATCAAGGATCAGGTCGCCGCCGCCCATCTCGACGGCAAGGTGATCGGCCGCCAGCGCGCGATCATCTCCTCCATGACCGGCAAGGAGCGGCGCAATCCCGACATGCTGAAGGCCTCGCGCAAGAAACGGATCGCGGCGGGTTCGGGGACCAGGGTCGAGGACGTCAACCGGCTGCTGAAGCAGCACCGGCAGATGGCCGACATGATGAAGTCGATGGGCGGCGCCGGGAAGCGCGGGCCGATGGCCAGGCTCGGGCAGATGTTCGGAATTGGCGGCGGCATGGGCGCCATGCCCGAGCCGACGCCCGAACAGATCGAGGCGCTGCAAAAACAGATGGGCGGCGCGGCGCCCGGCGGCCTGCCCGAGGCGCCGCCGCCCGGCGCGTTCGATCGCCCGCCGGCGTTGCCGGGTTTCGGCGCTCCGCGGCTTCCCGGCCTCAGCGCGCCGCGCCTGCCGGGGCTCGGCGGCGGCCTGCCCGGCGGGTTCGATCCATTCGGAGGCCGGAAGAAATGACGCCAAGCGCGCACGCCCCCGCCGCGGGGCGAAGCCTCTCCACAACGGTCATGAAAGAAGGAAAGCGAACATGTCCCTGAAAATCCGGCTCGCCCGCGGCGGCGCCAAGAAGCGCCCGTTCTACCGCATCGTCGTCGCCGACGCGCGCATGCCGCGCGACGGCCGCTTCGTCGAGAAGATCGGCACCTTCGATCCGGTCAAGGCGAAGGACGACGCGCTGCGGCTCGTGCTCGACGTCGAGAAGGCCAAGGCGTGGCTCGCCAAGGGCGCCCAGCCGACCGACCGCGTGCTGCGCCTGCTCGACGGTCTCGGCGTCGTCAAGCGGGAGGCGCAAAACAACCCGCAGAAGGCGCTACCGAAGAAGAAGGCGCAGGAGCGCAGCGCAGCGGCGGCGGCTGCGGCCGAGAAGGCCGCGGCGGCGGCGTGACCTGGCGGCCCTTCGCCCGCGCTTCGGGCGGCGGGTGAACCGCAAGGACGGGATGCTTGTCCAATCCCGATCGGCTCATCCCTCTGGGCGTGTTCGGCGCGCCGCACGGCGTGCGCGGGGAATTGCGCGTGAAATCCTACACCCAGGACCCCAAGGCGATCGGCGCCTATGGCGACCTGACGGAGAAGGCGGGGGCGCGCGCATTCCGGCTTCTCGCGCTGCGTGCGCTGAGGGACGACATGCTCGTCGTCCGGGTCGACGGCGTCGAAACCCGGGAGGCCGCGGAGAAACTGACCGGCGCCGAACTGTTCGTGCGGCGCGCCCAGCTGCCGCCGCCGTCGCAGGACGAGTTCTACCGCGACGACCTCATCGGCATGGAAGCGGTGAGCCGCGAAGGCGAGCCGCTCGGGCGGGTCGCGGCGGTCGCCAATTTCGGCGCCGGCGACATACTCGAAATCGCGCCGCCCGGCGGCGGGGAGACCCTGCTGCTGCCGTTCACCCGTGCGGTCGCGGTCGAAATCGATTTCGGCGCCGGCCGGATCGTCGTCGTCCCCCCGAATGAAATCGACGGCGAGGTCTGATGTTCGCCGCGACGATCCTGACCCTGTTCCCCGAAATGTTTCCTGGCCCGCTCGGCTTTTCGCTGGCGGGCGAGGCGCTCGCGCGCGGCCTGTGGCGCTGCGAACCGCGCGACATCCGCGCCCATGGCCGCGGCCGTCATCGCGCGGTCGACGACACGCCGGCCGGGGGCGGTCCCGGCATGGTGATGCGCGCCGACGTGCTGGCGGAGAGCCTCGATGCGGCGGCCGGAGCGCACGACGCGCGCCCGCGGCTGATGATGACCCCGCGCGGCGCGCCGCTGACGCAAGCGCGCGTCCGCGAATGGGCGGCCGGGCCGGGGCTCGTTCTCGTCTGCGGGCGCTTCGAGGGGGTCGACGAACGCGTGATCGCCGCCCGCAAGCTGATCGAGGTTTCGATCGGCGACTACGTGTTGTCGGGCGGCGAGATCGCCGCGCTCGCGCTGCTCGATGCCTGCGTCCGTCTGCTACCGGGGGTGATGGGAAAGCCGGAATCGGCGGCCCAGGAGAGCTTCGAGGCGGGCCTGCTCGAATATCCCCATTACACGCGGCCGCGCGAATGGGAGGGACGGGCGATTCCCGATATCCTGCTGTCGGGCGACCATGTCCGGATCGCGCAGTGGCGGCGCGACGAGGCGGCGCGGATCACGCGGGAGCGGCGCCCGGATCTGGCGGGCGAGGCGGAGTAGCGCCCGCTCTGGCGCTTGCGGGCCCTGGAGGAGCGCACACGCGCTCCTCACGGCTGGAAGCGCGGCGGACGACGCTTCGCGTGCCCGTTCGAGGGGCAGCGAAACCGGGCGCTTCCTCCTCCGCGGCCCTTGTAACCAGGATCGCGCCGCATCTGGCATGACGGCAGGCGCGCCGGCGCCGGGGGCTCAGACCGAGGCGTTAATCCAGCGCACCAGTTCGCTCTTGGGCGCGGCGCCGAGCTTCTGGGCGGCGAGCTTGCCGTCCTTGAACATCATCAGGGTCGGGATCGAGCGGATGCCGAGCCTGCTCGCAACGTCCGGATTCTCGTCGATGTTGAGCTTGGCGATCTTCACCTTGCCCTTCATTTCGTGGGCGATTTCCTCGAGCGACGGGCCGATCATGCGGCACGGGCCGCACCATTCCGCCCAGAAATCGACGACGACCGGTTCGCTGGACTCGAGAACGTCAACGTTGAAACTGGCGTCGGTGACCTTGGAGGTTGCGGACATGGGTTCCTCGACAAACGCACGGAGAAACCCGCGCTCGATCAGATAGGTAGGAACCCGCGGGGCGGGCGTCAAGCCGGATTCCGGCGCTGCGCGCTAGAACAGCCGGCCCCCGTCGGGCGCCGGCTGGCTCGGCGCGATCAGCACGACCTCCCCGTCGGCGTCGGGAAAGCCGAGGGTGAGCACTTCGGACATGAACGGGCCGATCTGGCGGGGCGGGAAATTGACGACCGCGGCGACCTGGCGACCGACCAGCGTCTCGGGCCGGTAATGCCGGGTTATCTGCGCGGACGACTTCTTCAGCCCGATCGCCGGCCCGAAATCGATCGTCAGCCTGTACGCGGGCTTGCGCGCCTGCGGAAACGGCTGCGCCTCGACGATCGTGCCGAGCCGGATGTCGACCTTCAAAAAGTCGTCGTGGCTGATCGGCGGCGGGCGGTCGACCGGTTCCATGGGCGCTGAGATCCTCGATCGGCTGCTACGCCCTTTCATTGCGCGCGCCCCGCGTTGCGTCAAGCCGCGCGCCGCCCGCTTGACACCGCGCCGCGCGGTCAATAGCCCGTCGCGTCATGAACAAGCCCCATCGCGCCGCGGCCGTGCCCGTGATCGCCGGCCTCTGCGAGATCGCCGGCGGCTATGACGTTGCGCTGAGCGACATCTGGGGCGTCGTGCACAACGGCGAACGTTCCTTTGCGAGCGCGACCGAGGCGCTCGCGCGGTTTCGCCGCGGCGGCGGGACGGTCGTGCTGATCACCAATGCGCCGCGTCCCGGCGGCCCGATCCGCGACCAGCTCGACGAGCTCGAGGTCCCGCGCGAGGCCTATGACGACATCGTCACCTCGGGCGACGTGACGCTGGCGCTGATCGCCGCGCGCGGCTCGGCCGCCGTCCACCATATCGGCCCGCCGCGCGACCTCAGCCTGTTCGAGAGCGCGGCGTTGCTGGCGCCCGCCGCGCCGCCGCGCCTGACGAGCCTGGGCCAGGCCGACTACGTCGTCTGCACCGGCCTGTTCGACGACGAGCATGAGACTCCGGACGACTATGCCGCGCCGCTGGCCGCGATGCGCGCGCGCGGGTTGCCGCTGATCTGCGCCAATCCCGATCTCGTGGTCCAGCGCGGCGAGACCGTGATCTATTGTGCGGGCGCGCTCGCACAGCGCTATGAGGAGATGGGCGGCCCGGCGGTCTATGCGGGCAAGCCCTACCCGCCGATCTACGCGCGCGCGCTGGCGCTCGCGGGCGGCGCCCGCGGGCGGCCCGTCGAGGCGCGCCGCGTGCTCGCGATCGGCGACGCCATGCGCACCGACGTCGCCGGCGCGGTCGCCGCCGGGCTCGACGTGCTGTTCGTGACCAACGGGATTCACGGCGAGGAGCTGCATGGCGACCAGCCGATGGCGGCGGCCGCGCTCGAACAGTTTTCCGCGCGGCACGGCATGTGGCCGACCGCCGCGATCCGCGATCTCGTCTGGTGAGCGCGCCGCGCCGGCGTCGCGACGGGTCTTGATCGGGCGGACGGCATCCCGGTATCTCGGCAGAGCGCTTGGAGACGACGATGGACGGCGCCCCCTTCAGGACCTGCTATTTCGAGGATCTCGCGGTCGGCATGCGCGAGACCATCGAAAAGACCGTGCTGAACGAGGACGTCATCGGCTTCGCCGAACTGTCGGGCGACCGCAATCCGATCCACCTCTCCGAGCATTTCGCCCGCAAGACCCGTTTCGGCGGCCGGATCGTGCACGGGCTCTATACCGCGAGCCTGATTTCCGCGGTCATCGGCATGCGCCTGCCGGGGCCGGGCTCGGTCTATATTTCGCAGAGCCTGAATTTCAGGGGCCCGGTGAAGATCGGCGACGTCATCCTGATCAGCGTCGAAGTCGCCGAGCTCACCGAAAAGGGCCGGCGGGTGCGGCTGCGCTGCGAATGCACGGTCGACGGCAAGGTCGTCCTCGACGGCGAGGGCGTGCTGAGCGTGCCCGCGCGCCGGGTCGGCCACGCCGCGCCTTGACCCCCGCGGGACGCCGGGGCAGGTTCCCGCGGCCTCGATACTGACGACCCGCCACAGCAACGGACGCCGCGTGCCGCAAGCGAGCAAGACCAGACCCTTCGTGTTCGCCGTCGATCCCGAGCGGGCGCCGGCCGGGCTGGAGCGCGCGGTGTTCGCGATCGGCAATTTCGACGGCGCCCATCTCGGCCACCGCGCGGTGCTCGGGCGCACGCGGCGGCTCGCCGACGAGCTCGGCGCGCCCGCCGCGGTGCTGACGTTCGAGCCGCATCCCGCCGATTTCTTCGCCGGCAAGCCGGTCGTGTTCCGGCTGAGCCCGAGCGCGGCGCGCGGGCGGGCGTTCGCCGAATTCGGCCTCGACGGCGCGGTCGTGCTGACGTTCGACGCCCGGCTCGCCTCGCTCTCGGCGGAGGATTTCGTGCGCGGCGTGCTGGTCGAGCGGCTCGGCGTGCGAGCGGTGGTGATCGGCTGGGACTTCCATTTCGGCAAGGGCCGCGCCGGCTCGCCCGGGTTCCTGAGAGAGGCCGGCGCCCGCCGGGGCTTCCGGGTCGACGTCGTCGACCAGGTCGCGGCGTCGCCGAGCGAGGCGATCTCCTCGACGACGATCCGGCGCGCGCTGGAGGCGGGCGACGTCGAGGCCGCCGCCCGGCTGCTCGGGCGCGACTATGCGGTCGCCGGCGTGGTGATTGCGGGCCGCCGGCTCGGCCGCACGCTCGCCACGCCGACCGCCAACATCGCGCTCGAGCCGTCGAACCGGCTCGCCCACGGCATTTACGCGGTCGAGGTCGTCGTCGAGGGCGCGCGCTACGGCGGCGTCGCGAGCTTCGGGACCCGGCCGACGGTCGACGACGGGGCGCCGCTGCTGGAGACCTTCCTGTTCGATTTCGACGGCGACCTTTACGGCCGGGTCATCGAGGTCGCCTTCGTCGCGCGCATCCGCGACGAAGCGAAGTTCGACAGCCTCGACGCTCTCGCCGCCGAAATGGCGCGCGACAAGGGGCGCGCCCGGGAGATTCTGGCGCGGCGCAAGGGCGCGGCCGGCGCCTGAGCCGCCCCACACGCAAATTCGGGTTTGGCGCGGCCGGCCAAATCATCTAATGCCACGCTCACGCGCGGCGCCCGAGGCGCGCCGCTCCCCTTGGAATCCGGCGCAGAACCCATGAACCAGCAGCCCGCCAAAGGCCCCGACTACGCCCAGACCCTGTTCCTGCCGAAGACCGATTTCCCGATGCGCGCCGGGCTGCCGCAGAAGGAGCCGGAGATTCTGGCGCGCTGGGCGCGCGACGACCTCTACGGCCGGCTGCGCGCGGAGGCCACGGGGCGCGCCAAATTCGTCCTGCACGACGGTCCACCCTACGCCAACGGCAACATCCACATCGGCCACGCGCTCAACAAGATCCTCAAGGACATGGTCGTCCGCTCGCAGCAGATGGCGGGCAAGGACTCCAATTACGTGCCCGGCTGGGATTGCCACGGCCTGCCGATCGAATGGCGGGTCGAGGAGGAATTCTACCGAAAGAAGGGCAAGGCCAAGCCGGATTTCTCGGATTCGGCGGCGATCATCGCGTTCCGCAAGGAGTGCCGCGCCTACGCCGAACACTGGATCGGCGTGCAGCGCGAGGAGTTCAAGCGGCTCGGCGTGGTCGGCGACTGGGACCACCCCTACGAGACGATGAGCTTTCCCGCCGAGGCGCAGATCGCCCGCGAGATCATGAAATTCGCGGCCAACGGTCTGCTCTATCGCGGCTCCAAGCCGGTGATGTGGAGCGTGGTCGAGAAGACCGCGCTCGCCGAGGCGGAGATCGAATACGAGGATTATTCGAGCGACACGGTCTATGTGAAGTTCCCCATCCAGAGTATGACGAGCGGAAACGTCGATCCGCGCCTCTACCTGGATTGCTCCGTCGTCATATGGACGACGACGCCCTGGACGATCCCCGGAAATCGTGCGATCGCGTTCTCTCCCAGAATTAATTACGGCGTATACGAAGTGATGGAAGCGCCGAGCGACAACTGGGTTCGCAAGGGCGACAAGCTGGTATTGGCCGATACTTTGGCTGCGGAGGTCTTCAAGGCTGCGCGGATAGGCGCAGACCGGTATTCCCGCGTGGCCAATTTTCCGGCGAGCCAGTACGTCACCGTTCGCCATCCGCTTCGTGACAACGGCTACGCCTTCGGCGTCCCCCTCCTCGCCGGCGACCACGTCACCGACGACGCTGGCACGGGCTTCGTCCATACCGCCCCGGGCCACGGCCGCGAGGACTTCGACCTGTGGATGGCGAGCGGCCGTCTCCTCGCCGAGCGCGGCATCGACGCGCGCATCCCCTACACCGTCGACGAGAACGGCGCCTTCACCGCCGACGCGCCCGGCTTCGAGGGCAAGCGCGTCCTCACCGACAAGGGCGAGAAGGGCGACGCCAACGAGGCGGTGATCAGGGCGCTGATCGCGGCGGGCAATCTGGTCGCGCGCGGCAGGCTCAAGCACCAGTATCCCCATTCCTGGCGCTCGAAGAAGCCGATCATCTTCCGCAACACGCCGCAATGGTTCATCGCGATGGACAAGCCGATCGAGCCTGTCGGCGCCGCCCCACACCCCGACCCTCTCCCCGCGAGCGGGGAGAGGGAGAAGGGCGTCGGCGCGACCCTGCGCGAGACCGCGCTCGCGGCGATCAGGCAGACGCGCTGGGTTCCCGCCTCGGGCGAGAACCGCATCAACGGCATGGTCGGGGCCAAGCCCGACTGGGTGATGAGCCGGCAGCGCGCCTGGGGCGTGCCGATCGCGGTGTTCGTCAAGAAGGGCGGCCACGAAATCCTGATCGACGACGCGGTCAACGCGCGGATCGCCGACGCCTTCGAGGCCGAGGGCGCCGACGCCTGGTTCGCCGAAGGTGCCAAGGGGCGCTTCCTCGGCAACCTTTACGACCCCGACGTCTACGACAAGATCGACGACGTGCTCGACGTCTGGTTCGATTCCGGCTCGACCCATTCCTACGTGCTGGAGGATCCCGTCCACTTCCCCGGCCTCGCCGGCATCCGCCGGAAGATCGACGGCGGAGAAGACGAGGTGATGTATCTCGAGGGCTCCGACCAGCATCGCGGCTGGTTCCAGTCCTCGCTGCTCGAGAGCTGCGGCACGCGTGGGCGGGCGCCGTTCGACGTCGTGCTGACCCACGGCTTCACGCTCGACGAGAACGGCCGGAAAATGTCGAAGTCGCTCGGCAACCAGACTCTTCCGCAGGACATCATCAAGGAGTCCGGCGCCGACATCCTGCGGCTGTGGGTCGCCAGCGTCGACTATTCCGAGGATCAGCGGATCGGCAAGGAGATCCTCAAGACGGTCAGCGACAACTACCGCAAGCTGCGCAACACGATCCGCTGGATGCTCGGCACGCTCGCGCACCATGTCCCCGGCGACGCCGTCGACCTCGCCCGGATGGGCGAACTCGAGCGGCTGATGCTGCATCGGCTCGCCGAGCTCGGCGGCGAGATCGAGGCGGCCTACGCCGCCTTCGACTATGCGCGGGTGGTCGCCTCGCTGTCCGCCTTCATGAACGCCGATCTCTCGGCCTTCTATTTCGACGTCCGCAAGGACGCGCTCTATTGCGATCCGCCGTCGAGCCTGCGCCGGCGCGGCGCGCTGGAGGCGATCGACCATATCTTCCGGGCGGTCACGCTGTGGTTGGCGCCGATCCTCGTCTTCACCGCCGACGAGGCCTGGGGCTCTCGCGACGCGGACGCGCGGTCGGTGCATCTCGAACAGTTCCCCGCGGTCCCCGCGCGCTGGCGCGATCCCGCGCTCGCGGCGAAATGGCAGACCATCCGCCGGCTGCGGCTCGTCGTCACCGGCGCGATCGAGATCGCGCGCGCGGACAAGGCGATCGGCTCCTCGCTCGAGGCAGCGCCGCGCGTCTACATCGCCGACCCCGCGCTGGCGGCCGCGCTCAATGGCGTCGACTTCGCCGAGGTGTGCATCACCTCCGACATCGCGATCGAGCGCAGCGCGCCGGCGCCGGCGGCCGCATTCCGGCTGCCAGAGACGCCCGGCGTCGCGGTCGTGGTCGAGCGCGCCGCAGGGGTCAAATGCGCTCGGTCGTGGAAATATTTCGACCCCGCCACCGCCGACCCAGATTATCCCGACGTGACCCCGCGCGACGCGCAGGCGCTGCGCGAGCTGAAGGCTTCGGGCGCGCCGCCATGACGCCGCGCGCGCTCGGCGGCGTGACTGCATTGCTCGTGCTGGCGCTCGACCAGGCCTCGAAGGCCTGGCTGCTCTACGGGCTGCGGCTGCATGATTTCGAGCGCATCGCGGTGACGCCGTTCCTCGACATCGAACTGCTGTGGAACACCGGCGTCTCGTTCAGCCTGTTCCCGCAGGGGACGGCGGCCGGGCGCTGGATTCTGCTCGGCCTGACCGTCGCGGCGACGCTGCTGCTCGCCGGCTGGCTCTGGCGGGTCGCGAGCCGGCTCGCCGCGGCCGGCCTCGGCGCGATCGTCGGCGGCGCGATCGGCAACGGCTACGACCGCTTCGTCCACGGCGCCGTGGTCGATTTCGTCGATTTGCACGTCGCGGGCTACAATTGGTATGTGTTCAACGTCGCCGACGCCGCCATCACGGTCGGGGTCGTCGCCCTGCTCTTCGACGGACTGCTGGCCGGCCGGCGCGTCCCGCCGCCGGTGAAGGAGCGCGCGTAGCGGCCTCCGCCGGCTCCCCATCCCGGCGAGAATGTGCTAGAGCGGCCCAGCCCGTCCGGCCCGGAGGCGCGTCGCTGCGCCATCGATTTGCCGGAATGACCGGCGAGAAGTCGCCGGTCGAAGCGGATTCGCGCCCGTGCGGGCCGCGCTGCGGGGAATCGGAAGGAATGGGTGGGATGCCGTTTTCATCAGCCGGGTCGAGGACCAGGCGCGGCCTCGCGGTCGCGGGGGCGCTGGTCTTGTGGGCCGGGAACTTCTCGATCGTCCCGGCCTTCGCCGGCGACGATGGCGCGGCGCCGATCTGGACCGGGCTCGGCGGCCTGGTCGGCCTCAGCGGCAAGGACAAGGACGATCCGATCGACTATCGTGAACGGCCGCGGCTGGTGCTTCCGCCCAAGATGGTCCTGCAGCCGCCGGCGGCGCCGATCGTCGACAAGTCGGCGGCGTGGCCGGTGGATCCGGACGTCGCCAAGGCGCGCAAGGAGCGCGCCGCCATGCGCGAAATCCTCACCTCGCAGTCCGATCTGCAGGCTGCGCGCGACGGCAACCGCCTTTCGCCGGACCAGCTGCGCGCCGACCGCGTCGGGCCTGGCCAGGACACGGCCGCCGCGAAGCGTTGCGCGGCCCAATCGAACGCGCGCGGCTGCGACTGGGTTCCTTTTCGCAATGTGCTGGAGACGATCGGTCTGGCGAAGCCGGATCAGGTCATCGCCGGACAGGAGCCGGACCGCGACTGGCTGACCGATCCGCCCAAGGGCTACCGCCGTCCGACCACCGACGCGGTCGCGACGACCGCCGAGGTCAAGCCCAAGGTCAACGACGCGGACCCGCGCTCGGCGCTGTTCCATCCGCCGGAGAATTGAGCGGGCGCGTATTTCACTTCCGCCGCATCGCAGCTTGCGCCGGGGGCGCCCATCGGCCAAAACCCGCCGATGGACTCTCCTAATCCGGCGCTCGACCCGGCCGCGTTCGCCGCGCAGACGCACTGGCGCGCGGCGATCCATCCGCAGATGCACGCGGTCGCGCAGAGCGGCATCGTCGAGGTCTTCAACTACGGCCGCGACCGGCAGGGTCTGATCCCGCTGTGGGTCGGCGAGGGCGACGCCGCGACGCCCGCTTTCGTCGCGGCCGCGGCGACCGCCTCGCTCGCGCGGGGCGAGACGTTCTACACCCATCAGCGCGGCATCCCCGAACTGCGCGCGACGATCGCTCGCTACATGACCCGCGTCTACGGCGCGGCGCCGGGCGGCGGCGATTTCGGGCCCGAGAGATTCTTCGTGACCGTCGGCGGGATGCACGCCCTGCAGATCGCGATCCGGCTGATTGCGGGGCCGGGCGACGAAATTGTCGCGCTCTCGCCCGCCTGGCCCAATTTCGACGGCGCGATCGCGCTGACCGGCGCGCGGAGCGTCCAGGTTCCGATGAGTTGCGAGGGCCGCTGGCGGCTCGACGCAGATCGGCTCGCGGACGCCGTCGGGCCGGCGACGCGCGCGATCATCGTCAATTCCCCGGCCAATCCGACCGCCTTCACGGCGACCCGCGGGGAGCTGGCCGCCATCCTCGGCCTCGCCCGCGAGCGCGGTCTATGGATCGTCGCCGACGAAATCTATGGCCGGCTGGTCTACGACGGGGCCCGGGCGCCGTCGTTCCATGACGTCATGGAGGCCGGCGACCGGATCCTGTTCGTCCAGACGCTGTCGAAGAACTGGGCGATGACCGGCTGGCGGATCGGCTGGCTCGAGGCGCCGCCTGGGCTCGGCGACATCATCGAGAACATGATCCAGTACACGACCTCGGGAGTGCCGGTGTTCGTCCAGCGCGCCGCGATCGCTGCGATCGAAGGCGGCGAGGACTTCCTCGCCGCGCAGATCGCCCGCCTCCGGCGCAGCCGCGACATCCTGTGCGCGGGGCTCGCGGCGACCGGCCGGGTCCGCTTCGTCCGTCCGGAGGCGGCGTTCTACCTGTTCTGCGCCGTCGAAGGCGAGGCCGACACCCGGCGGCTCGCCATGCGGCTGGTCGACGAGGCGGGCCTCGGCGTCGCGCCGGGCTCGGCGTTCGGGGCTGGCGCGGAGGGCTACATCCGGCTGTGCTTCGCCCGATCGCCCGACCAGATCGCCGAGGCGACCCGGCGTTTCACGGCCTGGCTGAAGGGGTGAGCGGCGGCGACGCGATTCCCGCCCGCGCGCCCGGCGCCGCGATGCGGTAGAGCCGGGCGAAGCCCTCGTCGCGGACGAGCGTCATCCCCTCGGGCGCGACGAACGGGCGCGCCTCGGCGACGTCCGCATCGAGCAGCAGCGCATAATCGAAGCGCTCCCGCCACAGCTTCAGATAGGCGGCGAACCGGACCGCGCGCGCGAAGCGTTGCGAGTCGGTCAGCGCCTCGACGTTTGCGACCAGGCCGCCGTCGGGCTCGGCGATCTCGTCCCACGGCGCCAGAATTCGCACGGGCTGCTTGCCGCGCGCGGCGAACAGGGTCGGGGCGAAGGCGTGCCGCAGCGGCAGCGCGAGGGCGACGAGGTGCCGGTAGGTCGGCTCGCCGAGCGTCGTATGGCGGCCCCACGGCGCCTGCGCCGGTTCGACGGGTCGGTCGAGCGGCAGGATCGCGGCGCCCGGCGGCGCCGATTCCAGCGCGCGGCTCACGGACGCGACATCGGCCTGGCGATCGCGCCAGATGCAGCCGACGACGCCGGTGCGCCCGAGCGACAGCGCGAGGAAACAGGCCGCAAAGGCCGGCGCAACGCGCGGCGGGAGGTCCGGCCGCAGGGCGGCGGCGAGGGCGAGCAGCGCCATCAGCGCGAAGCGCCGGTCGATCCAGGCGGTGCCGGCGAGGAATCCGGGAAACACGAAATAGCAGGCGAACAGGGCGCCCGCCGCCAGCCCCATCCCGGCATGCGCGCCCAGGCGCCGCATGATCAGCGACGCCACGATCGCCATCTCGATCGCCGCCAGCGTCAGCGTGTCGAGCCAGTTGACGTAGGCGCGCACGCCGATCAGCGCGAGTTCGATCTTCTCGACCGGGAAGGCGCGGAGCTCCGCAAAGCCGGTCTCGAAGTCCGACCAGGCGCTCGACAGGTCGGCGCCGGTCTGCCGGCCGGGCAGGCTCGGCGCGCACAGCAGCATGATCGCGGCGGGAACGGCGAGCGCCGCGCCGATCGGCAGGATCGACCGGATGGCGCGCCGCCGGCCGGCGGGCGCCAGCAGCGGGCGCAACTCGGGACCGAGCGCGATCCCGATCAGCAGCGCGGCGTAGAAGACCAGCGCAAACAGATGCACCAGCAGCAGCAGCCCGGCCAGCGCCATGCGGGCGATCGCCCGCAGGACGGCGCCGCGGCGGCCGAGCGCCGGGTCCGCGGCGGCGGCCAGCAGCGCGAGGCCGAGCCCGATCTCGAAATTCAGGAAGCCCATGACGAGGCCGATGTTCCAGGCCAGTAGCGCGAATGCGATCTGCCACCAATGGAACCGGCCGTGGAGAACGCGCCACAGCGCGACGCCGCCGGCCGCCGGCAGCAGCGCCGCCGCGCCGACCAGAATGCGGCCGACCGCCTCGTAGCCGAGCAGCGGGACGGCGAGCACGGCGAACAGGTCGATCCCGATGTTGGTGACCGCGTCCCAGGTGACCCTGTACATCGAGGACATCGGGGCGATCGCGCCGCCGCCGCCCTCCAGCCAGAGCCGCGCCAGATGGTTCGGGTAGTCGGTCAGCGGCGGCACGGCGCCGACCAGGACCGGCCCGAGCAGCGCCAGCAGCGCCAGGCCGACCGCGGCCGCCGCGCGCCTCGACCCGGCGGCCGACGACGCCGGCAGGTCGCCGCACGCGCTGGGTTCGAGGCGCTCTGCGCACGACGGAACGCCCGCCGTCTCGGCGGTCGGGACGGAAGCCTCGGGGAAACTCGCCATGAGCCCAGGTTACGCGGTAATAATGGACGATTCGTTTGGCGCGCCGCGGCGCGGCGAACGGCTTCGCGAAGTACGAGCGGCCTCGAGTCCCGGTCGCCGGCCGCTATTTCATCGCGTTCCGCGTCGAGCCCGCCAACCAGATGAAATGAAGCGACGATCGGCGTCGGGGGCGCGCCGCCGTCACCGGCGGGTCAAATCCTACTAGCCATATTGCGTCGCACAAATTACAAGTCGGCGATTGTTGCTCCGGAGACGATCATGATCGCCCGCCCGCGTCGAAGCGTCCTCTACATGCCGGGTTCGAATCCGCGCGCGATCGCCAAGGCGCGCAGCCTGCCGGCGGACGCAGTCATTCTCGACCTCGAGGATTCGGTCGCCCCGGAGGCCAAGGCGGCGGCGCGCGACCAGGTCGTCGCGGAGGTGCGCGCGGGCGGATTCGGCGGCCGCGAAATCATCATTCGAGTCAACGCCTCCCAGACGATATGGGGCCGCGACGACCTCGCGGCCGCGGCGGCGGCGGGGCCGGATGCGATCCTCCTGCCCAAGATCGACGGACCGGGTTCGGTCATGCAGGCGGCGCGCGAATTGCGCGAGGCGGGCGCGCCCGAACGGGTCCGGCTGTGGGCGATGATGGAGACGCCGATGGCGATCCTGCAGGCCGGCGCGATCGCGGCGGTGGCCGCCGATCCCAGCTCGCGGCTCGACGTGCTCGTCATGGGCCTCAACGATCTGGCCAAGGAGACCCGCGCCCGCTTCGTGCCCGCGCGGGCCTCGATGACGGCGTGGCTTTCGCTCTGCATCGTCGCCGCGCGCGCGCACGGCGTCGACATTCTCGACGGCGTCTACAACGATATCGCCGATCTCGCCGGGTTCGAGGCCGAATGCGGACAGGGCCGCGACCTCGGCCTCGACGGCAAGACGCTCATCCATCCCAGCCAGATCGCGCTCGCCAATGCGATCTTCGCGCCGACCGGCGCCGAGGTCGACGGCGCGAAGGCGATCATCGGGGCGTTCAGCCTGCCCGAGAACGCCGGCAAGGGCGCGATCCAGCTCGACGGGCGGATGGTCGAGCGTCTGCATGCCGACATGGCGCGCCGGACGCTGATGATCGCTCAGGGCATAGCCGCGCTTTCGGCGGCCGCGGAGCCGGAAGCCCACCGACTGGCGAGTTCGTGATTGGAAAGCGCCGCGCGAAGCCTTAGAGCGGAGCGGCCGCCCCCGATCCGGAGCCTCCTCGATGAACCATTTCCAGCCGCTGTTCACGCTCGGCCCCGACCGGACGCAGTACCGTAAGCTCGGCGCCGACGGGGTTCGGGTCGAGCAGGCGCTCGGCGCCGAAATCCTGGTCGTCGATCGCGAGGCGATCCGGCGCCTCAGCGAACAGGCGCTGATCGACATCAACCACCTGCTGCGGCCCGGCCATCTCGCCCAGCTGCGCGCGATCCTCGACGATCCCGAGGCGACCTCCAATGACAAGTTCGTCGCCTATGATCTGCTGAAGAACGCCAACATCGCCGCCGGCGGCGTGCTGCCGATGTGCCAGGACACCGGCACCGCGATCGTCGTCGCCAAGAAGGGCCGGCGGGTCTGGACCGACGGCGAGGACGAGCGGGCGATCGCCGAGGGCATCGCGGGCGCCTATGAGAAGAAGAACCTGCGCTATTCGCAGCTCGCCGCCCTGTCGATGTTCGAGGAGACCAACACCGGCGACAACCTGCCCGCGCAGATCGAAATTCTCGCCGAGGGCGAGGATTCCTACAGGTTCCTGTTCCTCGCCAAGGGCGGCGGCTCGGCCAACAAGAGCTTCTTCTACCAGGCGACGCCCTCGATCCTCACCCACGACCGGATGATCGCGTTCCTGAAGGAGAAGATCCTGACCCTCGGCACCGCCGCCTGCCCGCCCTATCACCTGGCGATCGTCATCGGCGGGACGAGCGCGGAGCTGACGATGAAGACGGTCAAGCTCGCCTCGACCCGCTATCTCGACGGCCTGCCGACCGAGGGCGGCGCCGACGCCCATGCGTTCCGCGACCTCGCGATGGAGGCCGAGATCCACAAGCTGACCCAGCAGCTCGGCGTCGGCGCCCAGTTCGGCGGCAAGTATTTCTGCCACGACGTGCGGGTGATCCGGCTGCCGCGCCACGGCGCCTCGCTGCCGATCGGGCTCGGGGTTTCCTGCTCAGCCGACCGCCAAGCGCTCGCCAAGATCACCCGCGACGGGGTGTTCCTCGAGGAGCTCGAGCACGATCCCGCGCGGTTTCTTCCCCATGTCGACGAGACGAGGCTCGGCGGCCCGGTGGTGCGGATCGACCTGCGCCGGCCAATGGCGGAGATTCTTGCCGAATTGTCGCGCCATCCGATCCGCACCCGGCTTTCCCTCACCGGCCCGATGATCGTCGCGCGCGACGCCGCCCACGCGAAAATCCGCGAACGGCTGGAGCGCGGCGAGCCGATGCCCGACTATCTCAAGAACCACCCGGTCTATTACGCCGGCCCCGCCAAGACCCCGGTCGGCTACGCCTCGGGCTCGTTCGGGCCGACGACGGCGGGGCGGATGGACAGCTATGTCGACCAGTTCCAGGCGGCGGGCGGCTCGCTGGTGATGCTCGCCAAGGGCAACCGCTCCAAACAGGTGCGCGAGGCCTGCGCCAGGCACGGCGGCTTCTATCTCGGCTCGATCGGCGGCCCGGCGGCGCGGCTCGCGCTCGACTGCATCCGCAAGGTCGAGGTGCTCGAATATCCCGAACTCGGCATGGAGGCGATCTGGCGCATCGAAGTCGAGAATTTCCCCGCCTTCATCGTGATCGACGACAAGGGCAATGATTTCTTCAAGGAGCTGAATCTGGGGTGAGGGGGGGCGGCGCTTCGGCTCTGAAACGCTCAGGCCAAGGCCTTCGAGCGGCGCAGTCCGCGCGTCGACGATCGCTGTTCGCTCCGGCGGCGGGTCAGGGCGACCGCACCGGACAGATCGGCGCTTTCATCGAAACCGTCGACAACACCCAGCGCCTGCACTCGGCGCTCGGCTATAAACCGCCGGTCGAGTTCGAAGCCGAGCTCGACCAGTCCCGCAACCGCCAACCAGAAGCCGAAACCGCCTTGTCACCCAATTAGCCGTGTCTCAGCCGAGGGGTGCAGTCCACCACCAAGGGCGTGTCATGTCTGGACGGCGCCCCTTGTCAAGGGTTCTTTTGAAGCTTTGCGAATGTCTCGGGTGCGGTCATGTCTTCGGCCTGTTTGCGCGGGGGTTGAGACCCGCTGGCCCTGATGGTT
>JBEKZS010000064.1:0-22952 GCA_049509635.1 Roseiarcus sp.
AACAGGCGCAGATAGTTGATCGAGGAATAGCCGACGCCGAAATCGTCCATCGCGATGCCGACGCCGAGCTTCTTCATCCGATGAAGAATGGCCAGATTGCGCTCGTTGCTCTGCAGCAGGACCGACTCGGTGATCTCCAGTTCGAGCCGGTCGGCGCGCAATCCGGTCGTCGCGAGGGCCTCCTCGATCGCCGGAACCAGATTGGCGGCCCGGAACTGGGCCGGCGACAGATTGATCGCGATGCGGACATGCTCGGGCCAGGCGGCCGCCTGCCGGCACGCCTGGGCGATCACCCACTCGCCGATCGGGACGATCACGCCGGATTCCTCGGCCGCCGGGATGAACTCGGCGGGACCGACGAGGCCGCGCACCGGATGGCGCCAGCGCAGGAGAGCCTCGAACGCGCAAACCCGTCCCGACTCCGAATCGACGATCGGCTGGTAGTGCAGTTCGAACTGATCGCCGGCGATGGCGTGGCGCAGGTCGCGTTCCAGCGCATGGCGGCCGCGCATCCGGGCGTCCATCTCCGGCTCGAAGAAGCGGAACGCCCCGCGGCCCTCGGCCTTGGCCATGTACAGCGCCATATCCGCGTTCCGGAGCAGCGCGTCGGTCGAATACGTCGCCTCGCCCGAAACGTCGACGCCGACGCTGACGCCGACGACGACCTGCTGCCCGCCGATCGCATAGGGGATGCTGAGCGCGCGGATGACGCGGCGGGCCAGCTTCGCCGCGTCATCGGGCGTGCTCACGCCGGTCTGCAGGATGACGAATTCGTCGCCGCCGAGCCGGGCGATCGTGCTTCCCTCTCGCGCCAGGTTTCCCAGGCGCGCCGCGACCTGCCGCAGGACCTCGTCGCCGGCCGCGTGCCCGAGCGTGTCGTTGACCGTCTTGAACCGATCGAGATCGAGAAACAGGATCGCGAAGCGGCCGCCTCTGGCGACGCCGATGCGCGCCTCATCGATTCGTTCCATCAGCAGCGAGCGATTGGCGAGGCCGGTCAGCGCGTCGTGGCGGGCCAGGAACGCGATGTCCTGCTCGGCGCGCCGGCGCTCCGTTATGTCCTCGTGGGTCGCGACCCAGCCGCCTCCCGCCAGCGGCTGCTGGTCGACCGAGACCGTCCGGCCGTCCTTCATCTCGACCACGTAGCGCTGGCGCTGCCCGGCGCGCGCGATCGCCTCGATCGTCCTGCAATGTTCCCGGGCGGTGCAATTGAGGTTCTCGATCGCCGCGTAGCAATGATCGACGATCGCGGCGAGACTCGTCCCCGGGTCGGTGGCTTCGGGCGGCAGCCCGTAGATCTCGCGATAGCGCCGGTTCGCGACGATCAGCCGTTGGTCGCCGTCGAAGAAGCTGACGCCCTGGACGATGTTGGTGAGCGCGATGTCGAGCTGGCGGCGCGCCGTCTCGGCCTGGATGTTCTTGTCGGCCAGCAGAAGCTTGGCGGCTTCGAGCCGATCCACCTGTCCTGCGAACAGGCGCAGCAGCGCCACGACGCCGAGCGACCCGAGCACGCCGGCCAGTGCGAACCAGACGCGCCGCTGGAGCCAACCGGCCAGGACCTCCGCCTCGGTGCCCGAAGTCTCGACCACGAACGGCATGTTGCGGGTCACGCAAATGCCCGCGACCACCGGCGCGTCGTCGAGCAGGTCCGGGCCGTAATAGGTCGCGCAGCCCGAAGGGCCGGGCCGGCGCGACGCGAGTCCGAGCGCCTTTTCGCCGGTGCGGTCGAACTGATGCGGATAACGGAGGATCACGACGCCGTCCTCGCGCATCAGCGTGACGGTGCGCAGCGGCGGCATCGCCAGGCGATAGAAGCCTTCGAGCGCGCCGAGCGAGAGCTGCGCCGCGACCACGCCGGCGAAGTCGCCATGCGCGTCGGACAGGCGCCGCGCGACGATCGCGGTCCATCCGCCGTTCTCCGCGTCTCTGGCGGGAGCGCCCACGAACGGGCCGGAATCGGCGCCGCTGCTGAAATGGCGGAAGAAATCCTCGGCGGCGACGTCGGGCGCGGCCGCCGACGATCCGTCGCCCGAGCTGTTGGCGATGCGCCCCTGCGCGTCGTAAAGCGCGAGCGAGCCGAGGCCCTGCATCTGCTTCCGCCCGTCGGTCAGGAGTTCGGACGCCGCCCGGGAGCGCAGCCTCGCCTTGATCTGGTCAGGCGCGTCGAGTTCGCCGACCGCGAGCGCCTTCGGTATGTCGACCAGGAGCGCGTCGATGGCGGCGAGCGTATGGGCGGTCTGCGCGCTCATGCCTCTGGTGAGGTTGCTCATCGCGGTCGTATAGGCGGCGATCGACGCGTCGCGATCCATCCGGATCGCCAGGCCGTCGGCCGCGACGATCGCAAGGATCAGCGCAACGCCGATCGCGACGAAGCGGCGGCGCGATCGGGACGCGGATTCGGGCCGGACAGGCGCCTGATCGAGCCGCCCCGCCCGCGCGCCCGGACCCCCCGGCAATCGCCAGCGGCTCATCGGGCCGCGCTCCGCGGCGTCGACCGCCAGGAGCCCGGGCGATGGCGCCCGGCGTCGATCCCGGCATTGGCGAGTCCAGACAGGTTCGAGCTCCGCGTGTATGGTCTTTGACGGGCGACGTCGTTGCCGCGGGACGGGCGCTGCATTCGATCCTGGGCCCGATCGGCCCTTCGGCGCGGGTCCGGGCGCCGGGGCGCGCGTCTGACGCCGCGACCTTGACGCGCGGCCGCCGGAACGCTCCAACGCGGCGTCTTGCGGAACGCTAATCTCTGAAGATGAATCGATAGTTAAACGAATATGGCGCGTGAAACCTCCGCCGACGCGCGCGGGGCGGCGGCCCGAGCCGCGTCGCCCGACAAATCCCCTCGGTGTGGAAATATTTGGCAATTCATTTCTCGGCCGATCGAGGCAAATCAGAGGGTTGCAGGCAAAAGGAAGCCCGCGGGGCGGCGGCCCGAGCCTTACCCCCGACCAATCCTCTCGGCGTGGAAACATTGGGAAATTCATTTCTCGGCCGATCGCGGAAAATCAGAGGGTTGCAGGCAAATTGAAACCGGCGCGGGGCTCTGCGGCGTGTCGCCGTCGGGCGCCCGCGCGCGGGGGCGCCCCGAGCCGCATCGCCCGACGGATCCTTTCGGTGTGGAAATATCTGGAAATTCATTTCTCGGCCGATCGAGGAAAATCAGAGGGTTGCAGGCAAAAGGAAGCCGGCGCGGGGCTCTGCGGCGCGCCGCCGTCGGGCGCCCCGCGCGCGGCGGCGGCCCGCGCCTTGTCCTCGGCGGCCCGGCGGATGCGTTCGTCGAGCCTGGCGTCGAACAGGGCGGCGCCTTCGGCGACCTCGTCGAACGGCTGCGCCGCCGCCGCCGCGTTGCGGTAGCGGTCGAGCCGGTCGAGCACGCGCAGCAGCCGGTCGATCCCGGCGAGGTCGCCGTCCTCGACCCTCTGCGCGGCGAGCCTCAGCCAGGCGTCGAGCCGGGCGGTCTGCCGGCGGACAGGCTCCCCGGCCGGATCGATCTGGCGCAAGATCAGCGTCTCCCTGACGATCTGGCGGATCCGCCGGGGCGTCAGATTCTCATTGCTGGCGATCAATTCGTAGCTCCATCCGCGCTGCGCGCGCTCCATGATGCGATGCCGGCGGACTTCCCGCTCGATCGCGCTGACGGAGGCGGTGGGCCGGGACGTGGGGACGGCGGGATCGGACATGGCTGGGGCTCCTGTGTTGGGGACCAATCATGGGACTATAGCCGATCATTCGGAATTTGGGAAGAACTATTTGAGAGTTCTGTTTTACAGACGACCGAGCCCCGCTCAAGACGACGACCGACGCGCTGAAGGCGTTGGCGCGGCCTGACCCGCGGCGCCGCCGCGCCGCACGCCGAGCCGGCGTCCGCCGCGGGGCGCGCTCGCTCGCCTCGGCGGAGCCACGAATATCTTAGAGGTCGACCCGTAGCGTGCGGCCGGTCAGCGGCTCGATGGGGGCTCGCGCGAGATCGCCCAGGCGGGCGCGATAGACCCGCAGGTTTTCCGAGACCCGCTGGACGTAGTCGCGCGTCTCGTCGAAGGGAATGCGCTCGACCCAGTCGACGGGATCGACCCTCGCGTCGCGCGGATCGCCGTAGGTCCCGATCCATTGCTGGACCCGCCCCGCGCCGGCGTTGTAGGCGGCCAGCGCGAGCACGTAGGAGCCGCCCTCGTCGTCGATCAGCTGGCCGAGAAACGCCGCGCCGAGCTGGATGTTGTACGCGGGATCGCCGATCAGCCGCGCGAGGTCGAAGGGAACGCCGAGCCGCCGCGCCGTGTCCCGCGCGGTCGCGGGCAGGATCTGCATGAGGCCCTTGGCGCCGGCGCCCGAGGCGGCGCTCTCGGCGAACTCGCTTTCCTGTCTGGCGATCGAATAGACGGCCGCCAGATCGGCCGAGCGCGTCAGCGGCTCGAAGCCCGGCACGCCATAGGTCGGGAATGCGGTCTCGTCGAGCGCGAAGCCGCGTTGGGTCGCCTGCTTGCCGATCGCCACGCTCGCCGGGCCGTCGCGCCGTTCGGCGACGACTTCGGCGAGCGCGGCGAGCTGGGCCTCGTCGGTGAAACTGCGCGCGGCGTCGAACGCCAGTCCATGCGCGAAGCCGTCCAGTCTGGCGGCGTAGAGCAGTTCCACGACCCGCGTCGCCTCCTCGCGCGTCTCGCCGGCCGCCACCCGCGTCGGCGCGCGCAAGGCGAAGGCGGGCCGGCCGAGCTTCTCGCCGGCGAGCTGGCCATAATAGGCGATCGGATAGGCTGCGGCCTCTTCATAGTAGCCGCGCGCGTCGTCGGCGCGCCCGGCGGCCTCGGCGGCGCGGCCGCGCCAGTAGCCCGCGCGCGCGATCGCCAGCGGCGTCTGGGCGACCGCTGCGGCGGCGGCGAAATGGACGCTCGCGCCGCGCGGATCGTCGAGAAAGCGCAGCGCGATCCAGCCGGCGTGGAATTCGGCGTCGACCCGCGCCGCGGCCGCGACCGCGGCGTTTTCGGCGCACAGCCGATAGGCGTCCTTCGCAAGTCCGGCGTCGAGCAGGCGGCGCGCGATCATGCGGCGCTCGTCCCACCAGCGATCGCCGTCGATCACGGTCGCGCCGTGGGACGCGCTCCTGATCAGTTGCGCGGCTTCGAGAACGCGCTCGGCGCGGCGCAGCCCCTGGACGCGGACGAACAGCAGGTCGGGATCCTCGCGCATCGCCGCCGGCAGCGCGTCCCAGGCCGCGTCGGCCAGCGGATGAGCCAGCGCGCCCGCCCACACCTTCGCCAGGGCGAAGGTTTCGGGCCCTGCGAGCGCCGCCGCGCGCAGGGCGGGCCCGATCCTCTCCTGATAGAGCAGCCGCACGGCGCGGCGCCTGTGGTCGGCGCCGGTCAACAGCGGCGCGAATTCGCGCAGGATCGCCCCTTCGGTCCAGCCGTCGAGGTCGTCGTCGCGCCAGACGCCGCGCACGAGCGTCGCGGCCTCGTCGAGCCGGCCGGCCGAGCGCGCGGCCCGCGCCAGGGCGAGCCTGCCGACCGGCGTGCGCGGGGGGTCGGCGGCGAATTGCGTCAGCGCCGCATCGGGATGAGCGCGATCGTTGTAGATCGCGGCCTCCCGGCGTTCGCGGATCCAGGCGCTGGCGGGCCAGCCAGGATTGGCGGCCTCGAAAGCGGCGAGCCTCGCATAGTCCGCCTGGGGCGAGGATTTGAGCGCGATCCATTCGAGCGCGACCCGTTGGAGGGGATCGTCCACCGCCTTGGCGAGCGCGTCGCCGGCGGCGAGGCCGCTCTTCAGATAGGCCGCCGCCGCCGCGTTCATCGGCGCCAGATCGGCGGCGCGCGGAGCCGCCGGCTCGGGCTGGTCCGGCGCAGCCGGCGGGTCGGCCGGCGAATCCTGTCGCCCCGGGATCGGCGCCGCCGGCGTCGGATCGAGATTGGCCACGATCGTCCGCGGCGGCGCGGGAGCGGCGCGGGGCGCGGCCTCGCGCGAGGCGGCGGTCCAGCAGACCGCGCCGGCGACTGCCAGCGAGAGTAAAATACGACCGACGACCATGGGGGTCAGCTCCATGGCGCGATCCTGCGCGTGTTTTGTTTATCAATCGTTAACCAGCGCCGCGCGCGCCGCGGCCGCCCCGACCCCTTTCGCCTGCGATGGACAAGGTTTATGTCCTGAATGCCGAACGGCGCCGGGCGCCGTCGGGGGCGCGCCGAGGCGATCGACCGGCTTGGATGGACGAAATGGAGAACAGAGCGAAGTTTCACGGGTCGATGCCGGCGCTGGTGACGCCTTTCCGGGACGGCAAGATCGACGAGGAATCGTTCCGCGGCCTGATCGACTGGCAGATCACGGCGGGGTCGCACGGGCTCGTGCCCGTCGGCACGACGGGCGAGAGCCCGACGCTCTCGCACGAGGAGCACCGGCGCGTCGTGGACATCTGCGTCGACGAGACGCGCGGGCGCGTGCCGATCATAGCCGGCGCCGGATCGAACAACACCCACGAGGCGATCGAACTCGCCCGCCACGCCGAAAAGGTCGGCGCCGACGCGGTGCTGGTGGTGACGCCTTACTACAACAAGCCCACCCAGGAGGGGCTCTATCGCCATTTCAAGGCCGTCAACGATTCCGTCGACATTCCGATCGTGATCTACAACATCCCCCCGCGCTCGGTCGTCGACATGTCCGTCGACACGATGAAGCGGGTATTCGACCTCAAGAACGTCGTCGGCGTCAAGGACGCGACCGGCAATATCGGCCGCATTTCGCAGCAGCGGCACGCGATGGGGCCGGGGTTCATCCAGCTGTCGGGCGACGACATCACCGCGCTCGCCTGCATGGCCGCCGGAGCGCACGGATGCATTTCGGTCGTCGCCAATGTCGCCCCCGCGCTATGCGCGGAATTGATGGAGGCGGTGTTCAAGGGCGACTATCGCCACGCGCTGAAGATCCAGGACCGGCTGACGCCGCTGCATCAGGCGATCTTCGTCGAGCCCGGCGTGTGCGGAGCCAAATATGCGCTGAGCGTCCTCGGCCGCGCGCGCAACGAGGTCCGCCTGCCGATGACGCCGGTGACCGAGCCGGTCGAGGCGGTCATCCGCCGCGCGCTCGTGCACGCCGGGCTGCTCAACGCCTGACCTCGGGAGGATCTCGCCGCAGTGGCCGTCAAGGAGAAGACCAACTACAAGATCGTGTCCGACAACCGGCGCGCGCGGTTCGACTACGAGATCGGCGAGGTGTTCGAGGCCGGACTCATGCTGACCGGCACCGAGGTCAAGTCGCTGCGGACGGGCAAGGCGACCGTCGCGGAGAGCTACGCGGCGACCGACCGCAATGGCGAAATGATGCTCTACAACGCCAACATCCCGGAATATCTGCAGGCCAATCGCTTCAATCACGAGCCGCGCCGGCCGCGCAAGCTGCTGCTGCACGCCAAGGAGATCGTCAAACTCGCCAAGGGAGTCGAGCGCGAGGGCATGACGATCGTGCCGTTGCGCATCTACTTCAACGACAAGGGCCGGGCCAAGATCGCGATCGCGCTCGGGCGCGGCAAGAAGCTGCACGACAAGCGGGAGACCGACAAGCTGCGCGACTGGGGCCGCGAGAAATCGCGGGTGATGCGCGAGAAGGGCTGAGCGGTCCGGCCGGTCCGGTTCCTCGACTCCGCGCTTCGGGATCGGGGCTCGATCGCCCGCCCGATCGATCTGGCCCGAGAATCGCAGGCCGGATCCGCCCTATCGGGCCTGCGCGGCCTCGGCGTCGGGACGGCGTTGGTTGCCGAAACGCCCGGACCCACGGGGTGGATGGAGCGATGACCGAGACACGCGACGAGAGCCCCCGCCTCGCCGACGAGCCGGACCAAGGCTTGCACGGCGTGCTGCCGCCGTCATGGGAGGCGGCGGCGCGGCGCTGGCATCGGCCGCGGATCGACCGGCGCAGCGCGGTCCTGGCCGCGCTGCTGGCGATGGTCGCCTGGCTGGCGACCGCGATCTACAAGGTGCAGCCGGAGGAACAGGGGATCATCCTGCGCTTCGGCAAGTGGGTCGACACGACGCCGCCGGGCCTCCACGTCCACTGGCCGTGGCCGATCGAGACGGTGCTGCTGCCCAAGATAACCCAGATCAACCAGATGCAGCTCGGCGACGCCGCGGCGGCCGGCGCGGGCGAAGGCGGGGCGGGGCGCGATCGCCAGATGCTGACCGGCGACGAGAACATCGTCGAGGCCGATTGCGCGGTGTTCTGGAAAATCGCCGACGCCGGGCAATATCTGTTCGGCGTCGAGGATCCCGAGGCGGCGGTCAGGATCGCCGCGGAGGGCGCGCTGCGCGAGGTGATCGGACGCACGCCGATCCAGGCCGCGATGTCGGAAAAGCGCCAGCAGATCGCCGACGAGACCCGGGCGCTGTTGCAGACTCTGCTCGACGCCGAGCACGCGGGCATTCTCGTCACCCAGGTCCAGCTGCAGCGCGCCGATCCGCCGGCGGCGGTGATCGACGCCTTCAACGACGTGCAACGCGCGCGCGCCGACCAGGAGCGCGCGCGTAACGAAGCCGAGGCCTACAGCAACGACATCCTGCCGCGCGCGCGCGGCGAGGCCGAACACATCCGGCAGGAGGCGGAAGCCTACAAGACGCAGGTGGTCAATCTCGCGCAAGGCGAGGCGAACGCCTTCCTCTCCGTCTATCGGAGCTATGCGGGCGCCAAGGAAGTGACCGCCTGGCGGCTCTACCTGGAGAGCGTCGACGAAGTGTTGCGGAAGTCGACGAAGGTGATCGTCGATTCCTCCGGCAAGGCGGTTTCCGGCGTGGTTCCCTACCTGCCGGTTTCCGAATTTCGGCCGAGGCCGCCGCCGCAGCCGGCGCCGGGACCCGGCCCGTCCGGGGCGGGCCGATGACGTCCTGGCTGAGACCCGCGCTCGCCGCGCTCCTCGGTCTGGCGCTGGCCGCGCTGTGGTCGTCGCTGTACGCGGTCGGCGAGGGCGAGCAGGCATTGCTGGTGCGCCTCGGCGCCCCGATCGGCGCCAGCGCCGAGCCCGGCCTCAAGATGAAAATGCCGTTCATCGACAGCGTCATCGTCTATGACGCCCGCCTCCTGCTGCTCGAGCCGCCGGCCGAGCAGGTGATCCTCGGCGACCAGAAGCGGCTCGAGGTCCAGACCGACACGCGCTTCCGGATCGTGGATCCCCTGCGGTTCTATCAGTCGCTGCGGACGGTCGATCAGGCGCGCGCGCAACTCGCCCAGTTCGTCAGTTCGTCGCTGCGCCGCGAACTCGGCCAGGTCATGCTGCACGCCCTGCTGTCGAACGAGCGCAGCGGCGTCGTCGCCGGCATCAAGGCCGAGGTCGCCGCCGAGGCGCTGCCGCTCGGGGTCGAAGTCGCCGAGGTCCACATCCATCGGGCCGATCTGCCGTTCGAGACGAGCCAGGCGATCTACGACCGGATGAAGTCCGAGCGCCAGCGCGAAGCCAAGGAATTGCGCGCCCAGGGCTTCGAATGGGCCCAGCAGATCCAGGCGCGCGCCGATCGCGAGCGGACGGTGGTGCTTTCCGAGGCGCAGCGGGGGGCGCGGATCAACCATGGCGAGGGCGACGCCGAAGCGAGCCGAGTGCTCGCCGACGCCTATGGCAGGGACGCGCAGTTCTACAAGTTCTATCGTTCCCTGCAGACCTATCGCCAGGCGATGGCGGACGCCGGCCCGACGCTGATCCTGACGCCGGACGCCGATTTCCTGCGCCTGTTCAGCGCCGGTCCCGACCGTCAGGCCCCCTAGCGCGGCGGAGGCGGGAGCGGGATGGACTGGAGCGCCGGCGCGTCGTGGATCGTCATTCCGGTCCAGATATTCTGCCTCGATCTGCTGCTCGGGGCCGACAACGCCATGGCGATCGCGCTGGTCTGCCGCACTTTGCACCCCGCCGATCGGCGCAACGGGCTTCTGCTGGGCGCGGGCGGCGCGGTGGTTCTCAGGCTGCTGATGACGATCGGGGCGAGCGCGCTGCTGCGCGCCCCTTACGTCAGGATGATCGGCGGCCTCGCCCTCGCCGCGATCGCGATCAACCTCATCGGGCGCGACCGGCCGGGCGCGGCGGCGGCCCTCGGCGCCGGGTCCCCGGCGCGCCGGAGCCTGCTGTCGGCGGCCTCGATCATCGTCGTCGCGGATGCGGCGATGAGCATCGACAATGTCATCGCGCTCGCCGCGATCGCGCGCGGGAATTTCTGGCTGCTCGCGGCGGGCGTCCTCTTGAGCATCCCGCTGCTGGCGTTCGGCAGCGTGATCTTCGCCGTCCTGTCGCGGCACTTTCCCGCGCTGATCGCCCTCGGCTGCGGCCTGCTCGGATGGATCGCCGGCGGAATGGCGATTTCCGATCCGGCGATCGCCGACTGGGCCGCCGCCCAGGCGCCGGCGCTGGTCCTGATCGCGCCGGCGCTCGGGGCGATCTTCGTGCTCGGCGAGGCCTGGATCGTCGCCGACGACCGGGGCCTTTCGCTCGATGCGGCCGGCCTCGAAGCCGCCCGCGCCGCCCGCGCCGCCCGCGCCGCCCGCGACCTCGCCGGAATGCTCGATCCGCGGCCCGAGGTCCGCGGCGCCGGCTTCGAGCCGGTCGCCCGCCCCGCGCGCAAGCGCGCGGCGCGCGAGGACCGCGTCATGCTGGTCGGGCTGGTGATTCTGTTTCTGATGGCGGCCGCGATGGTCGGCTTCGTGATGTACCTGGCGCAGAGCTACGCCGTCGAGCGCTTCTCCTGACGAGGCCCGCGCGAAGCGGGCGCCGGCGGGCGGCTCAGCGGTTGGCGACGGTCGAAAGCCGGGCGGGGTCGGCGATCGCCAGCCAGACGTTGGGATCCTCCTGCGACTGCCGCTTGACGAAACGATAGCCGGTGGCGTTCCACGGCCGGACCTCGTCGCTGAGGTTGTCGAGCACGAACTCGCCGCGATCGGTCTTGACCGTGAGGATCGCATGGCCCTCGCCGTGGAGGTCGCGAACGATGGTCATCAGCAGCGCCTGGCGGGGAAATCCGCCGTCGAGCAGCAGCTTGCGCTTGTAGAGCGCGTAGATCTTGCAGTCGCCCTTGCCGTCGACCGGATAGTCCCAGTGATCGAGCAGGGTGCCCCAGTGCTCCAGATTGCTGATCGGCTCGATCGCGGCGTTGACGTCGCGGTTGATCCGGTCGAGCAGCGCCCAGGTTTCGTCGGTCAGCCGCACGTCGATGGCGGGAAGCCGCGGGACCTGGCATTCCTCGGGCCGCCGGCTGCAGAAGTCCATCCAGCCGTAGGGCACGCTCGTCTCCGAGCCCACTGCGGCGTAGCTCGCCAGCAGCGGCCGCGCCTGGCCTTCGGCGCCGGTGACCGCTGCGGCGATCAGGATTGCGGCGGCCAACATGCCTTTGATCGTCGTCGTCATCGGGGTGGTCTCAACCTGTTCAGTCGAGCCCATAGTCCGAAATTCAATTTGCAGTCGGCGTAAATAAAACGATCAAATTCTACGCAACTGCGTTAATTGTTGTGGCAATTTGTAGTGTATACTTTGGCAACGGACAGGGTATACAGTTCGTTACGCGGCGCCACGGGCGACGTCGCGGCGCCAGGGCCCCGAGCCGCGCGGCCTCGCGCGCCCCCGACGGCCGGACGCCGCCCGCCGCCCTTGCCCGACGGCGAATCGCCGCATAGGCTCGGACCCGATGGTTCCCTTCGGGGATCAAAAGGGAACGCGGTGAGGACGGCGACGTCCGAAGCCGCGGCTGCCCCCGCAACTGTAAGCGGCGAGTCCGGCCGCCATTCGATGACCACTGGGAAACCGGGAAGGTCGGCGGCCGGGCGACGAACCGCGAGCCAGGAGACCTGCCATCGCCGGCGGATGCGACGCATCCGTCGTTTCGTGCGGCCGATCCGGGCGAGGAGTCACCGATGACGACAATTCACGCGCCGATGCGGCGCGCCCTCGATCGCGCCGACCATCAAGGTCATCTGCATGCGAGGGTTCCATGCTCGGCTACGTCTCCCGTATCCTTTCGGACAGCGATTCAAACCTGAAGAGCCGGCTCGCCGGCGTCTATGTCTTGCTGATCGGCGCGAATTTGCTGGTCTGGGCCTGGGCGCTGGCGGCGCTGCACGAGCAGCCGGTGCTGCTCGGCGCCGCGATTCTGGCCTATACGTTCGGCCTGCGCCACGCGGTCGACGCCGACCACATCGCCGCCATCGACAACGTCACCCGCAAGCTGATGCAGCAGGGCCAGCGCCCGCTCGGCGTCGGCCTGTATTTCTCGCTCGGCCATTCCGCCGTCGTGATCCTGCTCTCGGTCGCGGTGACGTTCGCGGCGTCCGCCGTCTCGGGGCGGTTCGACTCGCTGAAGGCGGTCGGCGACATCGTCGAGACCTCGATTTCGGCGCTGTTCCTGTTCGCCATCGCGATCGTCAACATGCTCGTGCTCGTCTCGGTCTGGCGCACCTTCCAGGCGGTCAAGCGCGGCGAGCCGTTCGTCGAGAACGACTTCGACATATTGCTCAACAGCCGCGGAGTCCTGGCGCGGCTATTTCGGCCGCTGTTTCGCATCGTCAACAGGAGCTGGCAGATGCTGCCGATCGGCTTCCTGTTCGGGCTCGGATTCGATACCGCGACCGAGGTCGCGCTGTTCGGAATTTCGGCGGCGCAGGCCAAGAGCGGCGCCTCGCTCGCCATCACCCTGGCGTTCCCGGCGCTGTTCACCGTCGGCATGACGCTCGTCGACACGACCGACGGCGTCCTCATGCTCGGCGCCTACGGCTGGGCGTTCATGAAGCCGATCCGCAAGCTCTACTACAACATCACCATCACGGCGGTCTCGGTGATCGTCGCCGTGGCGGTCGGCGGGCTCGAGGCGCTCAATCTCATCGGCGACGAATTCGGCCTCACCGAGGGCGGCGGCTTCTGGGGCGCGATCGGCTCGGTCAACGACAATTTCGGGATGTTGGGCTATGTCATCATCGGCATATTCGCGCTGAGCTGGGCCGGCTCGATCGCGTTCTACAAGTTCAGGCGCTACGACGAGATCGAGGTCAAGCCGGCGGCTCCGTGACCGCGCAGACGCGCGGGAGGCCGCGCCATCGGCGCGCGGCGTTGGCGCGAGGGAGAGAGCATGAGCGATGATCCGCACGACCAGGGTCGATCCGAACCCGCCTGGAAGCACGACGGCGTCCGCGTCGTGCCCGGCGGCGCCCTCGACGCCAACACCGCGCAGACGCCCGGCATGGACCGGAAGGCGGCGATCAATTTCGCCCGCGTCGGCGCCCAGAAGCTGTGGGCGGGCACGGTGACCATCCACGCCGGCGCCAGGACCGGCGCCCATCACCACGGCGCGCTGGAGAGCGTGATCTATGTCGTGCGCGGCAGGGCGCGGATGCGCTGGGGCGAGCGGCTCGAATTCGTCGCCGAGGCCGGGCCAGGCGACTTCATCTATGTCCCGCCCTATGTCCCGCATCAGGAGATCAATGCGAGCCCCGACGAGGCGCTCGAATGCGTGCTGGTGCGCAGCGACGGCGAGGCGGTGGTCGTCAATCTCGACATCGAGCCGGTCGAACAGCCGCAGGACGTGCCGTGGATCGATCCGATCCACCGCGCCTGAGGGCGGGGCGGTCAGCGCCGCCGCGCCGGCCAGTCGACGACCCCGGCGCAGAACAGCGCCCACCAGACCAGGACCGGCTGCAGCGCGAGCCGCGGGCCATGATACCACCAGCTCGAGGGCAGGCCCGGGACGACGACGGGGTCGAGCGCGTGCTTGAGGTTGGCGGGAAACACGCAGATTGCGTAGAGCGCGAGCATCGCGCCGGCCAGCCGGCGCAGGCGCCGCGTCAGCAGGGCGAGCGCGCCGGCGATCTCGCACAGGCCGGTGGCGAGGATCACGGCCCGCGGCGCCGGAACCCAGTCCGGCACGATCGGCAGGAACGCGCCGGGCCGAGCCAGGTGGAGCGCGCCCGCCGACAGGTAGAGGATCGCCATCGCCCAGCGCATCGCGCGCCGGATGCGTTCATGGGGCATGGCGCGCCCGGGTCGCGACGGGGGCGCGCGCGGAAGCCTCGGGCGCCGGCCGATGCACGCTCGCGCCCGGGCGCAGGACGACCGGCGCCAGCCGCTGGACGGCGCCGCCGGGGACATCGGCGTCGGGGTCGCGCCCCGGCGTCGTCCGCGCCATCGCGGCCATCAGCGCCTCGCCGAGCTGCGCGCCGATCCCGGTCCAGTCGGTCTGATAGGCGGTGAGCGCGGGCGCGAGAACCCAGGCTCGATGCTCGGGCAGGATGCCGACCACCGAAATGTCGCGCCCCGGCAGCAGGCCGCCCTCGGCGAGCCGGCGATAGAGCCCGGCGGCCTGCATCGCTTCGGAAACGAGAATGGCGGTCGGGGGCGGCTCGGCGGCGAGCAGCGCTGCGCCCGCGGCATGGCCGCCAGCCTCGTCGCCCGGGCGCCGCTGGACATAGGCGCGCGGCGCCGGCAGGCCCAGCCTGGCGATCGCGGCCCTGTAGGCGTCGAGGATCAGATGCAGGTAATTGGTCTCGCCGGGCGGCAGCGCCAGCGCAATCCGCCGATGCCCGCGCGCCGTCAGCATGGCGATCGCGGCGTCGACCGCGCCGCCGAAGTCCGGATCGACCCAGGCGTGACCGCCGCCCGAGTGGCTGCGCCCGAACGCGACGAACGGCCGCTTGCGCTCGATGAGATAGTCGATCCGCGGGTCGATGCGCTGGGTGTCGGAGACGATCAGCCCGTCGACGAGCCCGCGTTCGGTCAGCCGGCGCAGCGAGCCGAACAGATCCTCGTCCGCGCCGTGGAGGAAGATCGCCAGATCCAGGCCCTCGGCGCGCAGCGAACGGCGCAGGCCGTCGAGCACCGACAGGAACACCGGATCGATCAGGGTCTGCCCGCCGCCGGTCGGCACGATCACGCCGACGAGATCGGTCTGGCCCCGGCGCAGGCTGCGGCCGGACTGGTTGGCGGAATAGCCGAGCCGCGCGGCGGCCTCGAGGACGCGCGCGCGCGTGCGCGGGTTGACGTCCGTCTTGCCGTTGAGCGCGCGCGACACCGTCCCGATCGACAGATCGAGGTGGCGGGCGAGATCGCGGATTCCGGTCACGGCGAAGGTCTCGGATTCGAGGCGGACTCTTGACAGCGGAAACTATGGAACCTACGATCGTAAACGTTTACGGCAATTCTTGCGCCGAGGTCAACGAGAACGGCGCGGGAGGAGGATCGATGGCGCTGAGGGCGGCCCTCGTCGGCTGCGGGGCGATGAGCCGGGCCTGGCTCGCGGCGGCCGCCGAAATCGACGGGCTGGCGATCGTCGGCCTCGCCGATCTCGACGAGGGCCGGGCGCAGGCCCGCGCCGCCGAATTCGGGCTGCGCGACGCCGTGGTGGCGCGCGACGTCGAGGCTTTGCTCGCGCGCGCGCGCCCCGAGATTCTGTTCGACGTCGTCGTTCCCGCCGCCCGTCACGCGGTCGTCTCGGCGGGCCTTGCCGCCGGTTGTCACGTGCTGAGCGAAAAGCCGATGGCCGAGACGCTGGCCGAGGCGCGGGATCTGGTGGCGCGCGCGGACGCCGCCGGGCGCATCCACGCGGTCGTCCAGAACCGGCGCTACATCGAGAGCGTGCGGCGCGTCGCGCGCGCCCTGCGCGCGGGAGCGATCGGCGCGGTCACCAGCATTCACGCCGACTTCTTTCTCGCCCCCCATTTCGGCGGCTTCCGCGAGGAGATGGCGCATGTCCTGCTGCTCGACATGGCGATCCACGGCTTCGACGCGATGCGCTGCATGACCGGCCTCGCCGCTGCCGGCGTCTGGTGCCGGGAATGGGACCCCAAGGGCTCCTGGTATCGGCAGGGCTCGTCGGCGCTCGCCGTCTTCGATCTCGACGACGGCGCCGTCTTCACCTATCGCGGCAGCTGGTGCGCGGCGGGCCTCGGCACCAGTTGGGAATGCGCGTGGCGGGTCGTCGGCGAGCGGGGCACGCTGCTGTGGGACGGGCGCGACGACATCCGGATCGAGGTCGCTCGCGCCGGCGAGCGCGACGGCCTGTTCGAGGCGGTGTCGGCGGCGCCGGTTCCCCCGCTCGATCCCGCCGACCGGATCGGCGGCCATCTCGGCGTCATCAGGGATTTCGTCGCCGCGGTGCGCGGCGGCCCGGCGCCCGAAACCGCCGGCCGCGACAACATCCGGAGCCTGGCGATGGCGCTCGGCGCGATCGAGAGCGCCGGGCAGGGGCGGCGCGTCGACATCGTCATTTGAGCGAGCGAGCACGATGAGAGCCTTGAAGGACATTCGAATCGGAACCATGATCCGCGGCAATCTCGCCGATCCCGGCGCCTATGTGCGCGACATCCTCCGCCACGGCTTCGAGAGCGTCGAGCCGTTCTTCTGGCAGACGATGGACGCCGATCTGCCGCGGCTCGCGCGCCAATTGAAGGAGGCGATCGGCGACGCCGACGTGACGATCGACACGCTCGGCATGTTCGGCAATCCGCTCGAGGAGCGCGACCTCGACCGCCGGACGCTGGCGGGCTGGGAGGCGCTGATCGATCACGCGCATCTGTTCGGCGCCAAGACCATCGCCGGCTTCACCGGCCGCATTCGCGGCCGGCCGATCGAGGAGAGCCTGCCGCGCTACAAGCAGATCTGGGGCGAACTGGCGCGGCGCGCCGCCGACCGGGGCGTGCGCCTCGCCTTCGAGAACTGCGCGATGGACGGCAACTGGAGCGCGGGCGACTGGAACATCGCGCATAATCCCGACGCCTGGGAGCTGATCTTCAACGCCTTGCCGCACGACAACATCGGGCTCGAATGGGAGCCATGCCACCAGCTCGTCTATCTCATCGATCCCGTTCCGCAGATCCGCAAATGGGCGCCGAAATTCTTCCACGTCCACGGCAAGGACGCGACCGTGCGCTGGGACGTGATCCGCGAGCACGGCGTGTTCGGCAAGGTCCCGTTCGTCCAGATGCGCAGTCCCGGATTCGGCGACAGCGACTGGACGCGCATCATCAGCGAGCTGCGGCTCGCCGGTTACAAGGGCTCGATCGACATCGAGGGCTGGCACGATCCGGTCTATCGCCACGAATTGGAGCTGACCGGCCAGGTCCACGCGCTCAACCATCTGAAGACTTGTCGCGGCGGCGCGAACTTCATACCCAACCCGTCGTGACGATGCGCCCGGCGGCGGTCCGCCGGTCTCGATCGCGTTTCCGGATCAACCGGCAGGCGCAGGAATGGCGATGAGCCGATCAAAAGGGGAGGATGTTTCATGGTTGGATCTCGGTTTGGCGGGGCGTTGCGCGGATCGGCCGCGCTGGTCCTGGCGGGGGCGGCGCTGCTCGGCGCGGCGGATGCGGCGCAGGCGGCGGCGCTGCGCGACAAATGGTGCTCCAAGGCGCATATCCGGTTCTTCGTCGGCGGCGCGGAAGGCGACGCCTTCGGCACGATCGTCTACAATGGCGCCAAGCAGGCCGCCGCCGACACCGGCGCGCAGGTCGACTACGTCTTTTCCGGCTGGGCCAACGAGAAGATGACCCAGCAATTGCGCGAGGCGGTCGCCGCCCATCCCGACGGCATTGCGATGATGGGCCATCCCGGCGAGGCGGCGATCGTGCCGCTGGCGCAGGAAGCGGCCAAGGCCGGCATCAAGATGATGTATCAGAACGTGCCGGTGCCGGCGGCGGTCGACAAGGTCGGCGGCGGCTATGTCGGCGCCCAGCAAGCGCCCCAGGGCCATGCGCTCGGGGTCGAGATCGTCCACCGCTTCGGCATGAAGAAAGGCGACCTCGCCATAGTGCTCGGCGGCTTCGACGATTCCATCCGCGCGGCGCGCGAACTCGGGACCGCCAAGGCGCTCGAGGAGGCCGGCGTCAAGGTGGTGCAGCTGAATTCGCCGCCGGAATGGGCGACCGACCCGAATCTGGCGATTCCGGTGATCACCGCGACGCTGCAGGCCAATCCGACCGCCAGGCTGATCGTCTATCCCGGCGGCCAGGAGCTCGGCAACGCCGCGACCTACATGAAGGCGGCGGGCAAGAAGCCCGGCGAGGTCATCAACGTCGGCTTCGACACCAGCCCGCAGATCGTCGAGGCGTTCAACGGCGGCTGGGTCCAGCTGACCGCGGACCAGCAGCCGTTCCAGCAGGGCTACCTGCCGATCCTCAGCCTGTGCGAGACGATCGTCTACGGTCTCGCGCCGATCAACGTCGACACCGGGGCCGGCTTCGTGACGCCCGACAATTACAAGGCGGTCGCCGATCTCGCCAAGGACGGGCTGCGCTAGCGCAGTTTTCCCTCCCCGCTCTTGCGGGGAGGGGCCAGGGGTGGGGAAGAAGCACCAGGAGAGACCCGATGTCCGAGCGCCTCATCGAACTTCGCGACATCGCCAAATCGTACGGTCGCGTGTTCGCGGTCGGCGGGGTCAACCTCCATGTCGACCGCGGCGAGGTGGTCGGGCTGATCGGCGACAATGGCGCGGGCAAGTCGACCCTCATCAAGATGCTCGCCGGCGCCATCGAGCCGACCAGCGGCGAGATCCTGGTGCGCGGCAAGCCGGAGCCGAACTGGAATGCGGCGCGGTCGCGGGCGGCCGGCATCGAGACCGTGTTCCAGGACCGCGCGCTGTGCGTCCAGCAGACGATCGTGCGCAACATTTTCATGGGGCGCGAGCTGACCGGCTGGCTCGGCCTGCTCGATCCCGGCCGCGAACGGCGCGAGGCCGAACGGCTGATGCGCGAGATCGGCTTCACCTCGAAAGTGTTCTCGCCCGATTCGATCGTCGGCCAATTGTCGGGCGGCGAACGCCAGGGCGTCGCGCTGGCGCGCGCGATCTACAACAAGGCGGACCTCATCGTGATGGACGAACCCACGACCGCGCTGTCGCTGACCGAGACCGAGAAAGTGTTCCGCTTCGTGCGCACCGTGCGGGCGGGCGGCCGCTCGGTGCTGTTCATCGGCCACAACATCCATCACGTGTTCGACATCGCCGAGCGGTTCGTGGTGATGGACCGCGGCCGGGTCGCGCTCCAGGCGACCAAGGCGGATGTCGGCTCCGCCGACCGGCTGATCGCGTTCATGGAACGGCTCGCCCATCCCGACGGCGTCGCATCGTTCGACCCGAACCACGCCGAATCGGGAGCGCTCGCATGAGCGCCTCGCTCGAGCCGATCGCGCGCGCCGCTCCGCTGGCGCGGCCGCCCGACGGCGCGCTCCGGCGCTTCTTCAACGCCAATCGCGCGGCGGTGGGCACCTTCGTCGTCTTCGTCGTGATGATCGCGATCTTCATGATCGCCAGTCCGCGGGTGTTCCTCAGCTGGCCGATCTACAATTCGGTGCTGGTCACGCTTCCGGTCGCGCTGTGCCTCGTCGTGCCGCTGGTGTTCGTCGTCACCGTCGGCGAGATCGACCTGTCGTTCCCGGCGACGATGGGGTTTTCCGCCTGGATTTTCGCGCTCGTCGCCCATGCCGGCTATGATCCGTTCCTCGCCATCCTCGCCGCCCTGCTGACCGGGATGGCGCTCGGCGTCGGCGTCGGCGCGCTGGTGGTGGTCGCCAATCTGTCGAGCCTGATCGCGACGCTCGGCATGAATTTCATGCTGCGCGGCTTCATCATGATCGTCACCCAGGGCAAGTCGATCGCGCTGCTCGACCTGCAGGACACGACCGCCGGCGCGCTGCTGTCCGGGCAGGTCGCTGGCTTTCCGATCCAGATGTTCTGGGCGCTCGGTTTCGTCGCCTTCGCCGCGCTGCTGTTCAACCGCCACCGCTTCGGCGCCCGCGTCCACGCCGTCGGCGACAATCCCGACAGCGCGGGGCAGATGGGGATCAACGTGGTGACGACGCGGATCGCCACCTATGTCTTCATGGGCCTCGGCGCCGCGCTCGCCGGCGTGTTCTCGACCATGGTCAATTACACGTGGTGGCCGACGACCGGCGACGGCTATCTGCTGCCGGCGATCGCCTCGGTGTTCGTCGGCGGCACGCCGACCTGGGGCGGCACGGGGACGATCGTCGGCGGCGCGATCGGGGCGCTGATCGTCTCGTTCATCCAGAGCGGCGTCGTCGCCGCCGGCCTCAGCGGCTTCTACGTCCAGTTCTTCAACGGCCTCATCATCATCCTGGCGCTGCTCGGGCACAGGTGGAACCAGAAGCGCTATCGATGACGAAACCCCACCCCCGGCCCCTCCCCGTAAGAACGGGGTGGGGCCGGGGGTGGGGCCGCGCCGCTACTTCGGCCATGTCGCGCCCTGGGCGTTGACGTAGATCGCGTAGAGCGAGGTCGTGCCGCAGATGTAGAGCCGGTTGCGCTTGGGGCCGCCGAAGCAGACGTTGGCGACGACCTCGGGAACCCTGATCTTGCCGAGCAGTTCGGCGTCGGGCGCGTAGACATGCACGCCGTCGCCGGCCGAGGTCCACACATTGCCCTTCGTATCGACCCGGAAACCGTCGAACATGCCGAAAGTGCAGGTCGCGAACAGGGTCGCGGGACCGAGCGTTCGGCCGTCGGCGCCGAGTTCGGCGACGCGGATGTGGCGCGGGCCGTTGTCGAGATGGCTCGCGCCGGTGTCGGCGATGTAGAGCCGCGTCTCGTCGGGCGAGAAGGCCAGACCGTTCGGCTTGACGAAATCGGTCGCCGCCGCCGTCACCTCGCCGCTCGCCGGGTCGAGGCGATAGACATTGCTGGCGCCGATTTCCGACGGCGAGGCGTCGCCCTCGTAATTGGAGTCGATCCCGTAGGTCGGGTCGGTGAACCAGATCGAGCCGTCTGACTTCACGACGACGTCGTTGGGCGAATTGAGCCGCTTGCCCTCGAAGCGGTCGGCGAGGGTCTTGCGCGACCCGTCATGCTCGATCCGCGACACGCAGCGGCCGCGATGCTCGCAGGAGATCAGCCGGCCCTCGCGGTCGACGGTATGGCCGTTGTGGTTCATCGCCGGCGCGAGGAAGACCGAGACCCCTCCGTCGGTCTCGTCGTAGCGCAGCACGCGATCATTGGGGATGTCGGACCAGAGGAGATACTTGCCGGCGGGGAAATAGGCCGGCCCCTCGGCCCAGCGGCAGCCGGTGTAGAGCTTGTCGAGATGGACGTTGCCGTGCGCGAGACGCTCGAAGCGCGGGTCGAGGACTTCGATGCTGGGCGTGAACATGGACGCTTCTTCCCCCTGGTCGGGCGGCGGGAATCCCGCCGCCGCATTGCGGCGATTTTCGCCGTTCCGCGCGCCGCGCGCAAGCCCGGCGCGTCACTCCGCGGGCGCGCCGACGGGCGCCGCGGCCCCGATCTCCGGCAGCGGGCGGCTGGCCTTCCTGCGTCGCCCGGCGAGCAGCGAATCGACCTTGTCGAGGTAGAAGTAGATCACCGGCGTGATGTAGAGCGTCAGCACCTGGGAGACGCAGAGGCCGCCGACGATCGCGATCCCGAGCGGCTGGCGCAGCTCCGATCCGGCGCCGGCGCCGAGCGCGATCGGCAGCGCGCCGAACAGGGCCGCCATGGTCGTCATGATGATCGGGCGGAAACGGATCAGCGCCGCTTCGCGGATCGCCGTCAGCGCGTCGAGCCCGCCCTCGCGCCGGCGCTCGATCGCGAAATCGACCATCATGATCGCGTTCTTCTTGACGATGCCGATCAGCAGCAGGATGCCGATGATCGCGATCACCGACAAATCCAAATGGAACCATTCGAGCGCGAGCAGCGCGCCGATGCCGGCCGAGGGCAGGCCCGAGAGAATGGTGATCGGGTGAATGTAGCTTTCGTAGAGCACGCCCAGCAGGATGTAGATGGTCAGCACCGCGGCCATCAGCAGCGCCCCCTGTCCGGCGAGCGCCTGCTGGAACAATTGCGCATTGCCGGCAAAGCCGGTCACGATGCTCGGCGGCAGATCGGCGCTGCGCTCCAGGGCGCGGATGGCCTCGATCGCCTGGCCGAGCGACATGTCGGGCGCGAGATTGAACGAGATGGTGACCGCCGGCTGCTGCGCCTGGCGATTGATCTGCAGCGGTCCGACCGACCGGGTCATGGTCGCCAGTTCGTCGAGCGGCACCAGGCCGCCCGAGGCCGAGACATAGATGCGGCCGAGCGCCGCCGGATCGTCCTGGAAACTGGCGTCGGCCTCCATGATCACCTGGTAGTCGTCGGCCTCGGTGAATATCGTCGAGATCTGCCGCGTGCCATAGGCGTTGTAGAGCGCCGTGCGCACCTGGTCGGTCGTGACGCCGAAGGCGGCCGCCTTTTCGCGATCGATCTCGACCCGGACCTGCGGATTGGTGATCTGCAGGTCGCTGTTCACGTCGCGCAAGCCCGGCAGCCTGGCGATCGCCCGCTCCATCTCCGGCGCCTTGACGTAAAGCGAATCGATGTCGCCCGATTGGAGCGTGTACTGGTATTTGGCGCGCGCGATGCGCCCGCCGGTGAACTGCAGATTCTGGACCGGCTGAAGGATCGTGCGCAGGCCGGGAATCGCGCCGGTCTCGCCGCGCAACCGCGCCATCACCGCGTATATCGGGCCGCGCTGGTTCTTCTCCTTCAGCTTGATGAACAGGAACCCCTTGCTCGTCACGCCGCCGAACCCGACCGCCGAGGTGACATAGTCGACCGCCGGATCGTCCTGGACGATCCGCGACGCCAGCATCTGGCGCTGCGACATCGCCTCGAAGCTCGTGTCCGGCTGCGCCTCGGTGATGCCGCTGAGGAATCCGGTATCCTCATCGGGAAAAAAGCCCTTGGGGACGTTCGCGTAGAGCAAGACCGCGACAATGCCGGTCGCGAATGTCGCCAGCAGCGCCGGAAAGCGGAACCTGAGCACGAAGTCGAGCGAGACCCGGTAGCCGGTCGCGAGGCTGTCGACGAACAGATCGGAAAGGCGCGAGAACGGCCCCGCCGCGGCGCCGTGCCTGGGCGCGGCGAGGATTCGCGCGCACAGCATCGGGGTCAGCGTCAGCGAGACGAAGCCGGAGACCAGGATCGCGACCGTGATCGTGACCGCGAATTCGCGAAAGACGCGCCCGACGACGCCGCTCATCA
>JBEKZS010000065.1:0-22832 GCA_049509635.1 Roseiarcus sp.
CGCGCTGCTCGGCGCGATCGGCGAGGGCGACATCGGCGCCCATTTCCCGCCGTCCGACCCGCAATGGCGCGGCGCCGAATCCCGGCTGTTCCTGGAGGATGCAGTGCGCCGGGTGCGCGCGCGCGGCGGCATCGTCGCCAATCTCGATGCGACGCTGATCTGCGAGGCGCCCAAGGTCGGCCCGCATCGCGAGGCGATGCGCGCGCGGATCGCGGCGATCGCCGGGATCGCGATCGGGCGGGTCGGCGTCAAGGCGACGACTTCGGAGCGGCTCGGCTTCGCCGGCCGCGGCGAGGGGATCGCGTGCCTGGCGAGCGCGACGGTGCGCCTGCCCTGGGGCGCGCCATGAAGCTCGGGACGAGGAAATCGCGCCATGTTCCCGGCTGATCTCGTCGATCGCGCCGCCGCCCTGATCGCGCGCTACCGGCTGCGCGGGCTCAGGATCGCCACCGCCGAATCCTGCACCGGCGGCCTGGTGGCGGGCCTGCTGACCGAAATTCCCGGCTCCTCGGCCGTGCTCGACCGCGGCTTCGTGGTCTATTCGAACGACGCCAAGGCGGAGCTGCTCGACGTGCCGCGGGCGACGCTCGCCGCCTTCGGCGCGGTCAGCGAGGAGACCGCCCGCGCGATGGCGCAGGGCGCGCTGCGACATTCGGCGGCGGATTTCGCGGTTTCGATCACCGGAATCGCCGGCCCCGACGGCGGCTCGCCGCAAAAGCCGGTCGGGCTCGTCCATTTCGCCTGCGCCGGCAGGGACGGCGAGATCGTCGCCGTGGAGAAGCGCTACGGCCCGCTGGGCCGGGGCGAGATCCGGCTCGCCTCGGTCCGAACGGCGCTGGACCTGCTGGAGCGCGCGCCCGGACGGCGCGCCGATCAGTCCGGCGGGCGCCCGTAGACGACGTCGGCGCGCGCCTCGAACGCGCGCGCGAACTTGCGGAACGCGACGTCGAACATCGAGCCCATCAGCGCCGCCAGCAGCCGGCTGCGGAAATCATAGGCGATGAAGAACTCGATCCGGGAGTCCCGGCCGCCGGGCTCGTCGACGAAATCCCAGGTGTTGTCGAGATAGCTGAACGGGCCCTCGACATATTCGACCAGCACCTTCAGCCGCCCGCGGTCGAGCGTGACGCGGCTGGTGAATTTCTCGTGGATCGCGCGGTAGCCGACCGCCATGTCGCACAGCAGCACGACGACGCCGCCCTCGCCCTCGGTCCGGCGGCGCACGCGCAAGGACTGGCACAGGGGCACGAATTCGGGATAGCGCTCGACGTCGGCGACGAGATCGAACATGTCCCCGGCCGGATGACGCACGCGACGCATTGTCTTGAAGGAGGGCATCGAGGACCTGAATTCTCCCGCCCGCCGGAGGCGGCGCGCCCCGCCGGGGGCGAATCCCGGGTCAGCCAGCCCAGAACATATAGGCGTCGAGCGCGGCGAAAATCACCGCCGAAACCAACGTCGTCCACAACGCCTTGCGCGCCAGCATCGGCGCGACCGGCGCGCCGGCGTCCGCGCCCGGCGGCAGATCGCCGGCGCCCGCCTCGTGGTGGGATTTCACGCCGAACGGCAGGATCGCGAACAGCACGATCCACCAGGTCGTGAAATAGACCGCGATCGCCAGGGGAGCCGCCATGCCGCCTCCTGTTCGAGCCTCGCGCCCGCCGTGCCGCCGACGGATCGGCGGCCTCGCGCGGCTATTTCGGCGGCTCCGGGGCGGGGGCCGGCGCGGCCGGCGGGGCGCCCGCGCCGCCCTTCTCCTCCTGCATTTTCTTCAGCTGGTCGAGCAGGTTTCCGGCGGGCGCCTCGCTCTTGCCGGCGGGCGCCCCGGTCGATGCCGGCGCGCCCGAGTCGATGATCGAGCGCGGCGCGCGGCTCCAGCCGGCGATGATCGACATGATCAGCGAGGTCGCGAAGAACAGCGCGGCGAGGATCGCGGTCGCGCGCGACAGCGCATTGGCCTGGCCGCGCCCGGTCATGAACCCGCCGCCCCCGCCGATCCCGAGCGCGCCGCCTTCCGAGCGCTGCAGCAGCACCACGCCGACGAGCGCGACGACCACCAGCAGGTGGATGACGATGAGGACGGTTTGCATCTTCAATTCCCGGGGAATTCAGAACGAGCTGTAATTGGGGCGGCTCGTAGCATGGCGCAAGGCGCCCGTCCAACGGCAAGGCCGCAGCGCGACGCCGCGCCGCCGTCCTTGGCGGCGCCGCCGGAAGCTGTATCATCGGCGGCGCGCCGAGCCGATCGGCCTCGGAGGCCTGGGAGCCGGACATGATCGAGGGACTGCTGCAGCTCGGCGCCGCCCATCCGGTCATCGTCGCGGTCGCGCTCGTCGTGATCGTGGTGCTGGCGCGTTCGGTCCGGGTCGCGAACCAGTACGAGCGCGCGGTCGTGTTCCAGCTCGGCCGCTACAGCCGGAACGCCGGCCCCGGCCTCTATCTGCTGTTCCCGCTCGTCGAATGGCAGGTCAAACTCGACATGCGCACGATCACCGATTCGGTCGAGCAGCAGGAGACGATCACCCGCGACAACGTGCCGATCAAGATCAACGCGGTGATCTGGCGGCGGATCGTCGACCCCGCGCGCGCGGTGATCGAGGTGCGGGACGTCGGCGAGGCGGTGATCCAGGTCGCGATCACCGCGCTGCGCAAGGAGATCGGCCGCCACTCGCTCGACGACGTGCTGCGCGAACAGGACAACATTTCCGCGGCGCTGCAGGCGGTGATCGACAAGGCGACCGAGCCGTGGGGCGTGCAGGTCGAGCGGGTCGAGATGAAGAATGTCGAGATTCCGCCGACCATGCAGCGCGCGATGGCGCAGGAGGCCGAGGCGCAGCGCGAAAAGCGCGCCCGGCTGATCAAGGCCGAGGCCGAACTCAGCGCCGCCGAAAAGCTGCGCGACGCGGCGTCGGTCATCATGCAGAACCCGGCCGGCCTCGAATTGCGCCGGATGCAGATGATCACCGAGGTCGGCGCCGAGCAGAACACGATGACCATCATCATGATGCCGAGCGAATTCGTCGAAATGGCGCGCGGCTTCGGCGAACTCGCCAAGCGCGCCTGAGCCGGCGCGCCGCCGGCAGCCCGGTCAGGCGTAGGCGGCGGCGATGCCGATGAAGTCGTCCGCCTTCAGGCTCGCGCCGCCGACCAGCGCGCCGTCGACATTGGCGAGGCCCAGCAGCTCGCGCGCGTTGGACGGCTTCACCGAGCCGCCGTAGAGGATGCGGATGCGCGCAGCCTCGGCGCCGTAGAGCGCGACGAGTTCGGCGCGCGCGGCCGCATGCATCGCGGCGACCTGGCCGGTCGTCGGCGTCACGCCGGCGCCGATCGCCCAGACGGGTTCATAGGCGACGACGAGATTGGCCCCGGTCGCGCCGGGCGGCAGCGAGCCGTGGAGCTGGCGGCAGACGACTTCGACCTCCGCGCCCGTCTCGCGCTCCCCCTTGGTCTCGCCGACGCAGACGATCGCGGTGAGGCCCGCCTCGATCGCGGCCTGCGCCTTGGCGCGCGCCATCGCGTCGCTCTCGCCATAGCCGCCGCGCCGCTCGGAATGACCGACGATGACATGGGTCGCGCCGGCGTCCGCGAGCATGGGGGCGGAAATGTCGCCGGTATAGGCGCCGGTCACGCCGGGGTGGCAGTTCTGCGCGCCGAGCAGGACCGGTCCGCCCGCCAGCAGCGCCGCGGCGCTGACGATCAGCGTCGAGGGCGGACAGACGAGGACTTCCGCCGCGCCCGCCGCGCCCGCCTCGACCGCCCTGCGCATCGCCGCGATTTCCGCGAGCGAGGCCCGAAAGCCGTGCATTTTCCAGTTGCCCGCCACGAGCGGGCGCGGATGGCGGGACATGGGGGGACCCTCGTGGCCCCGGAGCGGGGCGAGCGAGCCGATTATCACCGCCCGCCCGCCTATGCAAAGGCGCGCCGCGCCGCTAGATAGGGCGCGAGCCCCGGCCCGCCCGGCCGCGAGTGCGCGACGACGAGGACAGACGGTCAATGCTCGAACGGATGCGCTCGGCCACTCAGGGTCCGGTCGGGAGGGCGATCATGACCGTCGTGCTCGGCCTGATCATCTGCGCCTTCGCCTTCTGGGGCATCGGCGACGTCTTTCGCGGCTTCGGCTCCAGCAAGATCGCCAGCGTCGGCGGCGCGCCGGTCGCCCCCGACGAGTTCCGCGCCGCCTATCAGGCGATCCTGCAGCGCTATCAGCGTCAGACCAAGACCGGCCTGACCAATGCCCAGGCCCATGCGCTCGGCCTCGACGTCCAGACGCTCAAGCGCCTGATCGCCGACCGGGCGCTCGACGTCGAGGCCCGCGCGCTCGGCCTGGCCATTTCCGACGAGACGATCGCGCAGGCGGTGCGCAACGATCCGAACCTCAAGGACGCCTCCGGCGCGTTCAGCCGCGACCGCTTCGAGCAGGCGCTGCGCGACGCGGGCCTCAGCGAGCGCGGCTTCGTCGCCGAGCAGCGCAACGCCGACCTGCGCGAACTGATCGGCGTCGCGCTGGTCGACGGGCTGACCGCGCCCAAGGCGCTGGTCGACGCGATCGCGCGCTTCGACCTGCAGGCGCGCGCGATCGACTATTTCACCCTGCCGCTCGCGGCGGCCGGCGAGATCGCAGCGCCCACGCCCGACGCGCTCCAGACCTTCTTCAACGATCGCAAGGAGAGCTACCGCGCGCCCGAATACCGCGCCGTCACCGTGGTGACGGTGACGCCCGGCGCGCTCGCCAGGCCCGCCGAGGTCAGCGACGACGACGCGCGCGCGCTCTATGACAAGGTCAAGGCGCAGCGCTTCGCGACGCCCGAGAAGCGCCGGCTGCAGCAGATCATCTTCAACAACGAGGCCGACGCCGACGCCGCGCTCGCCAAGATCAAGGCGGGCGCGAGCCTCGAGGAAATCGCCAACGCCAGCGACGGCGCCGCCAAATACACCGATCTCGGCGAGGTCACCCGGACCGGCCTGTTCGACAAGGCCGTCGCGGACGCAGCATTCGCGCTCGCGGGCGGCGCCGTCAGCGACGTCGTCAAGGGCCAGTTCGGCCCGGCGATCGTGCGCGCGGCGGCGGTCACGCCCGCGAGGGTCAAGCCGTTCGAGGAAGTCGCCGGCGCGTTGAAGCAGGAAATCGCCGTCGATCGCGCGGCGGACGACGTCGCCAAGGCGCATGACCGGATCGAGGATGCGCGGGTTTCCGGCAAGTCGCTCGGCGAGGCCGCCAAGACGGTCGGGCTCGAAGCGCGCGCGATCCCGGCGATCGACGCGGCGGGGATCGACGCCGCCGGCGCGCCCGTCGAAGGGCTCGACGCCAAGACCGAACTGATGCGGGCGATTTTCGCCAGCGACGTCGGGGTCGACGACCAGCCGGTCGCCACGCCCGACCGGGGCTTCATCTGGTTCGATGTGACCAGGATCGAACCGGCGCGCGACCGCAGTCTCGCCGAGACGAGGGACCGCGTCGAGAAGGACTGGCGCGACGAGCAGGTCGCCAAGGCCCTCTCGGCCAAGGCGGCCGAAATGGTGCGCGCGCTCGACGGCGGCGCGAGTCTGGCGAGCCTCGCCGCGCCCGAAAAGCTCGAGATCAAGAGCGCGAGCGAAATCCACCGTCGCGGCGGCGACGGCGGGCTCGACCGTTCGGTCGTCACGGCGGTGTTCAACGCCTCGCCGACGGGCGCAGGATCGGCCGCCACGCCCGCCGGCCGGGTCGTCTTCAAGGTCACGGGAGACTCGACCCCGCCGATCGATCCCGCCGATCCCAGGGTCAAGAGCCTGCAGGATAAGACCAGCGGCGGGGTGACCGACGACGTCATCAGCGAATATGTCGCCGAACTCCAGCGTCAGCTCGGCGTCGTCATCAACGACAGCGCCCTGCGGAACGCGGAAGGCAGCTGAGCGCCCGATGATCGCCGCCGAGGAAGTCGAGGCCCTCGCGGCCGCCTACGAAGCCGGCCGGGCCGGCGTGCGCGTCGTCACGCTGGTGGCGGATCTGGAGACCCCGGTTTCCGCCTATCTGAAGCTCGCCGCGGCCCGATCGGGCAACATGTTCCTGCTGGAATCGATCGAGGGCGGCGCGCAGCGCGGACGCTATTCGATGATCGGGCTCGATCCGGACCTCGTCTGGCGCGCGAGCGGCGCGCGATCCGAAATCAATCGCCGCGCCCTGCTCGAACCTGAGGCGTTTGCGCCCTGCCCCGGCGCTCCGCTCGACGCGCTGCGGGCGCTGCTCGCCGAATCGCGCTTCGACCTGCCCGCCGGCCTGCCGCCGATGGCGGCCGGCGTGTTCGGCTATCTCGGCTACGACATGGTGCGCCACATGGAGCGGCTGGCGCCAGCCAAACCCGATCCGATCGGGGCGCCCGAGGCGGTGATGATCCGGCCGACGATCATGGTCGTGTTCGACGGCGTGCGCGACGAAATCTCGGTCGTCACCCCGGTGCGCCCGCAGAGCGGCGTGTCGGCGCGCGCGGCGCTGGAGGCGGCCCAAAACCGGCTCGACGCCATCGTCGCCACGCTCGAAGGACCGCTCGCCCATGTCCCGCCGCCGGTCGATCCGACCCTCATGGCGGGCGAGCCGGAGTCGAACACGAGCGCGGCCGAGTTTGACGAAATGGTGGTCAGGGCCAAGGAATATATCGCCGCCGGCGACATTTTCCAGGTCGTGCTGTCGCAGCGCTTCACCAGCCGGTTCGACCTGCCCGCGTTCTCGCTGTATCGCGCGCTGCGCCGCGTCAATCCCTCGCCCTATCTCTGCTTCCTCGACTTCGGCGGCTTCCAGATCGTCGTCTCCAGCCCGGAAATCCTGGTTCGGGTCAGCGCCGGCAAGGTGACGATCCGCCCGATCGCCGGCACGCGCTGGCGCGGGCGGACGCCGGAGGAGGACCAAAGCCTCGCCGCCGAACTGCTCGCCGATCCGAAGGAGCGCGCCGAGCATCTCATGCTGCTCGACCTCGGCCGCAACGACGTCGGCCGCGTCGCCAGGATCGGCACGGTGAAGGTGACCGACAGCTTCTTCGTCGAGCGCTACAGCCACGTCATGCATATCGTCTCCAACGTCGAGGGCGAATTGCTGCCGGGCCGCGACACGCTCGCCGCGCTCGCCGCCGGCTTTCCCGCCGGCACCGTTTCGGGCGCGCCCAAGGTGCGCGCGATGGAGATCATCGACGAACTGGAAAAGGACAAGCGCGGCATCTACGCCGGCTGCATCGGCTATTTCGGCGCCGGCGGCGACATGGACACCTGCATCGTGCTGCGCGCCTCGATCGTCAAGGACGGGCGCATGCACGTGCAGGCGGGCGCGGGAATCGTCTACGATTCCGAGCCGGAATACGAGGGGCGCGAATGCGTCAACAAGGCCAGGGCGCTGTTCCGCGCGGCGGAGGAGGCGGTGCGGTTCGCCACCCGCGCCAGGCGCGGGCAGTAGGCGCACGGGGCCGCCCCTACTACGCCCCCCGCCCGCGCCGGCGGTCGGGCTGCGGGCCCGGCGGCGACGTCCGCCTCACCGGATCGGCGGGGCATATTGCAGGCCGCCCTTGCTCCACAGCGCATTGAGCCCGCGCTTGATCTTGATCGGCGAGCCGTCGCCGACGTTGCGCTCGAAAATCTCGCCGTAATTGCCGACCGCCTTGACGATCCGATAGGCCCAGTCGTTGGTCAGGCCGAGCCCCTCGCCGAACTTGCCTTCGACGCCGAGCAGCCGGCGGATTTCCGGATTGTCGGATTTCAGCTTCTCCTCGACATTGGCTTTGGTGACCTCGTCCTCCTCGGCCGTGACCAGCGCGAAATGGATCCATTGCACGAGCTGGAACCATTGCACGTCGTCCTTGCGGACCGACGGGCCGAGCGGCTCCTTGGAGATGATCTCGGGCAGGACGAGGTGATCGTCGGGAGCGGCGAGCTTCAGCCGCTCGGCATACAGGCCGGAGGCGTCGGTGGTGTAGGCGTCGCAGCGGCCGGAATCATAGGCCTTGACCGTCTCGTCGTCGGTGGCGAACACGACCGGCTCGAATTTCATGCCATGGGCGCGGAAATAATCGGCGGCGTTGAGCTCGGTCGTGGTGCCCTGCTGGATGCACACCGAGGCGCCATCGAGCTTCAGCGCGGAATCGACGCCGAGCTTCTTGCGCACCATGAACCCCTGGCCGTCGTAATAATCGACGCCGGTGAAGAACATGCCGGCGGTCTCGCGCGACAGCGTCCAGGTGGTGTTGCGGATCAGCACGTCGATCTCGCCCGAGGCGAGGATGGTCGGGCGGTCCTTGGCGTTGATCGGCAGGAACTTCACCTTGGCCGGATCGCCGAAGATCGCCGCCGCGATCGCGCGGCATTCGTCGACGTCGAGCCCCTTCCACGCACCCTGGTCGTCGGGCAGCGCGAAGCCGGCGAGCCCGACGTTGGAGCCGCAGATCAGCGACCCGCGCGCCTTGATCTGGTCGAGCGTGCCCGCGGAGGCGGCGGCGGCGCCGACGAGAACGGAAGCGACGGCGAGGAGGATGGACGGCAGGCGGTTCATCGAGGCGCTCCGGGGATGGCGGGACGATCCTACGTCGACGGAGCGGGCGACGGAAGGGGCGCCGATGCTTGACGCCCGCGCGCGCGCTCTGCACCCTGCCGCGAACCGCCGGCCGGAGCGCAGGAGAAACGATGACGAAATTGACGCCCGAGACCAAGCAGACGCTCCGGCCGCGCTCCCGCCTCGTCCATCTCGGCCGCGACTCCGGCGCCAACCACGGATTCGTCAACACGCCCGCCTGGCGCGGCTCGACGGTGCTGTATCCCGACGTCGAGACGCTCCGGACGCGCGGCCAGCGCTACACCTACGGCACCCATGGCACCCCGACCACCGACGCGCTGTGCGAGGCCTGGAGCGACCTCGCGGGCGCCGCGGGCACGGCGCTCGTTCCCTCCGGCCTGTTCGCGATCATCGCGGCGCTGACGACTGCGCTCGGGGCCGGCGACCATCTGCTGATGACCGACGCCGCCTATCAGCCCGCGCGCGCTTACTGCGACACGCTGCTGCGGCGCATGGGCGTCGAGACGACCTATTACGATCCGGCGGTCGGCGCCGGCGTCGCCGCGCTGATCCGCCCCAATACGCGCGCGGTGTTCGTCGAGGCGCCGGGCTCGCAGTCGCTCGACATGCAGGACGTGCCGGCGATCGCGGCGGCCGCGCATGAGCGAGACCTCTGCGTGATCATGGACAACACCTGGGCGACGCCGCTGTTCTTTTCGCCGCACGCGCACGGCGTCGATCTCGCGGTCGAAGCCGGCACCAAATATCTCTCGGGCCATTCCGATCTGCTGCTCGGCATCGTCTCGGCCAACGCCGCCTGGTATCCGCGCCTGCATCGGACGATCGACGCGCTCGCCGTCCCGCCCGGCCCGGAGGACGTGTTCCTCGCGCTGCGCGGCCTGCGCACGATGGAGCTGCGCCTGCGCGAGGCGGAGCGCCAGGGGCTGGCGCTCGCCCATTGGCTCGCCGGCCGGCCGGAGGTGTCGCGGGTCATCCATCCCGCCCTCCCCGACGACCCCGGCCACGCGCTGTGGGCGCGCGATTTCACCGGCTCGTCCGGCCTGTTCTCGATCGTGCTGCGCCCGGCGTCCGATGCGGCGGTGGCGGCGATGCTCGACGGGCTCGAACTGTTCGGGATGGGCTATTCCTGGGGCGGCTTCGAGAGCCTCGTCATCCCCTTCGACTGCACCAAATACCGCACCGCCACCCGCTGGGCGCCGGGCGGCCCGACGCTGCGCTTTTCGGTCGGGCTGGAGGATCTCGACGACCTCGAGGCGGACCTCGATCGCGGCTTTGCCCGAATGCGCGCGGCGGCGTGAGGCGAAGGGGCCGGCCGCGGCGCCGGAAAAAAGCGGGCCGGCGATGGGAATTGCGCTCGACTTCCCCCGCCGATTCCCCGATGTTCGGCGCGCCGAATCAGGCGGGGCCGCAGCGCCCGCCCAGCGCCGGAGACTTCCATGAAACCGCTTGTCGCCTTCGCCGTTCTCGCCCTCGGCCTCGCGCCGTCGCTCGGCGCCGCCGCGACCTTCCCGGTCCCGGCCGACAACCCGATCGCGACGGTCAGCATTCCCGACGAGTGGAACCCGGAGGCCTATGACGGCGGCGTCGAGGGCACCTCGGCCGACGGCAAGATCTACGTCGCGTTCGAATCGGTCGACGCCGACGACGTCAAGAAGGCGACCGAGGAAGGCCTCAAGTTCTTCATCAAGCAGGGGGTCACGCTCGACACCGACAGCATGAAGACCAAGGACGTCAAGATCAACGCGCTCGACGCGTTCGATCTCTCGTTCACCGGCAAGGACAAGGACGGTCCGGCCAACATCAGCCTGACCCTGGTCCAGACCAACGCCAAGGCCAAGTTCCTGCTGCTGTATTACTGGGGCTCGGCCGAAGGCGAGAAGGCCAATCTCGCCGAGCTCAAGAAGATTTCCGACAGCATCCAGGCGACGAAATAGCGTCGGCCCGGGCCGCGGCGCCGGCCGCGCCGCTCAGCGATAGCGCTGGATTTCGCTCTTGCGCTGGGTCTTGCGCGCCTTGCGCGCGGCGTAACGCGCGTCGCGCTCCAGCTTGCGCTCGGCTTCGAGCGCCGCCTCGCCGGCGACCTTCTCGACATGGGCGAGTTCGCGCGCGACCGCTTCGGCGGCCAGCGCCTCATGCCGGGCGGCCTCCTCGGCGGCCTCGCGGACCGCGCGCTCGGCGTCCTGCGCCGCCTTCAGCGCGTGGCGTTCCGCGGTCCGCTTCTCGCGGCCCTCGACGATCGCGCGTCGCTTGGCTTCGCGCTCGATGATCGCGGGATCGCTGGGATCGTATTTCGGTCTGGCGAGAAATTTCTCCGCCTGGGCCTTCCTGGCGTTGGCGGCGGCGGTCTGTCTATCGAGAAAGCTGCTTCCGTTGAAAACTGACATCGGGTTCCGTTGGCCTCGTGGCGGGGCCACGCTCTTGCCACAGCGCGCCCCGGAGGGCAACCGCCGCATCGATGGCGCCGACGCCTTCGTCGCGCCGGCGGGGAATCGCGGAGGGAGCGGCGCGTCATTTCCGACGACGCCCCGACGGCCTCGGCGCGGCTATCCGCGGTTCGGGGCGCAACGAAGGCTCTGCTGATCGGGTAACGATTTGCGCCGAGCGGGGATCCCGGCGCCGCCGCACGATTTCGTGATCGGCGCGGACACCCGAAACCGCGGCCCCGCGCGGTCCCTGCGCGCCGAGCGGCGCCGAATCCGGCCGATCGCGGTCGATTGTCGCGGCTGACCCGCTGGCGACTCCGGCAGGGCTCGAACCTGCGACCTGCCGCTTAGAAGGCGGCTGCTCTATCCCGCTGAGCTACGGAGCCTGAGCCGGCGCGCCGGAGCCGCTAGTGCGACCAGGGAACGGCGCGGTTGGTGCGGAAATTGTCGGAATAGGACACGATCTTGCGCGCGGCGACCTTGGGCTCCTCGACCCGGTAGGCGATTGCGTTGCGCCGGGCGTAGGCGATCGCCTCCTCGCGGCTGTCGAAGCGCAGCTTGATCTGCGACTTCATGTCCATCGAACTGGTCCAGCCCATCAGCGGCTCGATCTGGCGCGGCCGCTCCGGCTCGAATTCGAGCAGCCATTTGTCCCTGGCCTGGCCCGATTGCATCGCGGTGCGGGCGGGGCGGTAGATTCGTGCGGTCATCGTCGGCTCCAGTGGTCGGGGCAGCAGGATTCGAACCTGCGACCTGAAGTACCCAAAACTTCCGCGCTACCGGGCTGCGCTATGCCCCGCCTGACCCCATGGTGGCTAACATGGGCGACCTGCGCCGACAACCCCGAGCCCGCCCTCGCCTATCGCGCCCGCTCCGCCATCATGGCGATCCGGATGAACCGGCTGAACGCGCCGACGATCCCGTAGACGAGGCCGTCGAAGCCCGCCAGAAAGTAGCGGCGAACCAGATAATATTTCACGAAGGCGACGGGAAATTCCAGCGGCAGCCGCAGCGCGAGCGCGAGGCGCGAGCGCCCGGGCTGGGTTTCCGTCGCCAGCCGGGCGACCATCAGCGCCTTGGAAACCGCGTGGTTGAGGTCTCTGAGGCTGTAGTGCCACAGCGGATTGCTGAGCCGGACCGGCGCTTCGTCGATCGCGATCTCCAGCTTGTCCCAGTTGGGATTGGGGCCGGTGCGGGCGATCCGGCGATCATAGATCAGGATCTGCTCGTGACAGAACGGCCAGGGCGGCGGCCGCTCGTGGTGGGGAAACACCACCGCCTTGCGCACGATCATCAGGCGCGGCGGCGCGCCGCCCAGAAACGCCGCCCGGATCTCGCCGACCAGTGCGGGCGTCAGCACCTCGTCCGCGTCGAGCGAGAAGATGAAGTCATGGCCGCACCGCGCCTCGCCGAAATGGCGCTGGGGCCCGAATCCCGGCCAGGGATTTTCGATGACCCGCACGCCGAAGCGGCGGGCGATCGCCACCGTATCGTCGGTCGAGCCGGCGTCGAGGACGACGATTTCCGCGCCGAGCGGCAGGGCGGCGGCCAGCGTGCGCGCGAGCCGGTCGGCCTCGTTCTTGGTGCGGATCAGCACGCTGAGCGCGATCGCGGACGGCGGCTCGGGCGGGCTCAATAGGGCTGCTCGCGCAGACCCGCGTAGTAGAGCCGCTTCTTGAGCCAGCGCAGCCATTTGGCCGCCGTCGATTTGGGCCGCGGCGGCGTCGTCGGGTCGGTGACGTTGCGCTCCTGGCCGATGTGACGGGCGACGCCGGGCACCAGATAGGCCTCGCGGCGGCCGTCGCGCTTGATCAGCGCCGACATCTGGTCGTGCCGCATGCGGCCGAATGGCGCATAGGCGTGATAGAGCGCGGTCCGCATCAGACCGGGCCCGTTCGACCAGCCGAAGAATTCGGGATGGGCGTCCAGATGCATGACCCGGAATTCGGCGCCCGCCAGGCTGAGCGCGTCCGACCGCCGGCGGTATTTCTCCTTGATCTCGGAGAAGGCGCGCACCGGCACGTTGGCGACATCGTCGCGCGCGGCGAGGATCGCGCGCGCAGCAGCCCAGTCGACCGGCGCGTCGAACCGCCAGTCGTCCTCGCAGTGGAACAGGTACGGCGTCTCGACGACGCCGAACAGCCGGTCGATCGAGCGCATCTGGCCGATCCGCTCGGGGCCCGACAGGACCGTCGCGCCGGGATGGGCGGCCGTCACCGCCGCAACGATCGCGGGATCCGCGCAATCCTCGGAGATGACGATCTTTCCGCCGGGATTGAAGCGGTGGAAGCTTCCGAGCGTGCGCGCGAGCAGGTCGGGCCGCCCGCAACTGGTCACGCAGACCGTGACGTCCTCCGGAACGACGCCCGGCGCCGGCTCAGGAGGCATGGAGCGTCTCGCGATCGGCGGCGGCCGGGCGCGCGGACCCGAACCGCAGCGCCGGGCCATAGCTCAGCGCCCAGCCGAGCAGGAGGAACAGGGGTTCGGCCGACCAGGTCGAATAGAAGCTGGTTCCGGCCGACAGCGGCCAGAAGCGCAAGACGAGGGCGGCGGCGAGGCCATGCAGGACGGCGTCGGCGGCGGCCCCGCGCGCGCGGCGCCAGATCGCGGCGAGCGACAGGACCACGAAGGCGCAATAGCCGGCGAGGCCGACGGCGCCGGTCTCGGCCAGCCATTGCAGATAGAGGTTGTGCGGATGGCCCTCGCAGCGCGGCAGCGCAGCCGGGCCGACCAGCGCCGGACCGTAGCGCTCGTCGAGGCAGACCGCCTGGTAGCGGTGCACGCCGACGCCGAAGATCGGATGGTCGCGCGCGATCTCGAAGCCGGTCCGGAAGATCAGGCCGTAGTGCGACCGGTCGAGATGCGCGATCACCTCGAGCGTCGAGCCGACCTGGCGCTGATACATCGTCGGGCTCAGCGTCAGCGCCGCGCCGCCGACCAGCGCGACGGCGGGCAGGAAAATCAGCAGCGGCCGGCGCAGCGCGCGGGTGAACAGGCCGGTCAGCAGCCCGCTCGCGACGAGGACGATGAGCCCCATGCGGTCGCCGCTGAGGATCACCGCCGCCGCGCAGAGGCAGCCGAACGCCGCCGCCCAGCTCCCTCTTCCCTTCTGCCAGAGGCCGAGCATGGCGGGCAGATAGAGCCAGGCGATCTCGATGCCGACGAACGGCTTGCCGAACACGCTGGTCAGCCGGGTCGACCAGGCCGGCCGGCCGACGATGTCGAAGCCGACGAAATATTGCATCAGGCTGTCGCAGGCCAAGAAGGTCAGCGCGATCGCGGTGGCGTAGAGCAGCCGGTCGCGCGCGCGCGGGTCGGGCAGAATCCACCGCGCGAGCGCGGCGCCGTAGACGCCGAAATGGATCCAGTGCAGGCCGACCAGCACGCCGGTCGCGGTCGGCTCGAACAGGATCGTGCGGATCAGCGCATAGGCCCAGAGCGCCAGCAGCGCCGCGAACCAGGGCTCGCGCATCCAGGAGAAATCGCGCACGCGCCAGGAATGGGCGACGAACAGCAGCGCGACGCCGGCCATCACGAATTCCTGGCCGCCGACGATCAGCGCGAGCGGCGAGAGAATCGCCAGCGGCTCGGCGAGCGCGCGCAAATCGACGCTCTTCCAGTCGATGCGTTGGATGGAGGCGAGCATTCTGGGTCCCAGCATGCGGTCGAGGCGACCCGCGGCCGGCCATGGCGCGCAGGCCAGCCCGGGCGCCTTCCTAGCCCAGATCGCCGCGATATCCAATAAGCGCCGGCCGGTCCGCGTTCGCATCGACGTGCGAACTCGCCTATACAGCGCTCCCGATCGCGGCTGCGCGCAATCGGGTCGCGCACCAGGGAATGCGGCGCCTTTGATCGTCCTCGCCACCCAATGCTTCAGCCCCGATCCCGGGGGAATCGAGAGCCTGATGACCGGTCTCGCCGACGCGCTGGCGCGCGACGGCCGCGCCGTCGCGGTGTTCGCCGACCACATCCGCTCGCGCGGCCTCGCCGAACTCGCGCGGCCCTACCCGATCCGTCGGTTCGGCGCGCTGCGGCCGTTGCGCCGGGCGATGAAGCGACGGGCGATCGCGCGCGCGATCGCGGCCGATCGCCTCACCGGCCTGTTCGCCGATTCCTGGAAGAGCGTCGGCGCGACGCCGGCGAGCGCGGCGCCGCTCGCCGTGCTCGCCCATGGCACGGAATATCCGCTCGAGCCCTCGCCGGCGCGCGCCGCGCGGATCAGGGAGGCGCTCGCGCGCGTTTCCGTCGTCATCGCAAGCTCGCATTACACCGCCTCGCTCGTCGACCGGTTCACGCGCGGGACGGCGACGCGGCTCGTGGTGATCAACCCGCCGGTCGCCGATCTGCCCGCCGCCGCGCCGGCCGCGCTCGCCGCGCTCGATGCGGCGATCGCCGGCCGCGGACCGGTGGTGGCGACGCTGGCGCGGCTCGAGCCGCGCAAGGGCGTCGATTCGGTGCTGCGCGCCCTGCCCGCGCTCGCCCGGCGCCATCCCGGCCTCGTCTATTGCGTCGGCGGCGCCGGCGCCGATCTGGCGCGGCTGCAGGGGCTGGCGGCGAGCCTCGGGGTCGCCGACCGCGTGGTGTTCCTCGGCCAGATCGACGATCCCGCGACCAAGGCGGCGCTGCTGACCCGCGCCGACGTCCATGCGATGCCGTCGCGCCGCGTCGGCGCCTCGGTCGAGGGCTTCGGCATCGCCTATGTCGAGGCCGGCTGGTACGGCGCGCCCTCGATCGCCGGCGACGACGGCGGCAGCGCCGACGCGGTCGTCCACGAAAAGACCGGGCTCATCTGCGACGGCGCCAGCGCCGAATCGGTCGCCGCGGCATTGGCGCGGCTGCTCGACGACGACGACCTGCGCCGGCGGCTCGGCGCGGAAGCGGCGGCGCAGGCGCGGGCGCGGCATACGTGGGCGGCGACGCTGCCGCGCTATCTCGAGGCGATCGGGGGGTGACGGCGACGCGGCCTCACGGGCCCGCGATGCGCACGGCCTCGGCCAGGTCATCGGCGATCGTAAAGCGGCTCAATGCGACGATCATCTCGGCTCCGATCGTCCGGTGCGGCTGTTGCGGACGAACTGATAAGGCGCCCTACTCCGGCGGACAATGGTCAAGGATAAGCCATCGTTTCGCATGGCGGAGCGTGTTTCACCTGGGGAGGTTGGTCAAGTGCGCGCCAAAGGCGCGCCGCCTCCGGCGGTCGCCCGAAGGGCGACACTTGACGAACCTCCCCAGGTGAAAAAAAATGCCTCCATGCGAACGATGGCGGGCTAACGAAGTTGGCCGTCAGCTATGGCGCGCCGCCGAGAAGCGCGTTGCGCTCCCCGGGAGCGTCGTAGCCTGCGGTTTTGGCGCCGGCCCTCCGGAGTGGCCCGGCGCCGCCTGGCCTCTCCCTACTTCCCCTCCGCGACATTCACCCTGATATGCAGCTCGCGCAGCTGCCTGGCGCTCGGCGGCGACGGCGCGCCCATCAGCAGATCCTCCGCGCGCTGGTTCATCGGGAACAGCGCGACCTCGCGCAGGTTCTGCTCGCCGGCGAGCAGCATGACGATCCGGTCGACGCCCGCCGCCATGCCGCCATGCGGCGGGGCGCCGTAATGGAAGGCGCGATAGAGGCCGCCGAAGCGCTCGATCACCGTCTCCTCGCCATAGCCGGCGATCTCGAACGCCTTGACCATCGCCTCCGGGCGGTGGTTGCGGATGCCGCCCGAGGCGAGCTCGTAGCCGTTGCAGGCGATGTCGTACTGGAACGCCATGATCGTCGTCGGGTCCTGGCTGGTCAGCGCCTCGAGGCCGCCCTGCGGCATCGAGAACGGGTTGTGCGAAAAATCGATCTTCTTGTCGTCCTCGTTCCATTCGAACATCGGGAAGTCGACGATCCAGGCGAATTCGAACCGCGCCTCGTCGACGAGCTTCAGGTCCTGGCCGATTTTGGTGCGCGCGAGGCCGGCGAATCTGGCGAATTTTTCCGGATCGCCGGCGACGAAGAAGGCGGCGTCGCCCGCCTTCAGGCCGAGCTGGACGCGGATCGCCTCGGCGCGCTCCGGGCCGATGTTGTTGGCGAGCGGCCCGCGCGCGCCGACGCCGGTCGCCGAGGGGTCGGCGGCCCTGGTCGTCTCGTCGGCGGCGCGGTCGAAGAACAGGATGTAGCCGAGCCCCGGCTGGCCCTCGCCCTGCGCCCAGGAATTCATCCGGTCGGCGAAAGTGCGCTGGCCGCCGCCCGGGGCCGGGATCGCCCAGACCTCGTTGGTCGGCGTCTCCAAGAGCCGCGCGAACACCTTGAAGCCGGAGCCGCGGAAATGCTCCGAGGCGTCCTGCATCACGATCGGGTTGCGCAGATCCGGCTTGTCCGAGCCGTATCTGCGGATCGCCTGCGCGTAGGGAATCCTCGGCCATGGCGAGGGCGTCACCGGCTTGCCCCCGCAGAATTCCTCGAACACGCCGCGGATCACCGGCTCCATCGCCGAAAACACGTCGTCCTGCTCGACGAAGCTCATCTCGATGTCGAGCTGGTAGAATTCGCCGGGCAGCCGGTCGGCGCGCGGGTCCTCGTCGCGGAAACAGGGCGCGATCTGGAAATAGCGGTCGAAGCCCGCCATCATCAGCAGCTGCTTGTATTGCTGGGGCGCCTGCGGCAGCGCGTAGAACTTGCCGGCATGGATGCGCGAGGGCACGAGATAGTCGCGCGCGCCCTCCGGGCTGGAGGCGGTGAGGATCGGCGTCTGGAACTCGAAGAATCCCTGCCCCTTCATCCGCGCGCGGATGCTGTCGACGACGCGCCCGCGCAGCATGATGTTGCGGTGGAGCTTGTCGCGGCGCAGGTCGAGGAAGCGGAACTTGAGCCGCGTGTCCTCGGGATAGGGCTGGTCGCCGAACACCGGCAGCGGCAGGTCGGCGGCGGGTCCGAGCACTTCGATCTCGCGCACATAGACCTCGATCAGGCCGGTCGGCATGTCGGCGTTGTCGGTGCCCGCCGGGCGCCGGCGCACGTCGCCGTCGATCCGCACGACGAATTCCGAGCGCAGCTTCTCGGCCTGCTTGAACGCCGGCGAATCGGGGTCGACGACGCATTGGGTGAGGCCGTAATGGTCGCGCAGGTCGATGAACAGCACGCCGCCGTGGTCGCGGATGCGGTGGCACCAGCCCGACAGGCGGATCGCGCGGCCCTCGTCGGACTCGCGGAGGTCTCCACAATGATGCGTGCGGTAGCGGTGCATGGCTCGGGACGTCCGGTTGGATCTGGCGGAGCGCGCTGCCTATCGGAAAATCGGCGACGGGGAAAGCCGCGACGCCCGGCGCTGCCATTTCCAGGAGCGCGGGGAGACCCTGTCCCGCGCGCGGGCGAGGGGTCGGGGTGAGGGCGGGTCGCAGGACAGAAAACCGCCTGAAGACCCTCATCCGGCGCTTCGCGCCACCTTCTCCCGCAAGAGCGGGAGAAGGGTGTTCCGCACTTTCAGATCTGCTGGCCCGGCGCGCGGCGCCGCCGCCGCTCTGGCGGTTCGACGACGCGGCGCCTATCTGATCGGCAGGGGGCGGCCGATCGAAGGTTTCGGCGAATCCTGGCGCGATCGCGCCGATCAGGACGGGAGAGTTCGCCATGACCAGCGAAATGCAAGGCAAGATCTGTCTGGTGACGGGCGCGACGCTCGGCATCGGCAAGGACACCGCGCTCGGGCTGGCGCGCAAGGGCGCGCATGTCGTGATCGTCGGGCGCGACGAGACCAAGAGCCGGGACACCGCGGCCTGGATCGCCCGCGAGACCGGCAATCCGCAGGTCGACTATCTCGTGGCCGATCTCTCCTCGCAGGCCGAGGTGCGGCGGCTCGCGGCCGCGTTCGACGAAATCTATCCCCGGCTCGACGTGCTGGTGAACAACGCCGGCGCCATCTTCACCACGCGCGAGGTCACCCGCGAGGGCTTCGAGCGGACCTGGGCGCTCAACCATCTCGCGCCGTTCCTGCTGACGAAACTGCTGCTGCCCAGGCTCGAGGCGAGCGCGCCCGCGCGCATCGTCACCGTCGCCTCCGACGCGCACCGGCAGGGGGCGATCGCCTTCGACAATCTGCAGGGCGAGAAATCCTTCGGCGGCATGCGCGCCTATGCGCAGTCGAAACTCGCCAACATCCTGTTCACCTTCGCGCTCGCGCGCCGCCTCGCCGGCACGGGCGTAACCGCCAACTGCCTGCATCCCGGGGTCGTGGCGACCGGCTTCGGCCACAACACCAGCGGCCTCGTCAAGACGCTGGTCAGCCTTGCCCGCCCCTTCCTCATTTCGCCGGCCAAGGGCGCGGCGACCTCGATCTATCTGGCCTCCTCGCCCGAAGTCGCCGGCGTCAGCGGCAAGTATTTCGCCAAATCCAAGCCGGTCGCGCCGGCCCGGCAGGCCGATGACGTCGCCGTGCAGGAGAGACTGTGGGCGCTCAGCGAGGCGCAGACCGCGGGCGGCGCGAAAACCGCGGCGGCGGAGTGACGGCGCCCGCCCGGCGGCTCAGATCGCCTCCGCCTCGCGCGCCGCGACCATCGCCTCGCGCTGCGCGTCCTCGTTGGTCGTCCGGTTGAAATAAGCGTTGAGCAGCACCGCGCTGATCGAGGTCAGGATGATCGCGTCGCCGAAGATCGGCTTCAACACGTCGGGCATGACGTGGAAGAAGGTCGGCGACACGATCGGGATCAGGCCGAAGCCGATCGCGATCGCCACGACCAGCACGTTGTTGCGCTGGCCCGCATAGTCGACGGTGGCGAGGATCTTGATGCCGGTGGCTGCGACCATGCCGAACATGATGAAGCCGGCCCCGCCGAGCACGCATGGCGGCACCGAGGCGACGATGAAGGCGAGCTTCGGGATCAGGCCGATCGCCAGCATGATGCAGCCGCCGGCGACGCAGACCCAGCGGCTGTAGACGCCGGTGACGCCGACGAGGCCGATGTTCTGCGAGTAGGAGACGTAAGGAAAGGTGTTGAACACGCCGCCGATCAGCGTGCCGAGCGCGTCGGCGCGCAAGCCCCGGGTGATCTCGGTCGCGCCGACCGCGCGGCCGGTCATCGCGGAAAGCGCGAGAAACATGCCGGTCGCCTCGATGAACACGATCGTCACGACCAGGCACATGGTGAGGCAGGGCACGAGATAGAAGGTCGGCACGCCGAATTGCAGGGGGAGCACGATCCGCGCCCAGGGCTCGTTCTGGATGCCGGAAAAATCGGTCCAGCCGAGCGCGATCGTCACGAGATAGCCGCAGGCGATGCCGATCAGCACCGCCATATTGGCGAGGAAGCCGCGCGCGAATTTGATGACGACGAGGATCACCGCGAGCACGAAGGCGGCGACCGCGAGATAGCCGGCGGCGCCGAAATCGGCGGCGCCGGCGCCGCCGCCCGCCCAGCCGACGCCGACCCGCATCAGCGCGACCCCGATCATGGTGATGATCGTTCCGGTGACCACAGCGGGAAACAGGCGCAGCACGTAGCGCACGAACGGGGCGACCGCGAGCCCGAACAGGCCGCCGACGATCACCGCGCCATAGATGCCGTTGAGCCCGACCCCCGGCATCGCCGCCATCGCGAGCATCGGCGAGATCGAAACCGCCGTCACGCCCATGATGATCGGCAGCCGGATGCCGAATGGACCGATCCCGACCGTCTGGACGAGGGTGGCGATCCCGCAGGCGAACAGGTCGGCGTTGATCAGCATTGCGATCTGCTCCTTGGGCAGATGCAACGCGCCGCCGACGATCAGCGGCACCGCCACCGCATTGGCGTACATGACCAGCACGTGCTGGAGGCCGAGCGCGAGCAGCCTCGGCAGCGGCAGAACCTCATCGACGCGGTCGGGCGGCGAAGCCATGGCGGCGCTCCTCGTGACGCATGCGCTGATGGCGCAAGTCTGACACGGGAAAGGCGGGACTCCGCTGCCCAAACTTGCGCCTCGACCGCCCATAGTCGCGGCGACTGCTTCGCGCATGGGCAGGGCGCCGCTTGCCGGGGCGCCGCCGCCGTCGTATCGAGGCCGCGCATCGCCGATCCGCTGGAGCGCCTGCGTGGCCATCTCAGTTCTCATCGCCTCGTTCGTTCCAGCAGGGATCCTCTGTGCGAGCCTGATCCCATTGTTCCGCCGGCTGTTCCTCGTCGTTCCCGGCGCGCGTTCGAGCCATGTCGAGGCGACCCCGCAGGGCGGCGGCCTCGTCGTCGTCCCCATCGCGATCCTGGTCGCATTCGGCGCGCGGGTCGGCGCGGAAGGCGTCAGGCCGGACGGCTTCGCCTGGAGTCTGGTCGGGGCGCTTGGCCTGCTCGCCCTGCTCGGCGCCTGGGACGATCTGCGCCCGCTCGGCGCGGCGTTCCGCTTGCTCGTCCAGGCCGCCGCCGCGGCGCTCGCGCTCGCCGCGACGCCGCGCGACTTTGCTTCGATCTTGTGGTTCGTGCCGGCGCCGCTGGTCGCGGCGGCCGCGCTGATCGGCATCCTGTGGCTGATCAACCTGACCAATTTCATGGACGGCATCGATCTGATGACCGTCAGCCAGTTCGTGCCGGCTTTCGCGACGGTCTCTCTTCTGCTCGCTGGGCTCGACGGGCCGCCGCAATGGGTCGGCGCGCTATGCCTCGCCAGCGCCGGCGCGCTCGCCGGCTTCTCCTTGCTGAACCGGCCGCGCGCGCGGCTGTTCCTCGGCGATTCCGGCAGCCTGCCGCTCGGCCTGCTCGCCGCCGTCGCGCTGCTGGTCGTCGCCGGCGCCCGCGGCCCCGCGCCCGCGCTGCTGCCGTTCCTCTACTATATCGCCGACGCGACGCTGACCCTGCTGCGCCGCCTCGTCGCCGGCGAGCGGTTCTGGCAGGCGCATCGCGACCATTTCTACCAGCGCGCCAATCGCGCCGGCCTTTCGGTCTGGCAGGTGATCGCGCGGGTGACGGCGTGCAATATCGCGCTGTGCGCGCTCGCGCTTCTCAGCGCCGGGCGGCCGGCGGCCGCGCAGGCCGCCGCGCTCGCGGCGGGCGCAGCCGCGGTCGCGCTGCTGCTCGTCGAGCTCGGCCGCAGGCGCAGCGCGCAAACGGCCGCGATGATCGCGCCCTCGATCGCCGAACCCAGGGAATAGACCCATGGCCTCGCCAATCGTCATCGCGCCGTCGATCCTCGCCTCCGACTTCTCGCGGCTCGGCGAGGAAATCCGCGCGATCGAGCAGGCGGGCGGCGACTGGCACCATCTCGACGTGATGGACGGACATTTCGTGCCCAACATTTCGTTCGGGCCGCCGGTGATCTCGAGCCTGCGGCCGCTGACCCAGAAGACCTTCGACGTCCATCTGATGATCGCGCCCGCCGATCCCTATCTCGAAGCCTTCGCCAAGGCGGGCGCCGACCGGATCACCGTCCATGCCGAGGCCGGCCCGCATCTCGACCGCTCGCTGCAGGCGATCCGCGCGCTCGGCAAGAAGGCGGGCGTCGCGCTCAATCCGGCGACGCCGGAGGGCGCGATCGGTTACGATCTCGACCGGCTCGACCTCATCCTCGTCATGACCGTCAATCCCGGCTTCGGCGGCCAGGCCTTCATCCCCGCGATGATCGACAAGATCCGCCGGGTGCGCGCGATGATCGGCGACCGGCCGATCGCGCTCGAGGTCGACGGCGGGATCGGCCGCGACAACGCCGAGGCGGTGGTCGCTGCGGGCGCCGACGCGCTGGTCGCCGGCTCGGCGATCTTCAAGGGCGGGTCGGCGGAAGCCTATCGCCGGGAGATCGACGCGATTCGCGCCGCAGCGCTGCGCGGCCTCGCCGCGCGGGGCTAAAGCCCCTCGAGCCGCGCCTGCGCGGCCTCGAGCTTGGCGATCCGCTCGAGCGCAGCCTCGCGCCGCTCGCGATTCTCCTCGATCACGTCCTCGGGCGCGCGCGCGATGAAATC